>CAYQLC010000001.1:0-9211 GCA_964418325.1 uncultured Bifidobacterium sp.
GAGAAGAGACCCGAAGTGAGAAGCGCAAGGAGCCCGGGAATTGTTGTTACGCGGGTTAGCCAGGTACGCATGGCTCCAAGGGTAGGCATTTAGCAGTTGATTCGCATATCGATATTTGCCCACATGGAGTTACTCGATTAGGTTGCCAGTATGGAATACAAGAATCTTGGCAGGTCAGGCCTATCCGTCAGTCGTCTTTGTCTCGGCACCATGAACTTCGGCCCAGAGACCGACGAACCCACTTCACATGCGATTATGGATCGCGCCCTTGATGTTGGCTTGAACTTCTTCGATACCGCTAATCGCTATGGCCATCCACATCATGGTCGCACCGAAGAGATTATGGGACGTTGGTTTGCCAAAGGTGGCGGACGTCGTGAGAAAGTTGTTCTTGCTACCAAGTTATACGGCGAGATGAGCGGCTATGACGATGTTCCTTATTGGCCGAATAACAAATGGCTCTCTGCGCTAAACATTAAACGGGCATGTGACGCAAGTTTGAAACGTATGCAGACCGATTACATCGACCTCTATCAAATGCATCACATCGATCGCACCACTCCCTGGGAAGAGATCTGGCAAGCGATGGAACTTCTCGTGCAACAAGGAAAAATCATTTATGTAGGAAGTTCAAATTTTGCCGGTTGGCATCTACTGCAAGCACAACAAGCGGCAGAGAAAAAGAATTTCATGGGACTTGTCTCTGAACAATCCTTCTACAACCTAGTGGTCCGTGATATCGAGCGAGAATTGATTCCCGCTGCAGAGCATCTTGGTATTGGCATCTTGCCCTGGTCACCGTTGCATGCTGGCATGCTCGGTGGTGTTATCAAGAAGGTAAAGGAAGGTAAACGTCGACTCGAAGCGCGTTCGGCAGAGACGCTCGAGAAGCTCCGCCCACAGGTGGAGAAGTGGGAGAACCTCTGCGACTCATGGAACTTACTTCCTGGCGATGTTGCCCTTGCATGGCTACTCCATCAACCTGCAGTAACAGCGCCGATTATCGGTCCGCGAACGATGGAGCAATTCGATGCCTCGCTTCGCGCACTTGAAATCAAACTCAGTGACGAACAACTCAAGGCAATCGAAGAGATTTTCCCTGGATGCAAGACACATCCTGAGCATTACGCTTGGTAAAGTCGCTGCATGAAATTCGATAAATCAAAAGCAGCGTGGGAAGCAGGATCGGCTTACGTCGCTGGTGGAGTCAATAGCGGCTACCGCACCGGATTGCGTCCACATCCACTCGTCTTCCACAAGGCATATGACGCGCACTTAGTGGATCTCGATGGCAATGATTTCATCGATTACTTCGCGGGTATGGGGCCAATGATCCTTGGCCACAGCCCTAAGGAAGTCATCGCAGCGGCGAGCGCCCAACTCCAACAGAGCATTCTGGTGGCTGGTCAAACCCCTTTAGAGTACGAAGCAGCGCGCCTGATTCAGGAATTAGTGCCCTCTGCAGAGCTGGTCCGTTTTAACTCATCAGGCGCTGAAGCGGTGCAGGCAGCATTCCGAGTAGCCCGCGCTTTCACCGGTAAGCGGAAAATCATCAAATTTGAAGGCCACTATCACGGCTGGTTCGACAACGTGCTCTGGAGCGTCACGCCCGATCCAGCAGCAGCCGGTGATCCACTCACACCTACTCCGCTACCAGGAACGCTTGGTCAAGAGGAAAAAGAAGAGAACCTTATTGTCTTACCTTGGAATAACGCAGAGGTTATCGAACGCGAATTAGCCAAGGGTGATATCGCGGCAGTCATTATGGAACCGATTATGTTTAACACTGGTGGCGTGCTGCCATTGCCTGGATATTTAGAGAAGGTTCGTGAATTAACGACTCAATATGGCGCTGTCTTTATCTGCGATGAAGTCATTACCGGGTTTAGAGTCTCTAGCGGCGGCGCACAAAAGGTTTTAGGTATCACTCCAGATATCACCATCTTTGGCAAGGCCCTTGCTAATGGTTTCGCGGTTGCTGCTCTCGCAGGAAAGCAAGAGATCATGAATCTCATTGGGGAAGCAAAGGTGATGCATGGTGGCACATACAACTCACAATCAGTCTCTATGGCAGCAACTGTTGCTACATTAAAACTTCTCCAATCAGAAAAACCGCATCAAGCAATCGCGAAGACTGGCACTACATTGATGAATGGATTGCGTGAGATATTCACTAAACATAATCTTGTCTTCGAAATTGTTGGTTATCCAGCAGTCTTTAATGTTCGTTTTGATCTGCAAGGGCCGACTGATTATCGAAGTGCGATGAAAGCTAACCGTGCGATGTATATGGATTTTGCCTTTGAATTACTACAACGTGGCGTGCGAATTCTGCCGCGTGGAACCTGGTTTGTATCGGCAGCGCACACCGATGCAGATATTGCTCAAACGCTAGCCATGGTCGATCAGGCGATAACTGCCCTTAAGAAATAAGTAGGGCTTACGCGCCACCAGATTTACGTTGGACATTCTGTCGTGGGATTCCGCCACGCTGCTGTGCCCCTGAGATCTTTGGCCCAGAGCTAAACCTACCTTTACTCAGCAACTTTGTCATACTCGACACCAAGAAGAGCTGCGCTAGTTCGAATCTCCTCAGTCGCATTAGGGTTATGAAATACTGATGCACGTATTTGAATATCATCATCAAGCGCGTACGTAAATAACTCATTTACACTTGTATCAGCACGTCCTGCCAAATTAAGTTTTGCCGACAAAATAATTCCGCTATCTTCGTGATCTAAGAATTCAAGTACTTTTTTTCGCGGTAAGTTGTGATGTCGCACTATTACAGGTAAAACGTCTTCTTGAAAGTCAACATTTACCCACTCTCTAAAATCTTCTTCGAGGAGTTTCTCGAGTAAACTACTATCTGTATTTGGATGTTTGATTGCCAGAATTGCTGCCTCGTCAAATCCTCTCTCATATGTACTTCTCATCACCAATTCTTCAATTACTTTTGCACTCGAGTTCGGATTATTTGCAAGGACTTCTGGAAAAAATTCATCCCAGTCTAAAGCCTCTTCCTCAGCAATAATCTCTAGTAATTCGACTGGTGTTTTAGCATTGCTTGCTAGAGACAAACGAATTGATGAGAAGTCAGAAAAACCACGACCTAATGAGTAATATTCAAAAGTTCCAGCATCATTAATTGCATCCATAGCAAAAAGCACACTTTGATTTTGCAAGATTCCAGAAACTTTTCGACATTCCACCATAACTGGATCATCCTCCGGTAATGGGCCTTCCGGTGGATCAGATTGCTCTTCAACAAAGGCATCTTTTGGGGAGTTATACGGAAATTGAACAAAATAGTTTTTTATTTTTTCTACAGTTGCGAGTTGTTCTTCAATACTCTTTTCTGAAAAATCTGTTAATATTTTGAGAAGTTCATCTTGCAGTAATTCTTTGTTGTCAGCATTACTCACTCCCTTTGTTGGCATCCATCTCCTCCTGACTTTAGTTACTTATTCAAGCCTAATCTAAAGTCTTAGTTTCTCAGATAAGTACATGATGTGCGATGAAATTACTTTTTTCAGGCTTTTACAAGTACCACTACAAGTTTCCCGATTGTAATAAGTTGTGCTTGAAAATATTGTTTGCTCAAAGTTCTCGGGATTCAAATAAGTAAGTCTTACGCGCCACCAGATTTACGTTGGACATTCTGTCGTGGGATTCCGCCACGCTGCTGTGCCCCAGAGATCTTTGGTCCGGAGTTGGCTCCACCTTTACCCGGATTGGCGCCTTTGCCCTTTTTCTTAGCAAGTGCCTCAAGGAATTTTTCGCGCTGGGAATCAGGCTGTGAATCAGGTGTACTCATGGATACAGAGTACTCGAGCCGGCGGAATTAACCGTTGGGAAGGTTTTTAAGGAGGTTTCGCACTTCGCTCTCACGGTAGCGACGATGGCCGCCAAGAGTCCGAATGGAGGTGAGCTTGCCTGCCTTAGCCCAACGGGTGACTGTCTTTGGATCGACGCGAAAGAGTGATGCCACCTCGGATGGGGTGAGCAGCTTTTCGGTCTCCATAGGGCGATGCATACCTCACAGATTACGCTCAACAGATTTCTGATAAAAGGTCATAGTAGGCATTTTCGGCACTTTTACCCTCTTCTCTGACCAATATGACTTAATTCCGAAAAATCGAAAATCTACTAAAACTTCGCAAGTATCCCGCCATCAGGCGTAATAGAGGAACCGGTAATAAAGCTGGCACCCTTCGAGAGCGCAAAAGCGATGACGTCGGCAACCTCCTCTGGTTCGGCAATCCGACCAATGGCATTGGCGCTTGTTGGGAATCCCAATTCAGCGAGGGTCTTACCTTCGCGCGCTGCATGCTCATGGAGCATTGGCGTATTAGTCGCTCCAGGATGGATAGAGATCACCCGGATGTTATCTGGCGCCAGATCTAAGGCCATCGTTCGAGTCAACGCCAATACACCACCTTTAGCTGCTGCATATGGAGCAACTCCTGTAGAGGTGGCAAATGCATGGATTGAGGAGATATTGATAACTGCTCCGCCGCCGGCTTTCCTGATCAAAGGTAGCGCGTATTTGGACATCAAATAAATACTGGTGAGATTAATTGAGATGATTCGTTGCCATTGGTCGTAGGAAGTCTTCTCCACGCTCATATTGAAGGCGCCAACCGCAGCATTGTTGACTAAGCCTTTGATTCGAAATTTTTGCTCAGCAGCAACCGCTGCGATATTTTGACAGGCTGCTTCACTGGTGACATCGGCGCTCACGCCAACGGTGAACTTACCCTCAGGGTCAACGGTGGAGAGCGTCTGTGCCAACAGTTCCTCATTAGCATCTGCGGCAATCACGTGGATACCTTGATTGACGAGGTTTGCCACAGTCGCGGCTCCAATTCCTCGAGCGGCACCGGTAACAATGACGCCATCTCCTTGCAGCGGGAAGGAATTATTTCGCACAGCAGACTCCTTAGGATTGAGGGGCTTTGTTAAGAATCTATATATTCTTTGTGGGAAATGGCAGAAAATCAATAGATAGTGATGAATCTACCTCTTTTCTTCCCGCGCTGGGTGGAGTACATTCCCCTTAAATAGCAGCGGAAATGGGGAATCAAGTCGTGAGCGACGTAAAGTCTGCGACTCGAGTGATGCACATTCTCACGCTTCTGCGTGACCATCCACTCGGGTTAACTCTCTCAGAAATCAGTAAGTTATTAGAGATTCCAAAGAGCAGTGCACATGAGTTGCTACATTCGATGGCGCATGAGAACTACCTCAAAGTACGCGGTAATCGCTATAGCCTCGGATTAAAAGTATTTGAAATTGGTCGTGCTGCAGCGCGCAGCTCTGATCTCTTGCAACATGCGCGACCAACGATGAAGTGGATTGCCCAAGAACTCAATGAGAGCGTGCAATTGGCTGCTTTAGATGGCACCGAAGTCGTTTACCTAAGTAAGTACCAGCCTCGGCGTGATATCCGCCTTGAATCAGAGGTGGGTGCGCGCCTTCCCTCTTACGCCACCGCGCTCGGTAAGGCGCTGCTCTCCACTTATAACGAAGATGAAATTGATGAAAAATTCGCCGACTACCACTTCGAGCAATTCACTCCACGAACCATCACTTCACTAGACCAATTGAAGCGAGAGTTAGAGGGAGTACGTCTAACTGGTTTTGCCCGCGATCGCGGCGAGTACACGGAAGACATCTTCTGTTATGCCAAACCAATCAAAGATCATAACAATCGCGCTATCGGTGCAATCAGCGTCTCGATGCCGAGTGACACAGTCTCTTATCGTGACTGGTTGTTAACCGTGCTCTCTGAGGGAACGAATTCCCTATCAGAGAAAGTGCAGGCAATCAGTTAGTTGAGTTCGCCAGTTATCTCATAGAGATAATCGTGGGCATCTGGAGTGAAATCAATCCCTGCGCCAATTCCTGGTGGCGGAGTGAACCAACCATCAATCGGATAGTGAATGCCAGTGAAAATTGGATCTGGGTTTGGTTGATTGAATTCACCAAAGATGAAGTACTCCGCATAAGGAATTCCCACCTCAGCGAAAATCAACGCGAGATCCCAAGGGCGCAGTCCCCCACCGTGTGGAATCACCGGAATTGCTTTTGTTGATGCCAAAGCGCAGATTTTCTTCGACTCTGTCAGCCCACCGCACCATTGGATATCGGGCTGCAAAATCTCACAGCCACGGACATCAAGAAGTTGTTGGAAACCCCAGCGGGAGTATTCATGCTCGCCAGTGGCGATTGCTGTGCTTGTAATTTTCTTATTTAAAATTGAGTAACCCTCGTAATCATCTGGAGGTAGTACTTCTTCGATCCACTTCAATCGGTAAGGCTCAAGGAGCGCTGCCATCCGAATCGTGTATTCGACATCCCAAGCCATATAGCAATCGAGCATGATTTCAACATCCCAGCCGACCATCTCTCGCGTCTGCTTTACCAACTCGACATTGCCATTCATCCCAGCGCGACCTGAAGCTGGCCCGTATGGCATAGCAAGTTTATGACCCATGAAGCCATGATCTTTAGTCTCTTCGATATTGTTTCCAGTGAGATAACACTGCACTGAATCCTTTGCAGCGCCGCCTAGTGAGACATAGAGCGGTTCTTGACGAGATTTAGCAAGAAGATCCCAAAGCGCATAATCAACTGCAGAAATCGCCATTACCGGCGCACCTTTGCGACCGTATGGCATAGAAGCGCGCCACATGATGTCCCAGTTGCGTTCCACTTCATGCACTTGACGACCAATAAGTAATTTCTTGAAATGTTGCGCGATGATCTCTGCTGAAGCCCGACCGCCCGCGCTCTCACCCAACCCGTAACTACCATCTTCGGCAATCACTTGAACGATGGTGCGACCACCCATTCCCAGCCACATTTCCCGACGTGGTCGAAACTCAGGATGAATAGACATGGGGTTAGCAATCTCGGTGCGTGAGAGCCAACTTGGATTAATGCGATAGTGCTGTACTGGCGGCTCACCTTTCTTATATGGACCGGTGAGATATACCTTGATATCTGCAATCTTCATCGCATCTGCCTCTCTCTAGCTAATTAGTGCGCCGCCATCTACGGACACTAGAGAACCTGTAACCCACTGACTTGCATCAGAGATCAAATAGACCACTGCATTTCCTAAATCTTCAGGCAGCCCCATCGAACGCACCCCAGGACGCTCTTGCCAAGGTTTGCCATTCTTTCGCTCATACTCTGCGCGTTGTTGAATATTAATATCAGTAGCAACACCGCCACAAAGAATCGCGTTCACTCGGATACCTGTCTCAACAATCTCATGGGCAAGTGATGTAGTCAGTGAACTCAATCCACCCTTGCTTGCAATGTAATGCACCTGTCGATCTCCACCACGATAAGCAGATACAGTGCTGATATTCACGATAGCCCCTTTACCTCTGGGCTTCATATCTGCAACAACTGCCTGTGAGAGATAAAAAGGGCCCGAAAGGTTCACTGCGATGTGGCGATCCCATATTTCTGGCGTGATTTTCTCAAAAGGAGTGAAATCACAGATTCCCGCGTTATTCACCAGAGCATCAATTCTGCCCTTATCTTGGATAATTTCCTTAATTACTGATTCGCATTCACTGCGAACTCCGATATCGCACTTATAGGCACTGGCGATACCACCTTTGGCTGCAATTTCTGCAATGACCTTATCTGCGTATTCTCGCTCTCCATCATGCGGGTAGATGATGACTACTTCACCACCAGCAGCGGCTACTACTTTTGAAATTCCACTACCAATTCCACGTCCGCCTCCGGTAACAACGACTATCTGTCCGCGGAGCGCATCTGGAGCATAAACGCTATTCATCATTCCTCTTCATCTCGTCGGTCAATCAGTGAATTAATCGGGCTTATTCGGTTTATTTGTTCTATTTGGAGGATTGTCTTTAAGAAGATCATAGACTCTAGGAATCTTGAAATATAGACCCAGCAGGGTCCGAATCACGAAAGAACCAAGGAATATTTCCGTCAGTGTGAACCGATTGGTCAAGAATGGAATGAAGAAGGCGGCTATGAAAGGAATTCCTAGTGCGAAGCCGATGTAAATATTGATCAACATGGTGCGACGTTCCTCGCTGCCATATCTGAATAGGCCCAACCAAGTTCCCGTATCTGTTCCTGCATTCATTAATCCAGAGAACAAGGTGGCAAGTAAAATCAATTCGACATTGGGCGCGAGTGTCACGAAGAGAAAATAGAACCCTGCAATGGGAACAGTCCACGAAAAGACTAGATAACTTCCCCTAGTGAGCTGGAGTTTGCGCCATAACAGAGTCCCGAAAACCATTCCTGTAGATAGCGCCATAGCCCAAACGCCCATCCATCGATCTGACACCCCTCGTTCATTGATGAAATAGACAGTTTGTAAGGGCGCTGCGACTGATGAAGCTGCGACAATCAGACATAATCCGGTGAGAAAATAGAAAAACTGGCGCTCAGCTAAAATCTTCTTTACATCAAAATTCTCTTTAAAACTCTCAAGATAAGTATGTGGGGATTCTGGGTAGTTGATTCGAGAGATGACTCGCATCTCTGCCAGTCCTAACGAACCAGATATGACAAATACTGCAAGATAATTAAAAGGAAACGGGAGAAAAATCATCCCAAGCCCAATCACGGCATTTGCCGAAAGGGCGCCTATGTTTGCAATTCGAGTACGCGCATTGACCACAAGGGTTTGGTGTTCAGCTTCGATCACTATCCCCGGCGTAGGTGACCATAAAGCTCCGAAAACTATCGTAGGCATGGCACAAAGACAGAACATAGCGATGGCTATTTCCGCTTGGTGATCATCGAAAAGCAACGCTACCCCTGGCATGAAAAAAAAGATTCTTGAGATAACTCCACAAATAAGCATCCATCTTCGTTGTTGCTTTCTACTACGTAAATTAGCAACAGCAATGGGGCCGATAAGTAGTGGTCCTAGAGATGTAAGTGCGACATAGATGCTAATAAGAGTGATGGATGCTTCGAGGCGAACCAGGTAGGGAATCGCAAAAATCACCCACGCTCCGTTAGCAGCGCCGCCCCAAAATGCTTGAAGTCGCAGTAATTTATGATTGTGCTGGCTGATTGGGTGTAAATTCACGGTGACTACTTAGATAGTTACCCCGATATATTTCTTTTCTAAGAATTCATGCACGCCATCAAATCCACCCTCGCGACCCAAGCCACTTTCTTTATAACCACCGAAAGG
>CAYQLC010000001.1:9311-86653 GCA_964418325.1 uncultured Bifidobacterium sp.
CGCCATCAAATCCACCCTCGCGACCCAAGCCACTTTCTTTATAACCACCGAAAGGTGCCGCTGGATCCGAGATAACTCCGCGATTAATAGCAACCATTCCTGATTCCATCGCTTCAGATACTCGTATTGCACGGTCGAGAGCGCCCGAGTAGACGTAACTGATCAATCCATACTCAGTGTCATTGGCAAGTCTGATTGCCTCCTCATCGGAGTCAACAGTGACCACAACAGCTACAGGCCCAAAGATTTCCTCTTTCAAAATACTGTTATTTGCAGAGACAAGCATCACTGTTGGTGGATAGAAGGCGCCCTCACCGGAGGGCTTCGCGCCGCCTAGGGTGACCGTTCCCCCTTCCTTGACGGAGTTGTCAACTAGCTCGGCGATTTTGTCGCGTTCTTTTACTGAGACGCTGGCACCTAATTGGGCACCTTCAGTTAACCCCGGTGCCATTTTAATCTTTGACATTGCTTGCGTGAGCTTATCCACGAACTCTTGAGCGACCTTCTTTGAAACATAAAAGCGATTTGCTGCGGTGCAGGCAGCGCCACCATTGCGAAGTTTTGCAAGCATCGCACCCGCCACTGCATCATCGATATTTGCATCATCGAGAACAATAAATGGCGCGTTACCACCTAACTCCATTGAGGTTCGAATTACCCGATCTGCAGCTTGCTTAAGTAGTAACTTGCCTACTTGAGTCGAACCGGTGAACGAGAGGTTTTTTACTCGTGGGTCGGCAAGCAGTCGTGTCACTGCAGGTCCGGCAGGAGTAGGAGTGATGACATTGACCACACCAGCAGGCAATCCAGCGCGATGGAGAATGTCCGCGATTGCAAGAGTTGTTAAAGGAGTTTCCATCGCAGGCTTCACGATGACAGTACATCCTGCAGCAACAGCTGGACCAATTTTGCGTGTCGCCATCGCTGCTGGGAAATTCCACGGGGTGATGAGCAGCGAGACACCTACTGGTTGATGAGTAACCAAGATTCGCTTGTCACCACTAGGGGCATGTCGGAATTCGCCATTGACGCGGACCGCCTCTTCGGAGAACCAACGAAAGAACTCTGCCGCATAAAGAATTTCGCCCTTAGCATCAGAGAAAACTTTTCCATTTTCACGAGAGACGAGTCGAGCAAGGTCGTCGGCCTCTGCAATCATTATTTCAAAGGCTTTTCTTAAGATTTCGCCACGTGCTCGCGCTGGCATTTTTGCAAAAGTCGGGAAAGCATTCGCGGCAGCATCAAGAGCAGCATCAACTTCTTTATCTCCAGCAACTGCAATCTCTGCGATGACCGAGTTATCACTGGGGTCATAAACTGGATGTCGCTTGGGTGTCGCTACCCATTCGCCGTTGATGTAAAGATCCGAACGAATCATTTTGCTCCCATGTTCCGTTTAAATGGATATTCCAAAGTTCCAATAAAGGGCTTGTTGCGCACAAGTCTATTCTCAAGGATGCCGATTGTGGACATCTCCAGGCGGATAACATCACCTGGATTAAGAACTTTATCTTGCTCTGCACCGGAGCCGTTGCCAACTGTTCCCGAGCCGAATACTTCACCCACTTGCAGATGCTCGTTCCATGAGGCGTAGGCAATCATCTCTTCAAACTTCCAGTTCATCGCGCTAGATGAACCATCGGTCCACATCTGGTCATTGACCCAACCACGCATTGCGAGCGCATATGGGTCGGGAATCTCGTCTGCGGTGACCAGGACTGGTCCAAGAACGTGCGCACCGACGAAATCCTTACCCTTAGCCGGACCTAATCCGACAGTCATCTCAGCGGATTGGATTGCCCGAGCTGAGAAGTCGTTGTAGATGGTGTAGCCATAAATATGTTTACGTGCATCATCTTCTTTTATATTGAGCCCAGATTTTCCAATAACCAATGCGAACTCAAACTCTAAATCGAGAAACTCTGCATACTCTGGAAATTCAATGACTTGGTTATGTGCCCCGATACTCGATGGATTGCCCTTGTAATAAACCGGACGGCGATACCACTCTTCGGGAATTGGTCGATTGAGTTTAGGGAAGACATTTAAAAGGTGATCTTCGAAAGACATGAAGTCTCTTAGCAACGGAGGTCTGCTGATTGCGGGCAAGACCGTCAGATCGCTGGCATTAAAACGAAGTGGTGCACCACTAGGCGAATTTTCGGTGCCGTTCTTCAGGGCTGCCGAGAGTGCGGCCTCGGCTAGCTCACGAGATTCTGCGCCACCTTCGATAAAACGTAGCGCTGATGGCGGACAAACTTGCACCGCCTGCGCTGCCGCTTGGCCGCCCGGTAAACCTTGCGAAAGGAGAAGCGAGTGGGCAGCTGCCGTAAGGTCGATAACCAAACCAGAATCGGCATCACCATCGACTAAGGCGCCAAGGTACTGACGCCTTTCTCCCTCAATTACCTTCTCGAAAGAAAGTAACTTCATTAACCGATTACCTGCTCGTAGATTTCGCGCTCACGCTTTTCTAGTAACGGAACGATAATCCCCTCGATGATCTCCTTGAAGTGTGGAGTCTCACGATGTGCAACGAGAGCTGCCTCATCCTTGTAGATCTCATAGAGGCAATAAAGATTCTCATTCTGTGGATCGATATTTGCGTTGTACACCAAACAAGCTGGCTCGTCGGCTTTCACGCGGGCGGCCATCTTCTGTAGTGCCTCACGTACTGCCGCGGAATTCCCCGGCTTTACGTAGTATCGAGCAATTAGTACTGCGCTCATTTTCTTCCTTGCCTCTCTTTTGTTAGTGGAACTGTCCGGTAGATAAAACTGGGTTATTTAGCAAATCATTGAGATTATCGCCCAAGAGCCTTGATAAATCTGGCTCAGGTAGATAATCACAATAATCGCGGACGACTTCAATTGCTTGGGTATAGGTCAACATATCTCTCGAGGCAGGGAAGTCAGATGCCCAAAAAATACGACGGGGACCAAAAGCGGTATAAATTGATTTGAATAACTCTTGCGATTCTAGGTATGGGAAATCAAAGTTCTTGCTGTTGTTGTAATTAAACCCCGAAATCTTCACACCAATATTCGGAACCTTTGCACAAGCAAGGATTTCGTTGACCTCTGATTGATCATGCCCGGATCCGGTGTTCTTTGGCATTCCCATATGATGCAATAAAAACGGAACGGTCGGATTAGCAAGAGCAATTTCGCGAAGATCTGCCAACCACTGTGGTGTAAGCGCTAATGAAGCGACAACTTGCAATTGCGCTGCAGTTGCGAAGAATTCTTTGCCCTCATCGCTTCGAAACCAACCATCATTCTTAGCTTCGACATAATGAGTAAAACCTTTTGCTTCATTCTTATCAATTTCGTGGCGTAAACGTTTGACCGCCCCAGGAGTGTGATGATCTTTTCGCCAACTGCAATCAACATCCACCCATGCGGTAATTCGATCCGGATGCTTTCGTGCAAAATTGGCTACATACTCATTGTTATCTTCATTACCAAAGCCCGCCCCGCCAGCACCATCACCGATGCGCGCGCAGACAACTGATGCGCGAGAGACTCCGTGGGTATCCATCTCATAGAGCAGCGCTTCAATAGAGCCGCGATGATCAGGATCTGGCACCGATTTGTCGTAAGGCCAACGGCGCCACGCATGGCAATGGCTATCAGCAATCATCTATTTTCCAGATCTTCCCGCAACAACTCGATCGGTAATTTGCGCCCGTGGTTCAGCGCCAGAATGCCAACGCTCTAATTCCTCCACCATCAGGGTGAAGAAACGCGGTTGCGCCTCTTCGGTCATCCCGCCAATATGAGGTGAGAGAAAAACGTTGCGCATTTGACGAAGTGGAGAGTCAACAGCAATCGGCTCTGGATTATGAGCATCAAGACAGAACCAAGCATCCTCTTTTTTAGCTTTTGCAATGAGCGCAGGAACGTTGACACAGACACCACGGGAAACGTTGACAAATACCCCGCCCGGTTTGAGCCAATTGAGCTCGCGCTCGCTAATCATGTCTCGAGTCTTTGGCGTATCTGGCGCAAGGCAGATTACTACGTCACAACCCATAACTTTTTCAAGGGTTGCAAAATTAATATCAAGCGCATCAGCCAACTCTCGAGGTGCATATGGATCAAAAGCTAGGACTTCTGTTCTAAATGGAACAAGGAACTCCCGCAACCGCCATGCGATATGTCCAAAACCAATCATGCCGACGGTGCGGCCAGTCAATTCTCGTGCAGGAGGTTTTGTTCGATAGTCATCGTGGCTCATCGCTTTACCCGCGATGATGTCGCGGAAGCGTGCATGTTCACGTAATCCAACAAGTGCAAGGGCTAGCGCCCACTCAGATACTGGCCAGGACGATGAATGTGTAGTGTCGACCACCATCACTCCAGCTTCTTTGGCAGCCTGCACATCAATACGACCGGCAAATCGATCACCTTCGAGTTCACCGACAACTTTCAATTTCTTTCCAGCATCAAAGACTGGCTTGGTGATTCTTGGCCCACCATGACAAACGATGAGCACATCCAGATCCGATGCAAACTTTGCAAATCGCTTCTCAACTTCAGGATCAACTGGAATATTCACCCAATCGCTTGGCACGTCGTACTCTTCGATTACAACATCTGCAATCTTCCCAAGTCGATCCAGATCTCGTTTCTCCAAATACAACTCCCGCGTTGCAGCAGAACACGCAATTCCAACCTTTGGTTTACTCATCGCAAAGCCACCGACCCATCTTCTCTTAAATCAGGTTTAACACCATGAACAGTCACCGGAGGATTTGTCGCAAAAAATTCATCGTTGATCTCCATACCCAGACCTGGTTCATCGAACGGATAGAGCCAGCCATCTTTGAGAGTTGGGATGCGCTTGACCATCTGACGCACCGGATCAACATTTTGATCCATGTGCTCTTGGGCCTCCCAGTTGGGGGCGGTGATTCCCATATGGATGTGGGCCATAGTTGCGATTGCGCCTGAAGGAACTGCATGCGGCAAGACGCCTTGGTGATGTGCCTCCGCCATCGCACAAATCTTTCGAACATGGGTAAAACCACCAGCAAGACCGATATCAGGACGCACAAAGGAGAGCCCGGCATGTTCTATGTACTCACGAAACTCATATATAGAGGTATTTCGTTCGCCGGCCGCCATCGGCGTATCGACCTTGTCGGACACCTCACCAAAAGATAAGACGCTATCTGGTGGAATGGGATCTTCGACGAATAAAGGTCGATATGGCATCAACTCTTTAATCAAAGCTATCGAATTTCCCGGCTGCATATTGCGGTGAAGTTCAATACCGATATCAAGTGTATTTCCCACTGCATCACGTAGGGCTGCCATTCGATCCACTAAATCAGCAATTTTCTCCGCATGACGCATTCCATGATGTTCATGTTGATGCAAAATGACCTTGATTGCAGTGAACCCTTCTTTTTGTGCAGCAAGCGATTCTTTAAGTAGGTCTTCTTTAGTAGCACCAAAGACGACTTTCATGCCACGAACAGCCTTTCGACTGCGTCCACCTAAGAGATGCCACACAGGAGTCTCGAATATGCGCCCACGAATATCCCAGCATGCTTGATCGATTGCACTGATGGCTCCACCAAGAGTTAATCCACGCCAACCAAGTGCGCGGTACATCTTCAACCAATTCTGTTCTACATCGTGTGCATCTGCGCCAATAAGAAATGGCTCAAAACTCTTAATGATCTCAGCGACGTTTTTTGGGAATGCAAACGCAGTTGACTCACCTACTCCTTGAACGCCATCTTCCGTTGTTAATCGAACGAAACAAGACATTCCTGCAACAAAAGTCTCGACTTTTGCTATGCGTGCTGCTGATTTCATCAGGCACCTTCCTGAGCTGGGTAGATGTAATCCGGCTTGATCCGCACCTTGGGAGGTGAAATTAATTCGACTATTGCGCTAATGCCATCTGGAGGCTGAAAGTATGCAAACGCGCCATCTCCTTCTGCACCAAATCCACCTGCGCTCTGTAGTGGAGTAAAACCACGTGCAAGAAAATCGGCAACAGCAGCTGGATGATCCTGGACGATGCAGCCAACGTGATTCATACCTTCGCCGATACTCTCAAGTTGATCTTTGAAAATAGATGGACCATCAAGAGGCTGTACTAATTCAAATTGCATATTGCCAGCAAATGCCATGGCGTGACGAAGACTAAACTCAGTTTTTGTACCTTTATATATGCAGTCACGTAGCCCTGGTGCTTTCAAGGTATAGACAGTCCATGGTCCAATTCCCAAATTATCAGCCCAGTGTTTCACTGCTGTATCCAAATCTTTCACAACATACGCCACTTGATGGAATTTCAACTCTTCGCTCATTTATTTACCCAATCATCCATTCATTGCTTCGATAGCGGCATCAATCTCATCTTGATAAGCATGAAGTCTGCCATCGAGTATCTCTTTCACAGAAACCTCACGTTTAGCCACACCTGATTCGAGGATGGCATAGACCACGGCGAGCGCACGAAGTCCACCCATGCCATCGACTTCGGGAGCGCGCTTGTGCACGACAGCATCAATGAAATCTGCAATCTCCACCGCTAGATACCCGGCATCTACATCCGCCCAAGCAGCTCCTTTACCACCGGTGCCATCTGGGCCGAGCACTGATTTCGTGACATCGTTTATGTTGATGAAGGCACCACGCTTTTCCAACTCGGCAATTAACTCGGTTCCCATCAATTCTCGATCAGCTAAATGAACGACCACATCTCCATCTGAGCGATCCGGAGGAACAGTCATGGATCCCTTAGTCCCGTGCAGGCTTCGCTGTTGATACCGCTTGCCAAGCCCAGAAGGTAGGTAGGTATATTGCACATCGACGCCATCTTTAGTTTGCATGCTGGCAAAGAGCGCATCTTCGCCAGTTGGCGTAATGGTTTCTGAACCATCAGCAGTGGTTCGCGTCGGCTCTGCGATTATTCCTCGTCCCCAAACTCGCTCTACTGGACCAACGTAATACTCAATGATGTCGGCATAGTGAATACTCATATCAAGTCCAATTGCGCCAGTATCTTTCATATGGCGCCACTTGCTGATGATGATTTTGTCATCGCCACCCGCCCAGAATTCAAGCATCAGATGCAACTTACCGAGCATTCCAGAATCAATCACCGCTTTCGCAACACGGTTCGCACCACCGCGACGGTAATTTTCAGCTGTACCAAGAACCATTCCTGTTCGCTCAGCGGCTTCCACCATCATCCGGCCAGTCTTCATCGTCAATGCCAATGGCTTCTCGCAGAGCACATGACGTCCAGCCTCCATCGCCTTGATAGCAATCGTGTGATGAGTGCGCGGGTCAGTAACAATATCGAGAGCCTCTACTCGATCATCTTTTAACAACTCATCGATAGAGGTGTAGGTCTTGGGTCTGACTCCCATCAGGGTAAATGTTTCATCGGCTAGTTTGTTTGCAGTTTCCGCATTGATATCAAGTAATGCAACAATCTCACCTTCGAGTTTTCCCGCCTTATGCAGCGCGTTAAAACCCAACATATGACGGCGTCCCATAAAACCGCAGCCAACAATTGCGACACCTAGTTTGTGGGTCATTATGAGTCGTTACCTGTACCTGCGATGGCGTTGATAAACCAACGTTGCGCCCAAAGGAAGAAGAGCACCACGGGTAAGGCGCTCAACAAAGCAGCGGCATAGGTGACGTTTGGACCCACCTTGCCATAGAAGCCGGTACCACCGGCGATAAGCGGCGCTAGCTGCACAGTTGCTACGCGAAGCTCTTCCCTACTGCCAACCATGAGTGGCCAGATGTACATATTCCATGCGGTTAAAAAGGTAATTGCGGAGTACGAGGCAATTGGTGGCCGAGCTAATGGAAGCACGATTCGAAATAGCACTCGTGGCCAACTTGCGCCATCCATTCGCGCCGCATCAATCAATCCATCCGGGAAATTGACCATGAATTGACGGAATAAAAGAGTTCCAAAGGCAGTAGAGCCCACGATAGGAAGGATCATTCCGCCCCAGGTATTCAAAAGCCCCAACTTATAGGTAACTAGATAGAGCGGGATGATAGAGATGTTGGTAGGAAGAAAGACCGGGATTGCGAAAAGCGCCACAATAAGCGCGGCATATTTAAATGGCATCTTTGCCAATGCGAAGCCTGCGGTGAACGAAAGTATCAATTGCAGAATCAATATGCCGAAGGTAAAAAATAACGTGTTAAAGAAGATGCGTGGAGTCATCACTGAAAGCGCTTCTACATAATTACTCCAATTCAAGGAAGAAGGGAAAAGTCGAGGTGGATAGACCTGGACCTCTTCCAAACTCATCAGTGAGCCAGAGATTAGATAGAGCAACGGGAAAATAAATAGTAAAGAGAGAAGAGTGATGAGGCTATAGCGAAGGAAATTAGCCGACCTTTTTTGAGTGAAAAGCACTGCGCTGGCCATGTTTATTTCCCCCTAGCCCGTCGGTATCTACGGAATTGGATGATCGGAAGTGCTACGGCAAGTAAGGCAAAGAACTGGACCATGACGAGCGCTGCCGAATAACCCACTTCAAATTGCTCGAAAGCCATTTTATAGGCGTAATAAGCAAGAGATGTCGTTGAATCTAAAGGACCGCCTTGAACCATCAAAAGTGAAATTTCAAAAGGCGATGAGAGGAAGGCAAGAATCTCGATTGCTATAACCAAGATTGTGGTTGCTGAAACGCAAGGGAAAATTATTTGCCAAACTCGTTGCCAAGCATTGGCACCATCAAGTGCAGCAGCTTCCAGAATCTCTGGTGAGATCCTCTGCAAACCAGCAAGGTAAAGAATGATGACCAGTGGCAGCGATAGCCAGATAACGATGATGGTGACTGATGGAAGAGCCCAGGAAACGCTAGCCAGCCACTCAGGGCCGGTGATTCCAAAAATCTTCAAGATACGATTGATCCATCCAGCTTCTGGATTAAAAATGCTCGACCAAGCGATGCCCGCTACCGCACTGGAAATAGTGAGTGGCAAGAAGAACATAGCCCTAAATACGCCGATGCCTTTTACTTTCCAATTTAAAAGGACTGCAATCAAGAATCCGCCAAAGACTGTTGGCAGCACTCCTAGAGCGAGGAATTTCAAAGTCCGGCCGAATGCTGGCAGTAAAAGCTCATCGTCAGCTAAGCGCCGATAATTCTCCAAGCCAACCCAATTGATTGGGCCCAGAATGTTCCACTCGCAAAAGCTCAGTAGGACACCTGCTACCGATGGCACCAAAATAAAAAGTGTGTACATAAACAAGTTGGGCGAAACAAAAATAGCTAACCAAAACCGATCGTTTCGCTTTAATTTCTTTCGTTGGCCGACTTGAGAGTTTCGTGCTCGTTCTGCTGTAGCCACGCTCTGCATTCTATACACCCATTTCACGACACAATAGCTGAAGTATCTCACCAAATAATGATTTGGTGACGTCCAAGGATCTGAACGTCACCAAATCTATTTACTGCTTACTGTTATTGATCAAGTTCCTTCTTGATAGCCGCGGTTACTTTTCCTTCGGCTTTCTTAAAGGCTTTCTCGACTGAAACTTTCTTCAGCAGAACTTCCGCAAGCGCGTCGGCAATCACAGTGTCAAGAACAGTTCCTGCTTGACCTGGAAGCTTCGGAGCGATGAAGGAGTTCTTAATTGCACGTCCAAATGCATCGATATTTGCTGGTGGGGCTGCGAGTTTGCGCCAGTCACCATTTGCGATACCTGCATCTGTCGGTGGAACAAGTGATCCGCTTGCTTGAAGTGTGTTAATTCCACCGTTCTTGGTTGTGTAGAACCAGTCGATGAACTTCCAAGCTGCTGCCTTGTTCTTCGAAGTTGCTGCCATACCTAATCCGTAGCTTCCGCCACCAATGATGTACTTGGAGACTTTGCCCTTAATTGTTGGCATATCTACGACATCCCAATCCATCTTCTTCTCAGCTAAGCCGGCCTTGTATGTTGGGAGTAGTGCGCGAACGGAAGTTTCCATCGCAACCTGTCCACCTTGGAAGGTAGGAGGAGTCTTGCCTGAGGAGATGCTGTACTTCGGAATGCAACCGCTCTGCCACGGGCGGACTAGTTGCTTCCACGCTGCAATCGCTTCAGGAGCTCCGATCTTCGAAGTGTTGGTGTTGCGATCATAGGTATATGCACCTACTGATCGAAGGAATGGGTTGTACTGAGCCTGCCAAATGGTCTTGCTTCCACCGCCAGGTCCTCCGGATGAGCCCCATACCTGTGGCTTCTGCTTTGCACCCCACTTTGAGATCGCATCGCAAGTCTTGAGGTATTGGTCATATGTCCAACCATCCTTAGGAAGAGCAACTCCGGCCTTCTTGAAGAGTGTCTTGTTGTAGAAGACAACAATCGCATCTGCTGCGATTGGAAGACCATGTACTTGCTTCGGGAAGTTAATTGGAACATAGGAACTTAAGAAGGCTTGGTTGAAGTCTTTGCGCTTCAATGCTCCAGCACCAGTTCCAAAATACTTAGTTAGATCTTCGGTGAATCCAACATCTGCCAATTGATCGGCATAAGTATCAAGGTTGTTGATCAAGTCTGGTGCGTTACCGCTGAGAGCGGATGCTGCCAAGCTCTTGACAATATCGGGGATAGTCGCTGGAAGAGTCTCGACCTTTACTTGGATATCTGGATTCTCTTTATTCCACTGCTCAATAACTGGCTTGAAGTTATTATCAATTCCAGCAAGCGCTGCAAAACGTAACTCAGTTACAGCATGGGCACTTTGGATGCCGAATGATGCAAGAGAGATCGTCAAAAGACTTGCTATAAAGCCCACGCGAATTTTTTTGCGTGAAGTGAAGCCTCTCATCAATTTCCTCTTTTCTTAGGTCTCGTATTCATGAAATGTCATACGTCACGAACCTTGACGACAGGTTAATCACAAGAGAAATATCAGGGCAAGGAATTCTCGTAGACCTAATTCGTTACCTTTTCGGCTATCTGAAAAGGTAACAAATCGTTACCTGGGCCTATTAGTCGAGGCGGAAGACCAACTCTTCGCAAGGGTGCATTCGAAGTGGGTCAGTGGGGGGCCCTTCCGGTGGCCAAATAAAGGCATCTTTCATCTTGTCCCCTATTTCAGCGGCATATCGTTCGTAAACGTCCTTCCGCGCGAACATGATGCGGCGCGATTCGTCCCAGTCCTCAGATTCTACGTAACCAATTACCAGTCCATCTGGCATTAGCCAGATTGAATAATTCTTCCAACCGGCATCGCTGAGAGCTTGCCGGTAATAATCTGGAATCGCAGCGTGTGTTTCTCGATAATCATTAATGCGATCAGGCTTAACTCGCAGCGTCCAACAGATTCTATCCACGCGTGACTCCCATACTCTGCTTACTCTTCTGAATTCACCATACCAAAGATAATGGCCCGCGTTAAGGCGAGCCATTATCTTTATCTACCTACTGTTCGCTATTACGGAAGCGGTCCCTCTACTCCGTTGTTCCAACGGTCGTACTCCCCAGCGAGCGCTAGATAGCTACTGCGGTTCTGAGTTGCCAGAACCGTGTTAACGCGAGTGATGAGGGCATTGACGGTGACCGCTGCAGGGAAGTCAGCGCCGTAATAAGCCTCATTCAAAAGCGCTGCCACTGATGCACGGAGCAAAATTTGTGCTGCACCAGTAATGCCAGCTCCTCCCTTGTAGCTAAGTCCAGCCAGCAATGTGTCTTTGACGTTATTTCTATCAAGATCCAAGATGCCGCCACTGAGTAAAGAACTAGGCACGCTAAACACATCTTGGATATTCATCGTTGGCGTGTAGCCACTATTCCAATCTTCAGGATGGTTTTTCCAGTAACCGGGGCTTCTACCAAACCAATAACTCTTTAGTGTGGCAGTTGCAGTGGCAGTCACTTGATTATTCTCATTATCTTTTGCAATAGCGGTAGCGGTATTGACAAACGACACTCCTGGGCCAATCACCATATAGATGTTAGTAACGCATTGGATACTTCCACCAGCTGGGATTGACTGGCCCACTAATGCCAGGCATGTAGGTGAGAGCGCTATCTTGGGATCAGTAAGTGAAGTTACTTGCACCATCTCTAAACCAGGATTTGAGATTGTGAAAGTGTAATTTACAAAATCACCTGTTGATCGAATAAATATCGGATCTACCGTCTTTGTTAGAGAAAGTTGTGGTAGAACATCAGTGAAAGTTACTCGGAACGAATCAGAATCACTCGCACGATTTCCTTCATTATCTGCCCCTGCCACTGTCACTGTGTTGTCAAATGGATTAAGCGTCCAGTCGCCAAGGAATGTGGTGTAAACGCAGGAGTAAGTGCCTAGGCCAATAATGGTCTGGGGTGCTAGACAGGTACCTTTGCCATTGAGATCTCCGAATTTGTCATCCAGAATCGATGATAAGTAGAAAGGCTCCAAGGAATCATTCCTCACCACAAATGTAAAGGTGACATTCCCACCAGATTCCGGCATAACACTTGGTGATGCTGTCTTCGTCACTGTCACTGAAGGAAGTACATCAACAAATGTCACCGTTGCGTCATCGCTGCCCGAGCCTGGATTACCCTCTGGGTCGCGACCAGTGGCAGTCAACAGATTGACATGTGTAACGAGGTCGTCTGAAGCTAGCGTTTTGATTAGTGTGCAGTTATAAGTCGCTCCAGCCGCAATTGTCTGAGGTACAGCGCATGTCCCTGAACCATTTAAATTCCCATACATGTCATCCACAAGCGAAGTGAGTGTAAAGGCCTCTGGTGCTTTGTTTTTGATTGAGAATGTAAATGTGACTAGTCCACCTGTCTCAGCAACTGAAGTCGGTGAAGCCGACTTTGTCACTTCAATATTTGGCAAGAAGTCAACCGTTACATCAGCCGAATCACTATCAGTGACTTGAGTCGCTCCATAGAGCCCTACCACTGATGCCACATTTGTAAGATTGGCGGTTATCACAGGAGATGAGCAGGTGTAAATCTGTTGTGCACCGGCAGCTAATCCTCCGATTGTTTTATCGCAATCACTAGAGAGCGGATCTGAAACAACTACGCCTGTCAGAGGAACATTTCCTGTATTACTTACCGTTATAGAGAAAATTGCCTGCTGCCCTTCAATAACTGTTTGGGTTTCCGGACTCTTTTGGATGCTTACTCTCGGGTCAGCGCCAAAATAGCTGCTAACGTCAATAGCGCTAACTTGAATGGAATTCCAGGTGCCATAGGCAGTACCGGTATTCGCATAGTTTCCCGCAACTGCACTTCCAGTTCCTGAGCAAGTCATCGATTCAGTAATAGCAAGAGTAGTTTTCGGGCAAACAACTGTGACTCCTTGGTTGTCTACGACATAAACATTTGAGAGCGCACGATCACCTGTATTGGTAACTTGATAGCTCCAAGTTATAGCTGTTCCCACAAGTAGCGTCGCACCGTCCGTACCGTTGGTTGTTTTAGCGACGGTGATTGCTGGATTCGGGGCATCAATAGAGATGCTCGCAGTGTCGCTAGCAGAAACCTGCGTACCGGCATTCGATTGGTCAAATCCCGAAACCGTGGCGGTATTCACAACGGTGACATCTTGAGTAGCTGCGAATGAGGTGATGTAAGAGCCACTTGCTGAGGCTCCAATGGCTAGATCGTCTACCTGGCCATCAGTATCAATATCGGTTAAGCCCGAGGCTAAAGCCACCTCAAAGCCAGGGTAATCCCCATTGTCATCAGCGATAGTCGATATGTTGAAAAGCGGCGCACCAATCGCGCCACCTTGATCACTGTTATTCGTGACAACATAGCAATACTTCACCGATTCATCACTCTCGACAGCGATGTTCTCTTGTCCTGGGCATGAACCTGTAGATGTGGTAACTGTTTTTGATAGCGCAATCGAAGGCACAACGAGCGCCTCTACATTCTTAAGCGAGACCGTTTCATTGCCGCCATTAATAGGTGTTGATGAACCACCTGGTGCCAGCGCTAATGTTGCCAAAGCGCCCTCAAGAAATTTCACCTGAAGATTACCTGTGGGTCGAGCTCCAGTTTGGCAGTGAATCTTCACATTAAATCGGAAAACAACGACTTCACCTGCCTCAACCCCAGTTAAGCGAAAAGTCTTGAGTAGGAGAGCTCCCTTAGTAAACATCGCCCCCACTTCTGTCGAATTGATTGTCGAAGTGGTGCTATTACCGTTCTCGACATTTGCAGGATCGCTGATGTTTATTCCTACGCTTACTGGGTCACCTAACGCAACACCTGATTGACCTGTAGTGTCCATCGTTATCGAAAAATTCATATCCAGCGTCATAAGTCCTAAACTACGGAGCGCCTCAGTGTCTGGAGCTGCAACACGCATTAGGTAACTCACTACCTCGTTACAACGGAAGTCTTCACCTTCCAATGTTTCACGGATATCGATATTTCGTCGCCCAGAGTTCCACTGCCCACCCCCGATTGAATGGTCGTAGGTATCAGGATCGGCTGCAGCAAAAGCGAGCGAGATTCCACTCCCTTGAGCGCTAGCGCCACTTATCAAGGCGGTACTTGACAGTAGCAAAGAGATAACCACCAACAAACGAATTAATTGATTGAATCTATTTTTCATTAAATAACCCTCCTCAGGTTGTGCTTAAGTATTCACATTCAATCTCTGCGTTTACCGCGTTGATTACTCCCAGTTGACTCTCATCACTGTTGGTGGAAAGAAATTCTCGAGAGTTACCCACGAGGCGGACTTGAACAGTCCGTGACCTTCATTTCTTAGTTTCATTTCCTATGAAAACCTTAAAAATATTGTTCGTAGTCATTTCATTACTCGGATTAAATCCCTTAACAGCAGAAGCAAAGACAACTGCCTCAGGTGGGCCTTATGAAAATCTTGCTCTTACTGGACAGGTGGTCAATCTCAAATTATCGGGATACCCCTTAGGCGCAGGTTTCTACATAATTCAATGTAAAGGCGTAAATAGCGATGCTCGACCACAAGTGTGTAACAACACTTCTCAGCTTTGGATTTCCAATAGCTTGGGTGCTGATTACCTACCTACAGCCGATATTCAATTCAAGCCTACGGCTACCTTTATCTATGGCACACAAACAATAAATTGCGTAAATACTGCATGTGGCATTTTTATCCGGCTCGATCACAAATCGTCAGCTGATCGAAGTGAGGATCAATTTATACCCATAAAATTCGTTGGTAGTACTCTTCCTAATCCCAACGCCGATGTAATTCGTGCTTTCGTCAATGGCCGGCAGTTATCAACAATCAACCCGATGAGTGTCCGTAATCAAACTATTTTCAAAATAGATGCGACTTCGCGCTCAGGATCAACGCTGACGTATAGCACTGTTTCAACAACATGTTCCCTAACAGGAAACCAAGTAACTATTTTGCAAGGATCGGGATACTGCGAGATTGATATTTCTTCACCTGGTAATTCTCAATACTCTGCGATTACAAATCACTATCTCTTTAAATTGATGCCTGGTATAGCAAACCTATCAATTCCTACAAGAGTCTCTCCTGGCACCTCTCTGGTTTTGCCTGTGAATACATCATTTGGAGCGAAGATTTCCTATGAAGTGTCCAACACGAAAAATTGCACACTTTCTCAAAGTCAGAATAGTTTCGTCGTCAATTTTACCAAGGTTGGAGCGTGCACACTTAAAGCAACAGCCCCTGGAGTGACCGATACTTATGCACCCTTGAAGCAGAGTATTAGCTTCAAAATTCGGAGATAGTCGATGATTTTCGGTGTCATCTCGCTATTGGTTTCAGCCGTAATTCTCGTTTTTGCAGTCATAGGAATCAGAGCGACTGTAAGCAAGCATCCCGATCTTCACGGGATGCTTGTTATCCGGGACTTCTTTAAGTATTTAGCGTTATTCATAGCTGTATTAATCACTTGCTTCGGACTCTCTGGAATTCTCACTGCAGCCCTTAATTATCAGCAGGATCTCTTCGTCTCTAAGCTTGATCTTGCGCGGTGGTTGTCGTTTGCTGTGATTGGAATACCTCTTATAACACTTATTTCAAGATGGATAAACCGAGATTTCATATTGAGTGCTCAGGCAAGGGAGTCACCGGTCTGGCATACCTATCTCCTGCTCGCTACGGGCTCTTCACTCATGCTCTGGTTTTTACCTCTGCAAAATTCACTCCGAACATTTGCTGGAGCGCCATACTCCCCCCGCGCTATTTCATCAACCCTCATCGCTTTTTTCGTTTGGGTTATCCATATCAATCTACTGCGAAGTTATAATTCTATAATTGTCAAAGTACAATTCTTTTTTGGTTCATTTATCGGATTTTCCGGTGTAGCTCTCTCTTTGATTTCTTTTATGGATTCAGGCATCTCAACGATTATCAATCTTGATATAGGAAAATATCAAATCGCTGAAGCAATTATTCTTCTCATCACATCGCTTCCTTTGGCTTTATTCTATTTTGGAGAATCGGCGAGTCGAGCTAGTTCGCTTGAGTTAAGAGTATTTTCCACCTTTGCAGGTTTGGTGGTGACAATTCTTTTCGTTTCAGTGGCTGCCACTATTTCTTTAGACACAGTTTTGACTTGGTACTTTGGTGATACCGAGCAAGATTATGAGCGATTCTTCAATGATTTCCCTGGAGCGGTTGGAGCAGTAATCGTACTAACAGCCTTTCACTTTATCTTCCGATCGTTAACTGAAGGATTTGAGCGTGACCAACTCGTTCGCATCTACCAGTACCTAGTCTCAGGTGGCACGCTTATTGCAGGTAGTGTTGGACTTGGCGCGGTGGTTGTTGGATTTCTTGCCAACGAGAATCGAGTCAATACGATGTTGATGGGCGTTAGCTTGATGGTCATAACCCTCACAAATTGGTTTTATCACTGGAGGCTCTGCCTAGGTGCTCTCAAATCTGATCGCATCGGGGAGTCACAATCCCCGGTGCGTCGTGGCTACATATATTTTTTCATAGGCGCACCCATGATTTTTGCTATCGGGTCACTGGTATGGCTGCTGTACAACGCCTTCAAGGCCCTACTGATAGGCAACCAAGCCCTATGGCAGAGTAGGTTTCCGATTGCCGGCCTGGTAATTCCTTTACTTATGGCCGGTTATCACTTTTGGTCATTGAAACGCGAACGTGCACTCCTATGAAACCGCAGCTTCACGCTTTAGCTCATTGAATATCAGTGCCGCTTCTTTTCGACCGTCACAGCGAAGTTTCTCATAGATACGAATGGATTCTTGGCGAATAGTTGACTCCGAAAAACCAAGTATTTGCGAGATTGCAAGGTTGGTTTTTCCCTCTGCCATAAGCTGCAGAATCTGCGACTGACGTTCGGTTAGTTGCCGGCCTTCAAAAACTAGTCGGGCTGAATTGAGCAAATGTCGATCCTGCTGAATCTCTCGCGCTCCATTTTTTGACTTGTTGAAAAACACCGAGAAGATGCTGTTGACTGCTTTTAGATAAGCTTGTACCTCAGAAGTGCGCTCTACTTCTGATGTACAGAAAATGCTTAACGTCGCTATCGGCGAATGATTTCTTTCGACTGGCCAGGCTATGAAACTTTGAATTTCTTTCAAAAGATCATCGAAATTATTGATCTCCGCAGGATTATTCCACGTGGGAACCTCATCGACCCATATCAGTGAACGAGTTTTTACTGCCTTAGCTACTGGATTATTATCATTTAAGGGAATCTCTTCAGGATATAAATCAAAAATATTCTTTCTCAATCCAAATCTGCCAATTAGTTCCGCAGTACCTACGATGTTAATCGCTGACAAAAATGTACCTACGCACCCCAATGGAGCGAATGTGAAGAGTGTGAGATATTTCAAGGTGTCATCAAGGTCATGATCATTCACCCCTAGGTAATCGCTTAAATCTTCGACTAATTCAAGAAACACAACAACTCTCCATTCGTTTTTCGTAAATTCATCATAAGGATTTTTTTCTCACTAAAAAGTCAATGACTAGTCATTGACTTGTCTTTGATGAACATTCTTTGTCCAGTCATTGCACAGACAATCTCTTTAATAATTCGATGATGAATGAAAGATTGTCCAAATCACTGGACACGAAAAGAGATGATGATTGTGATAATTTCAATGAAGGCAAAAGCAACCTCAATTGCTTCACTTTCTACAATCGCTCTTCTTGCCTCTGCTTTTCTGTTCATTTTTACGATACCTAGTACCGCAGAGTTACGACCGGTTTTCGTAACCAGTACGGGCAAATTCACTATTCAGTTGAATGAAAGTGTGACGATAGGGCTCTCTGCGGAGGGCAGTGAGCGCGTTACGGCTTATTCAACTGGGACACCGAGCATCTGTTCGGTGTCAGCTGAAGGAGTGGTAACTGGAGTAAACGGGGGAACCTGTTCGATTCTTGCCTCCATATCTGGCTCGAACAGTTATCCGGATACCACTCCTGCAGTACTTATTCTGGAAGTTTCAAACCCCGCTCCTGGGGGCACCAAAAAAATGTTGACTGTAGATCGTTTTAATGGTCGTTTCTCTATCAACTTGGATTTTCAACCTGATATGGCCAAAAAGCGAGTACAGCTACAAATCGGCATAAAGAACTCTTCTGGTCAGATTAATTTCAAGAGCATCTCCACACTCCTCCTCAATGACAAAGGAAGAGGAAGTGTGCAGAGACAAGCTACTTATGCAAAAGGCATCTACTTTAGGGCGCTCGTAAATAAAAAAATAATTGTTACTAAAAAAGTAGCATAACAAATAGACAATGGAGAAAAAATGAAGAAAACGGTTCTTGTCGTGGAAAACGACGAGTTAATAGTTAGCGAGATTCATAAGGCGATCCCAAGTGAGGAGTATTCGCTTATCAAGGCGATGGATGAACAGAGTGCGCTCCGTAATTTTCAACAATTCCAGCCGGACTTAGCCCTTATTGACGCTAATTCGAATGGTATGCGGGTTATGGAAATCTACCGAAAGTTCAAGAATCAACGAGACATTCCGGTATTTTTTATTAACGGGCACGCCAATGAACATGATGAATTGAGTGCTTTTGCTTCAGGTGTAGATGATTACATCCCTCAGCCACTCTCTCCTGCTGTATTAGTCGCACGAATGAATGCTCTTTTCCGGCGAAGTAATGGAACAGGCCATGAAAAAACTAAATTTATTGTCGGGCCTTTGGAGTTAGATTCTTACGAACATACTTTCAAAGTAAATGGATCCGAAGTGCCTCTTACAAGAACTGAATTTGAGATAATGCGCGAATTAATTAGCGCTCCGGAAAAAGCAGTTACCCATGATCAATTGATTAAGAATGTTTGGGGCGAATGGTTCAGTAGTAAACACATGATAGAAAGTCACGTATCAAGATTGCGAGCCAAGGTACGGAATGCTGGTGGTCCCAGCGTATGTGAAGCGGTAAGAGGCGTTGGATACCGATTAGGAGTAAAACCGTGAGAAAGGTAGACAACTACATCTTTAGTGTGAGTTTGTAATGTGTCAGACGAGCACATACTGCAACTTTCCTCTGAAAAGTTTCGCCTACATCGCGCAAGGAGCCGGTGTTTTAGCGAAGGAGAAAGTTTGTGAAGAAAAGAAATACCAGCCATCAGTTACGACTGGCGGCGACCTCAGTTTTTGTGGGATCGGTGATTCTGGTGGCAGGAAATAGTGTTTTTGCCGGCTTAAATGCCACAGTTTCCGCAAGCCAAGATGACTCGGCAGGGACGTTGAGTCTCTCGATTGCTAACAATGGGACAGGGTTCTCTCAGTCCATAACGAATTTAGCGCCGGGTGATGTTGTTAATCGCTACGTCACACTCACCAACAGTGGCACCCTGAGCTCTCAATCTTTAGGTTTATCGATAGCTGCGACAGGTACGTCCACCCTCATTACTGATGGAGTAGCACCAGCAACAAATAAGGCCCTCACAGTAACGGTCTTGTCCTGTACAGGTGGTAACTGGAACACTGCCACAGGAGTCTGCTCAGGTACCACTAACACAGAGATTAGTGAGACTCCTTTGAGTGCTTTTTCAGCACAGAAGGTTTTTACGGTTTCTTCCTCTCTGCCTGCTAGCGGCACATCTAAGTTACAAATTCGCACCAAATTGCCAGACCAAAATGAAACAACAGTGAATGGTGTTTTGCCTTCTGTAACTATCCAGAATGGGTCAGCTACCTTGTCATATCTCTTTAACCAGGCCCAACTTCCTGGCGCAACTACAAATAGTTAATAACTACTAATAGCAAGAGGGTGAGTAATCAATGAATAGATGGCATTCGCTACTTTCATTGATTGCTTCACTCTTGTTATTTCTGACGGTAATTCCTAATGCCCAAGGAAAATTGGAGAGCAATTCAACTTTTGCCTCAGTAGTTAATACCGGAACTTGGTCGACCACCATTAATTCTTATAATGCTCCTGCAACCAATAACCCGTACAACGTTACATGGACGGGAGCCTCAAAGAAACAATTTGCTTTAATATCGATAATCAATAGTGGAACTTACGCCATTAGTGCATCTCATATTTCATTCTCTTCCGTTAAAACTAATGGCGATACAAGTAGCCCACCAACTCTCACTTTTGAGCTATGTTCGGGAATTTGGGATCCAACTACCTTCAATTGTTCTGGGACTATTACATCAATTGGATCAGGAACATCTGGGACGATTGATGTGATGGCCTTGATAGGGTCGGGAAATAGATTGGTTATTCGAGTCACCAATCAGCGTGATGCTAGCTTTAACTACAACACCACTTTCAATTCCCTGACCTACCGTTCCGATATTCGGGTAGGCGTAGTGGCGTCATCATGAAACGTTCATTAATTCTCGCTTTTGACGTTTTTCTGCTCTTATCTGCGATTGGTTGCTCGTTTTTATCTTTTCTTGCTATCCACCAAAATATTCAAGTAACTCGCGTCGTTTCGGATTCGATGGCACCGGCAATCCATCGAGGCGACACGTTGATTTTTCGCTCAGAACCTACAGAGAATATCTCCGAGGGGAAAATCCTTTTACTGCCCCTAGCGGATGGCTCGGGACAATCTTATGTGCACAGGGTCGTAACAGATATAGAAAATGCAGATTCCTCAGTGACGGTCATAACAAAGGGAGACGCAAATCCGGTGGCTGATAACTGGAAGCTTAAAATCACTAGCCCTTCAGTTCCAGTCTACGTTGCAACAATTCCAACAAAATTGATTCCATTATTTCAGTTGAATAATTGGACTTTACTTGCTCTCTTTAGTGGGATTATTCTCCTTCTTATTCGCGTTATCTTTTTCACAAAAACAAATGAGATGTCTGTAGACCATGAGTGAAGTTTCGAAGCAAGATAACGGACTCAATCAACTTTTTGTCGAAGCACTGACATCCATCCTCCACGACTACCAAATTGTGCGTGCCATTCGCTCTTTCACCAACGAAATAGTGGACTACGAGAATCTATTTGATTCGAACTCAACTAGAAAAAACCACGAGCCAAATGAACTTTCAGACTTTCGACTTCTTTACACAATAAAGAAAGTACTTGGATCAAACTATCACAATGAATGGGTTAGCTTGCAGGATAAAATGATATTTCCACTCTCTCGCGATGAAGTTCTTGTAGTTCCCTTTGATGGGCATCGACATCAACCTCTGCCTGAGCAAATTTCGATGATTCTTGGATTTGATGGCGTCGGTCATCTAGTCTCTGAATCAGTCTCACTTCGATTGATAAATAGGGCTCTTGAGAATCTTGCCAATCATCATCAGCCATTTGCTTTTGGCGTCATTAATATAGATAACTACCAAGCGCTCGTGACAAACTATGATCAACTGGGGCAATTAGACATCTTCGATAGAATCTTCGAAGAAATCCAAGAAAAGTTGGGTCTAAATGATGTTGTGGCTCCGCTCAGCGATAATGAATTCGCCACAATTCTTTTTTGTGAAGAAGATATCAACGAGGTATTTCCCAGACTATGGGAACTTTCATCGTTGTCGAACACTCCATTGTCGTTAGGAGAAGTACAGATACCTATTCCATTTTCAGCTGGATACGTTCTGGTAACGGATGCATGCACTACTGCAAAAGCGATTCTTGGTGAGGCAATCTCAATGATGTATAAAAGCAAGAGCAATGGAAAAAATGGCTACCATCTATCCAACTCTTACCACTCTGCTAGCGATCCATCCTTATAGGTCCACTCCGGCGCCCGCCAGGGTGTGGCGTTATTTCCAACGGACTTCACCGCTTTTTCATCGATTTCGATACCTAGACCTGGTTTCTTCATCAATTCAACGTAACCATCTTTCACGTTGTAATCACCATAATCGACAAACTTGTACCTGTTGTCTGCTGTTCCAGGATTACCTAGTCCAAGGACTTGCTCTTGAATGAGGAAGTTTGGCGTCGCGAAATCCAATTGAAGGCTTGCGGCAAGATTAATCGGACCAAGCGGGCTGTGCGGTGCCATAAAAACATTGTATGTTTCGGCCATCGCTGCGATTCGACGAAGCTCAGAGATGCCACCTGCGTGGCTGATATCAGGTTGTGCAACTGCTAGTCCTGTTTGCAGTACATCTTGAAAATCATTACGTAAAAATAGCCGCTCCCCAGTTGCAATTGGAATGGGTGTTGATTCAACTATTAGTTGGAAATGTTTTGTGTATTCAGGCAAGACTGGCTCTTCGACAAAGAGCAAATTATAAGGCTCCAAAAGTGGCAATAACTTCCTTGCCATCGCCAAACTAAACCGGCCATGAAAATCTAGACAGAGATCTCGTTCGTTACCTATGTGTTCACGAACTGCTTCGACTCGGGCAACGATCTTATGAACTTCGTGTGGAGTATCTATAGGCTCAACTGCATCAGCAGGACAAAATTTAAACGCGGTCAAACCGCGATCCATTTGAATTTGAGCACTCTCTTTCAATTCTTCTATCTCTTGTTTTAGTGAAATCTGCGTTTGAGCCTCGTGTGGCGTCTTGCCACCAATATGCCCATAGATTCGAACTCGATCTCGGACAGCGCCACCGAGAAGGGTGTACACAGGAACATTCAGGGTCTTTCCAAGAATGTCCCACAGCGCTTGATCGATTCCTGAAATAGCAGAGAAAACTATTGCTCCCCCTCGATAGAAACCGCCCTTAAGCATGCGTTGCCAATGTCGCTCGATTTGAAGCGGATCTTTTCCAAGTAAATATTCCATCAATTCATCAACGCATCTTGCTGTTGTATCGGTCTTGCCCTCAAGCACAGGTTCGCCCCAGCCGACAATTCCCTCGTCGGTCTCGATCTTCAAAAACAATTCACGAGGTGGAGCCGGGAACAGCTGATAGCCAGTAATTTTCATGGCGCGAGATTACCCATCAAGTTGCTTGCTCGTACATAGCCACTTTTCGCCAACGTGAAACTAGGCGCGAGTAACCGATACCTGCCTCTTGTCCATCTCCTGAGATCAAGCCAGCCAAAGATTGTTGGATATCTTCAAGTGATGTGTCCTGCTCTATTCCTCCCTCGGCGAGCGCAATAAAACCCGCTAATCCCCCGTAATCCAGCTCAACTATCGAACCTGGGTGAAAGATATCGAGCCAATCGACTAAAGATTTCATCTCTTCAGCAACATCGCCCTCACCAAATGCATTGATAACGGCTGCGTAAGCGATTTGAGATCGCTGACGCGCATTAACCAGTGTGGTGCGCACAATCGTGAAGGGTCCATCTGGGGATTGACCTCGTAATCGTTCTTCTGGAGAGAAGAGCGTGAACCAGCGAGGTGGAATGACCCAAGTTTCAGTAAGAATGTGTGGCGCTTTATCAAAACCGACTTCAGAATCTTCTAGGCGAGAGGTAAGCACCTCTTCTATTCCCTCCGGCAAGAAATATGGCGTAACAGACGATGGCATTGAGCCTTTGAAGTCAGAGAGAGCCGCCCAGGTTCGCAGCGCAGTGGACCATGGGGCAACATATCGCTGTCCCTCGTGCTCAATGATGTGCGCGCTATCTATCCGGGATGTCGGTGGCTCAGGGCGAATGATTCTTCTCAAAGCGAGTGACTGCTCATGATGGCCAGTGTGTTGATCCATCGAGATCTCACTCCAGCGAAGCTGCTCGATTGCGCTAAATGCCTCGAGCGGTTCGTAGACGCGCAACGACGCCACATAGGGAGTTGGTCTCATAAATAAGCGCTATGCGCGACGAATGTAATTTCCCTCGGCAAATGGATCATCATCATCTTTGTCATCGCGTTCTGCCTTTTCGCCGTGTAATTCACGGGCCAACTTCTCGACATCGATTTCTTGAGATGAATATTTGAGATCGCGAGCGACTCTCGTCTGCTTGGCTTTAGCTCGGCCGCGCCCCATGGCGTGACCCCCTTACTTTTCGCCTCCAGGTAATACCTGGATTTTTCATTTTCGTGGGGAGAGATTATCGGTTTTGGAAGGCCCCTTCCAATTTAACCCCAGAGGTGGCGGGGGTGGCCAGCGAAATCTCACCCAACTCCCAGGCTTGGTGGCCCTGCTCACGCAAGAGGGTAAGAGCGGAAGTGACCGAATGCGCTGGAGCGATAACCACCATGCCGACCCCACAATTAAAGGTGCGCTCCAGATCCTCCTGGGGAACACGCCCCTCGCCTTGGAGATAGGCAAAGAGCGGTGGTAGCGACCAACTATGGCGATCGATTATTAAGCCAAGTTGGGGTGGCAACACCCGTTCGGTGTTTGCCGCCAACCCACCACCCGTGATGTGCGCCATCGCATGTATCTCCATGTTAGCGATGAGATCCAACATATCGGCAGCGTAAATTGTCGTTGGAGTAAGTAGCGCTTCACCGAATGATTGCCCTAGATCTGCAACGTTGCTCTCTAAATTGATTTTCTTCTCTTTGATAATGTGCCGCACTAATGAGAAACCATTCGCGTGAACTCCACTGCTAGCAATGGCTATTGCGACATCACCTTGTCTCACCTTCTCAGCGCCAAGTAATTGGTGCTCTTCTACAACTCCAGTTGCCGCTCCGGCAATATCAAATTCATCATCTTTTAACAATTGTGGATGCTCTGCTGTCTCACCACCAATAAGAGCAGTTCGTGCCTTGACGCATCCAGATGCAATTCCAGAGACGATTGCTGCGATTCTCTCTGGGATAACTTTCCCCACCGCAATGTAATCAGTCATAAAGAGCGGCTCGGCACCACAGACCACTAAATCATCAACAACCATTGCCACTAAATCTTCGCCGATAGTGTCGTAGATTCCCATTTGGCGAGCTATCTCAGTCTTAGTTCCGACGCCATCAGTAGAAGTAGCAAGCAGAGGCCGCTGATATTTCTTCAGAGCGCTGGCATCGAATAAACCAGCAAAGCCACCGATACCTCCATAGACCTCAGGGCGTTGTGCTTTTGCAATCGAAGCTTTCATTAACTCAACAGCGCGATCACCTGCCTCAATGCTTACCCCGGCAGTTTCGTAAGTACTCAACGGGCTTACGCCTCTTCCAGAAGAAGTTTCACATTCCCAGTTTCTTCAGGGATTGGCATTGGATACTTTCCAGTAAAACAAGCGGTACAGAGATTCGACTCGGCAATATTGGTCGCTTCAATCAATCCTTCCAGCGATACGTACCCCAGAGAGTCGGCGCCAATAGATCTCCGGATTTCTTCAATATCTAAGCCAGCCGCGATGAGCTCTGCGCGAGTAGCAAAATCTATGCCGAAATAGCAGGGCCATTTAACCGGTGGTGACGAAATTCGCACGTGAATCTCCGCTGCTCCGGCCTCTCGAAGCATACGAACGATAGCGCGCTGAGTATTTCCCCGAACGATTGAATCATCGACAACGACGATCTTCTTTCCTGCCACAACTTCACGAAGTGGATTCAATTTCAAACGGATACCTAATTGTCGAATAGTTTGGCTCGGTTGGATGAATGTGCGGCCTACATATGAATTCTTAACTAATCCAGCACCGTAGGGAATCTTCGAATATTTAGCGTAACCAATCGCAGCAGGGGTCCCTGATTCTGGAACTGGGATAACCAAATCTGCTTCAACTGGATGTTCGGCGGCAAGGCGCTCACCAATGGCAACTCGAACTGGATGAACACTTTGTCCAGCAATCGTGGTGTCTGGTCTTGCTAGATACACATATTCAAAAATGCATCCTCGAGGTTCTGGAGTTGTCCAATGATGCGACCGTAAACCTGCCTCATCAATTGCTATGAACTCTCCAGGCTCCACTTCCCGAATAAAACTTGCACCAACGATATCTAACGCGGCAGATTCGCTGGCAATCACCCAGCCGGTCTCGAGTTTGCCAATCACAAGTGGACGAATTCCATGCCGATCTCGTGCGGCGTAAAGAGTGTTCTCATCCATGAAGATAAGTGAGAATGCGCCTTGCAAAGTTGGAAGGATAGAGAGCGCATTTGCTTCAACGCTTCCGCTCTTCTCTAAAGAGATTAGTGCGGTCATTATCTCAGTATCAGTTGTTGCATGTAGATGATTTTGCGCATCACCAGAACTCTTGTGCAAGCGTTCAGCGAGATCACCAGTGTTTGTCAGATTGCCATTATGCGCTAGTGCCAAAGTGCCATTCTCTGTTGAACGCAAGGTAGGTTGGGCATTAGCCCAATTGCTCGACCCAGTTGTCGAATAGCGAGTATGCCCAATGGCTATTTTTCCTGTGAGAACTGCTAAATCATTTTCGGTGAAGACTTGTGCAACAAGTCCCATATCTTTGTAGACAAGAATTCTTTCACCATCGCTAACGGCGATTCCGGCAGATTCTTGGCCACGGTGTTGCAGCGCATAGAGGCCATAGAAAGTGAGTTTTGCTACCTCTTCGCCCGGCGCCCAAACACCAAAGATCCCACAGGCATCTTGCGGACCCTTCTCACCATCGACCTCGAGTGTGAGCTTCCCATCAGGGCGGCGGACCATGCCCTAAATCCTAGTGAACTCAGGCTTGTTTGCGAACTTTGCCACCAAGAGCATTGGTAATTTCAGCGGCAGCCTCAACAACCTGACGTCCAAGTTGCTCCACGGCACGAGCTGAGAGATCTCGTTTAATTCCCGTGGCTGAGATTGCGCCCGCGCAGCGACCATTATGATCAAAAAAAGCAGCGCCAACGCAATAGATCCCATCGCAATCTTCTTCATCATCAATAGCGAAGCCAACTGAACGAATACGTCGGATATCAGCCATCAACTGACTTAACTCAGTGCGCGTATTCTTCGTTCGCTTTGGCAATCCAGTTTGTTCAATCACCTGTGCAATCTCTGCATCACTCATCTGAGCCAACATCGCCTTACCTGCAGAAGAAACGTGGGGTAACTCTCGTGCGCCTAACAAGGTAAGGAATCGAATATTTCCTGGAGCATCCACACGTGAAACGAAAACGGGATGGCCACCATCATTTATTGATACCCGAATTGTCAACCCAGTTACTCGAGAGAGCCGATGCATAATCGGTTGGGCAATTTCACCAACTGGGAGATGCCCACCAGCTAAGTCGCCAAGGCGAACGAGTGAAATACCAGGCAAGTACCGCGGCCCAGGTTTCGTTTGTCTTACATAACCTGCATCCATCAAGGTTTGTAAGAGCGCGAAAACTGTACTTTTGGATACTCCTAATTCTTTTGTCAGATCACTTAAGGTGAGGCCACTCTGCGGTGCGGCGGCAATCAAATCCACTAAACGGAGCGCTCGTGCAACGCTGCCAACTTTGTACCGCTCCTTTGTTGCCATCGATAACCTCACATTCACTGCGTCTTGACATATGAACTATGTCGGGAGAGGGTAGTAATACCAAATGCTGTTCGGCAAGACCTAATCTTATTGCATGGAGGATTTGCGGTGCGAAGTAGTGAATGGTTCCAGGGCAACGACGAAACCGCAGTGTCACATCGCGTTGTCATGCGATCAGTTGGCCACGAAGTTCCCGCTGACAATACTAAACCAATAATTGGTATCGCAGATTCATCAAGTGATCTAAACCCCTGCAACCTGCCACTTCGTGCCCTTGTCGAAGATGTGAAGGCAGGAATTCTGGAAGCCGGCGGTATTCCAGTGGCGTTTCCAGTAATTTCGCTGGGAGAAGACTTAATGAAAGCAAGTGCAATGCTCTATCGAAACTTGCTCTCCATCGAAATTGAAGAGAATTTACGCTCCTATCCGCTAGATGGCATTGTGCTTCTGGCTAATTGCGACAAAAGCGTGCCTGGTGCGCTGATGGGCGCATTGAGCGCTGACTTACCAACAATCATGGTGACGGCTGGCGCTCGACCTGCACCATTTTTCAAAGGCAAGAAAGTTGGAACGGGAACCGATTTGTGGCGCGCATTAGATGATTGGCGCGCCGGTCGAATGTCAGATGAAGAGTGGCGTGAATTTGAAGAGTGTTTAAGTTGCGGTTTAGGTTCGTGTAACACCATGGGCACTGCTAGCTCGGTGGCATTGATGACGGAGATGCTTGGATTTATGTTGCCTGGAAGCGCAACTATCCCCGCAAATACCGATGAGCGTCGAGATGCTGCCCGTGCATCAGGTAGAAGAATCGTGGAAATGGTGGGAGAAAATCTCATACCTTCGGAGATTGCCAAACCTGAATCATTTAGAAATGCAATTCGCTTACTCCACGCAATTGGTGGATCTACCAATGCAATTATTCACCTATTTGCCTGCGCAGGACGGATTGGTGGCGAGATAACAGTTGAAGATATCAACTCGTTGGGCTCTGGAATTCCGGTTCTTGCAGATGTTGAACCCTCTGGAAGATTCTTAATTCAAGATTTTCATAAAGCTGGTGGATTACCGCAACTCTTGAAACGAATTGAAACACTGATGGAATTAGAGGCCTTGGCCGTGACTGGAAAACCTTGGCGCGATGAAATCTCATCTGAGATTATTGCCAACGAAGCAATGCGTGATAACGATAATCCGCTCCGCCAAGATGGCGCATTTGCACTACTTAAAGGGAACATCGCGCCTAACGGAACTCTCTTAAAAGTGTCTGCTGCATCACCAGAATTGTTTACACATACTGGTCCTGCATTTATCTTCGAAGGCTATGCCGAGATGCGCGAGAAGCTGGAAGATCCAAATCTTCCGGTAACAAAAGATTCGGTCTTGATATTGCGAGGGTGTGGCGCTGTAGGCGTGCCAGGTATGCCTGAATGGGGCATGATTCCTATTCCACGCAAACTTGCGGCTGAAGGTGTAAAAGACATGATTCGCATAACTGACGCAAGAATGTCTGGCACCTCATTTGGTGTCTGTCTTCTTCACGTCTCACCAGAGGCGGCGGTTGGTGGACCGCTAGCACTTATTGAAAATGGCGACATCATTGAAATTGATGTCGATAAACGATCAGTGAACGTCCGGCTTAGCGAGGCAGAGTTAGATGCGCGGCGTGCTAAGTGGAAAGGCTTCCAGAGCGAACACCTTCGGGGGTGGCCTCTGCTCTATCAACAACACGTACTCCAACCTGATCAAGGTTGTGATTTGGATTTCCTACAAGCCCCGACAAAAGCACATCGCCGTTTTGTGCCTCCGGTGGTGGGAAGGTCGTAACGACCACGCGGGTATTCGGTGTAGCGAAATTTCCGATATACAGGAATTATCGAGGAAAATACTATTAGGGGCCTATATAAAGGCCGGACAGGGGACTAGAAGAACTCATGCAAAAACCATTACACGGGGTTTTCTCCGTCCTCTCTACTCCATTCACAGCTGATGATTCAATCGATCATGACGTTTTGAAGAAAGAGATCGACTGGCTAATCGATACCAAAGTTGATGGCTTTGTCTTGGCGATGGTCTCCGAGGTGCTCAGACTTGCCGCACATGAACGGAGAGAGTTAGCGCAAAGCGTTATCGCCTCCGCTAAAGGTCGAGTGCCACTAGTTACCAGCGTGGGAGCCGAAAGTACCAAGATCGCTACCCAACTTGCCCAATGGGCGCAGGAAGATGGTGCGGCAGCAGTCATGGCAACGCCACCAAGTGCGTTCGCCCCACTATCAAGTGAAGTCGCTAAGTACTACATCGCAATTATCGAAAGCGTTTCGATACCTGTCATTGTTCAAGATGCAAGCAACTACGTCGGCCATCCTCTAGAAATCTCTCTCTATGTTGAATTGATTGATAAATATGGAGAAGACCGAGTGCAATTTAAACCTGAAGCTAAACCTGTCGCAGAGCGATTACAGCAATTGAAAGATGCTAGCGGAGCTAGAGCGCGGGTATTTGAAGGTCAGGGTGGTGCAGACTTGATGGACACCTATCCGATTGGAATTGTCGGAACTATGCCTGGCGCTGAAATTCCGTGGGGCCTTGTTGCGCTTTGGAACGCACTCGAATCGGGAGACATGAAACGGGCCGCTGAGATTCATGCCCCTATTGCAAAGATGGTTTCACATCAGACGACTCTTGATTCCTATGTCGCTGTAGAAAAATATCTCCTTGTTAAACAGGGAATTTTCACCAACACTCGGCAACGTGGACCAGTCAGCGTCATTCTTGACAAGACGATTACCGATGCAATCGATGCCGCTTATGCCGATTTAGAGCGAGTAGTTAAGCGCTAAATAAGGCAGGAATAGTCCGTTGATTTGCCTCACGGATATGTAACATCGACATCGATAGCACTCCTGTGATCTCTAGGCTCTCGCCACCGGATACGCCTAATCTCGTCGTGGTGATGCCAGCTTCAGTCGCCTTACCAACTAGATAATTCGAATCCTCGAGATTGACTGCTAGCAGGATTCTGCCCGCACTCTCACTAAATAGATGCATAAATGGATCCCCGTGAATTGAAATTTTCGCTCCCGTCTGAGAATGAAGCAGCATCTCGACGAGCGCTACTGCCAATCCTCCATCAGAAAGATCATGGGCCGCAGCTATGTAGTCGCGCTGAGCATGCATAAATTCCGCTAACAGCATCTCTTTCTTCAAATCTACTCGAGGCGGGATTCCACCAAGGTGGCCTTGCAGATCGGCCCACTCACCACCTGATAACTCTTCTAGCGTCTCACCCAGAAGTATGAGCTCTTTTTCGCCCGTGAATTTGAATGAAATCGCTTTACGAACATCGTCAATGACACCTAATACACCTATTACTGGTGTCGGTAAAATCGCAACTTCTCCCGTTTGATTGTAGAAAGAGACATTGCCACCCGTTACGGGTAAGCCCATTTCCAGCGCGCCATCTGCGAGAGCCCGTACGCTCTCAGCGAATTGCCACATAACTCCTGGATCTTCTGGTGAACCAAAATTTAGGCAATTGGTAATTGCTAACGGCTTTGCACCGGTAACCGCTACATTCCGAAAACTTTCAGCTAAGGCTAATTGCGTTCCCTGATATGGATCTAATTTACAAAATCTTCCATTGCAATCAGTAGAAACGGCAACACCAAGAAAACTAAGCTCGTCTATCCGAATCACTGCCGCATCACTCGGTCCGGCCGCGACAGTGTTGCCTTGTACATATCTGTCATATTGCGAAGTAATCCAACTTTTGTCGGACATATTCGGGGAGGAAATTAATTGCAGTATTGCCTCAGCAAGTTCTTTTTCAGACTCTGGACGTTTGAGATTCTCTGCTCCATCTAAAACTAGCGCCTCCTGGGAGGTCGGTCTATGGAAAGGTCGATTATAAACCGGACCATCGTGTGCAACCGTTCGTGGAGGTACATCAACAATTAATTCCCCACACCATGTGATCTCCAGATGTTTCCCGGAGGTGACTTCACCTATCACGGTTGCCACCACATCCCATTTCTTACAGATCTCCATAAAGCGTGCGATCCTGTTCGGAGGCACAATTGCGCACATACGCTCTTGTGATTCACTCATCAAAATCTCTTCGGGTGAGAGATTTGCATCGCGAAGTGGGACGCAATCAAGTTCGATACGCATACCTCCAGCGCCTGCCGATGCCAATTCACTAGTCGCACATGAGAGCCCAGCTCCCCCAAGATCTTGGATACCAACAACTAAGTCTTCTTTAAAAATCTCCAGCGAACACTCGATCAATACTTTTTCCATAAAAGGATCGCCAACTTGAACCGCTGGCCTTTTTGTTGGTTTTTTAGCATCAAAAGTTTCGCTCGCTAAAACAGATACGCCACCGATTCCATCACCACCAGTTTTTGCTCCAAAAAGTACGACTAGATTTCCGGCTCCTGATGCCTTCGCCAATTTAATATCTTCATGTTTCATCACGCCTACACATAGTGCGTTGACCAAAGGATTTCCTAGGTAAGACTTATCAAAAATTACTTCGCCACCAACAGTTGGTACTCCGATGCAATTACCATAACCACCGATGCCTGCAACAACTCCTGGTAGTACTCGTTTGGTATCTGGTGCGTCAGCAGGACCAAAGCGAAGTGGATCGAGGATTGCTACCGGTCGCGCGCCCATCGTGAGAATGTCCCGAACAATTCCCCCCACGCCGGTGGCAGCGCCTTGATATGGCTCAATAAATGATGGGTGATTGTGTGACTCCACCTTGAACGTCACTGCATAGCCTTGACCAACATCCACAACACCAGCGTTCTCGCCGATTCCTACAAGCAATGCATCCGACTTTGGAGCTTTCTCACCAAACTGGCGTAAATGAATTTTCGATGATTTATAAGAGCAATGTTCACTCCACATAACTGAGTACATCGCTAATTCACTTGATGTGGGTCGTCGCCCCAAAATCTCGCGTATCCGAAGGTACTCATCTTCTTTCAATCCCAATTCACGCCAAGGTTGAGCAGAATTAGGAGTAACACTTGCTATCGCAACTGTGTCTAATGCCATCTTCAAACCCGAGATTTCATGAGAGAAGTAAAAAAGGCCAGACCATCTGCCGTTGGACCAGTCAAAGAATCAATAGCATGTTCGGGGTGCGGCATTATGCCCACTACATTTCCGCGCGCGTTAGTAATTCCGGCGATTGAATTCTTCGAGCCATTTGGATTAACCCCTACATAGCGTGCGATTATGCGGTTGTTACTCTCTAAATCATGCAGAGTTTGGTCATCACATTGGTAAGAACCTTCGCCATTCTTAAGTGGGATGGTGATTCGATCGCCTTTGGCAAAGTCGGCAGTCCAAACGCTTTCGTTATTGATGATTTCAATCTCTTGGTCGCGGCATAAAAAATGCAAATCACTATTGCGGGTCAGAGCGCCAGGTAGAAGATGTGACTCGCAAAGCACTTGGAAACCATTACAAATTCCCAATACTGGCAGGCCTTTTTCTGCTGCAGGAATTATCTCGCTCATAATGGGAGAGAATCGAGCAATCGCACCACACCGCAGATAATCGCCATACGAAAATCCACCCGGCAGTATTACCCCAGAAACATTTTTTAAATCTCTGGTTCCATGCCAAAGCGATATAGCTTCACCACCGGCATAACGTACAGCTCGCGCAGCATCATGATCATCTAGTGTTCCGGGAAAGGTGACTACGCCTACCCGCATTAATTTTCCACTCGAATAGTGAAGGTTTCGATGACGGGATTGGAAAGAAGAGTTGACGCTGCGCTCTCGATTTCTTGTAATTCTTCGCTGGTCGGCGAATGCTCAAGTGTGATGATAAAACTTTTTCCTTGACGAACTGAGGTTGGCGAGAATGTAAATCCCATTCGAGGAAGAGCCCGCGATATTGCATCACCTTGCGGATCAAGAATCTCATCTTTGAGTACTACATCAACGATTACCCTCGCCACATCTCTATCCTATGGGAGAAACTACTGAAATTTCTCTCCTGTCAATGCGGCGTACGCCTCACCATATCTCGCTCGTGTCTTCTCCACCACCTCATCGGGTAGCGAAGGTGGTGGGCTCTTTCGATCCCAACCAATGCTCGTCAACCAGTCGCGAAGGTACTGCTTGTCATACGATGGCTGTGCGCCGCCAGGCCGCCAGCTATCGGCTGGCCAGAAACGCGAAGAATCAGGTGTGAGCACTTCGTCAGCAAGAACAATTTCGCCATCTTCATCCGAACCAAATTCAAACTTGGTATCAGCGATGATAATCCCCCGATTACTTGCATATTCCTGAGCGTGTGAATAGATAGCAAGGGTGAGTCGACGCAATTCCGAGGCGACCGGCTCTCCAATCTGTTTAGCTGCCTGGCTGAACGAAATGTTCTCATCATGTTCACCTATCTCAGCCTTTGTCGCGGGGGTAAAAATGGGCTCTGGTAATTGGGACCCATCGAGTAAACCGGTGGGGAGAGCTATCCCGCAGACTTCTTGGCTCTTTTGATATTCAACCCAGCCAGAACCAGTGAGATAACCCCGAGCCACACATTCAACTGGAAATATCGATAACGACTTACAGATGATTGCTCGTCCTTTCACTTCCTCTGGAACATCAGTAGAGATGACGTGATTTGGAACTAAATGAGAGAGCTTGTTAAACCAAAAGAGTGAGAGTTGGGTAAGCAGACGCCCTTTATCGGGAATCGGTGTTGGCATAATCCAGTCATAAGCACTGATGCGATCTGATGCAACGAGCAGAATCTCGCCTGCATCGTTAATGAATAAATCTCGAACTTTGCCGCTTTTCAGCGGACGCCATCCGTTCACCGAATCGCACCAGGCCGATATTGCGCTGCCTGCGGGTATCGAGCGGTAATCTCCGAGACTCGAGCTATCACTTGTAACGTCTGTGAGCGGGCCACCCCAGTGAATTCAAGGGGCTCGGAGATAAGCGCTTTTAACTCCGAAATATCGAGTGGTATGCGCGAATCATTCGCGATTCGTTCGAGCAAATCATTGACACCGCCACCACGCAAGGCTGCAACTGTAGCAATCGAATGCTCCTTGATTACTTCATGCGCACTCTCTCGACCAATCCCCTTTTTCACTGCTGCCATCAGAATCTTTGTCGTTGCCAGGAATGGGAGATTCTTCTCTAACTCTAAATCAATAGCTTTAGTGAATACTCCTAATTCATCAAGCACTGTAAGCGCCGTTTCAAGTAATCCATCAATAGCAAAGAAGGCATCTGGTAACGCGACCCTACGAACCACGCTGCATGCAACATCACCTTCATTCCACTGCGAGCCAGCGAGTTCTGATATTGCTACCGAATAGCCACGCAACAGGGCTGTGAATCCGTTGATTCTCTCACTTGATCGTGCGTTCATCTTATGCGGCATGGCAGAAGAACCAACTTGGCCAGCTTGAAAACCTTCCGTAGCCAACTCCGCACCAGCCATTAAACGAAGAGTGGTAGCCATATTTGATGGTGCCGCGGCAAGTTGTAAAAGCGCCGAAACGACATCAAAATCAAAAGAACGCGGATAAATTTGACCAACAGAATCAAGAATGTTCTCGAAACCTAAATGACTGGCAATATTTTTATCTAGCGCTGCCAATCGATTTGTGTCACCATCAAAGAGATCTAACGCATCTTGTGCCGTACCGACTGGTCCTTTAAGACCACGCAACGGAAGACGGGATAACAAATCTTCGAGTCTTTGAAATGCAAAAAGCCCCTCTTCAGCAAAGGTGGCAAATCGCTTGCCCACAGTGGTGATCTGAGCTGGGACGTTGTGAGAGCGACCAGCAATAGGTTGATCTATATACTCGCCCGCTCTCTTAGAAAAGGCAGCAAGTAACGCTACATATTTATCACGCACCAAAAGAAGCGCAGTTCTAATTTGAAGCGCCTCCACCGATTCAGTGAGGTCACGACTTGTCATGCCAGCGTGAATTGCCTGATATCCAGCAAGAGCATTGAATTCTTCAATTCGAGCTTTTACATCATGACGTAATTTTTTTTCACGAGCATCGATTGCCGCTAAATCCACTTGATGAGTTACCTTCTCATAAGCGGCAATCACCGCAGGATTGATTGGTAAACCGAGCTCCTGCTGCGCCTTGAGTACCGCTATCCAAAGCTTTCTTTCGTTGATAATTTTTGCTTCGGGAGCCCAAATCACGCACATCGCATCGCTTGCATATCTACTTGCGAGCGTGGATGGGATACTCATAGCGCTATTGTCGACCACTTAGGCACCTTTCTCATTGATTGACGCCTGCAACGCGATATCTTTTCGATATTGGCCACCCGCAAGAGAGATTTTGGAAATAGCGTCATAACTATTCATTCGCGCGCTTACTAAATCTGGTCCGACGCCAGTTACTGCTAAGACTCGACCGCCATTAGAGAGGAGTTCTCCCGAATTTTCCTTGGTACCGGCATGAAAAACAAAGGTATCTTCGTGTGGAGAAATCCCTCTTATTTGCCGCCCCGTTTGCGGATTCTCGGGGTAGCCTTCCGATGCCAATACAACTGTGACGGCAGATTGATTAGACCACTGAAGAGGTGGGTGATTGGAAAGTTTTCCAGTGGCTGCTGCGAGAAGTAATTGGGCTAGCGGCGTCTGCAAGCGCGGCAGTATGGCTTCTGTTTCTGGATCACCAAACCGAGCATTAAATTCGATAACTCGAAGACCGCGAGATGTCATCGCAAGTCCTGCATAAAGCAAACCAATAAATGGCATGCCACGTGCTGCCATCTCTTTAATTGTTGGTAGCAATACCTCACGTTCAGTTTGCGCGATGATCTCTTTTGGAGCCCACGGTAGTGGCGAATAGGCGCCCATTCCGCCGGTATTTGGACCATTGTCGCCATCAAAGGCTCTCTTGAAATCTTGAGCTGGTTCCATGCCAATGACATGGTGGCCATCGGAAATCCCAAAGAGAGAAATCTCAGGGCCATCGAGGTACTCCTCAATCACCACTTTCCCACACTCAATCGCATGGCTCAGCGCAACATCTCGATCTTCAGTTACGACTACGCCCTTGCCCGCTGCTAGACCATCATTCTTGACAACGTACGGCGCACCAAAAGCATCAAGCGCCCGCTCAATTTCCTCGCGAGTGGAGCATGTAAATGATTTAGCAGTGGGCACACCTGCGCTTGCCATGATCTCTTTTGCAAAGCTCTTTGATCCTTCTATCTGTGCAGCTGCTTTCGAAGGTCCAAAGCACGGAATTCCGATTTCCCGCACCGCATCGGCTACTCCAGCAACTAATGGTGCTTCAGGGCCAATGACTACTAAATCTGCAGCAATCGACCTGGCAAGAGCTGATACCGCAATTGGATCGGTTGGATTTATCTCATGACAGGTGGCAAGCGACTTGATTCCTGGATTTCCTGGCGCTGCATGAAGTTCGCTGACTGATACATCTGACTTCAGCGAGTATGCGAGTGCATGTTCTCGCCCTCCGCTTCCAATCAGAAGTACTTTCATCGTTTGAGTAAATCCCTCGTCACGATTGTCTCGTCGCGACCTGGTCCTACGCCGATTGCGCTCATAGGTGCTCCCGAAATTTCTTCGAGATATGCGACATAATTTTGCGCATTCTTAGGTAAATCTGTAATTGAACGTGCCTTGGAGATATCTTCGCTCCAGCCTGGAAGGTATTCATATATTGGCACCGCGTGATGAAAATCTGTTTGCGATGAAGGGATCTCTTCGACTCGCTTGCCATCAATCTCGTATGCAACGCAGACTGGAATCTTCTCCCAACCAGTCAGTACATCCAATTTGGTAAGGAAGAAGTCGGTTAAACCGTTAATACGGACGGCAAATCGTGCAATTGGTGCGTCATACCAACCACATCGGCGATTTCGACCAGTTGTTGTTCCATATTCATGGCCAATGGTTCGTAATTTCTCGCCATCTTCATTTTCAAGCTCTGTTGGGAACGGACCTGAACCAACTCGAGTCGTGTACGCCTTAACGATGCCAATAACTCGCTCTATTTTTGTTGGGCCGATTCCCGATCCTGTGCATGCGCCACCAGCAGTTGGATTGCTGGAGGTCACGAATGGGTATGTGCCATGGTCAACATCAAGGAGCGTTCCTTGCGATCCCTCAAGCAGTACCGTCTTTCCACTTTCGAGCGCTTGGTTGAGAAGCAGCGCAGTGTCTGCAATATATGGACGAAGAATCTCTGCATAACCTAGATACTCTTCTAGAATTTCAGAAACTTGCATATCTTTACGATTGAAAACCTTAGTTAAGACCTGATTCTTGTCCTTTAGAGCGCCTTCTAACTTCTTTTGCAAAATTGATTCGTCGAAGAGATCTTGTACGCGGATTCCAATACGACTGATTTTGTCTGAGTAAGCAGGACCGATGCCGCGACCGGTTGTACCAATCTTTGCCTTGCCAAGGAATCTTTCTGAGACCTTATCGATTGTTCGGTGATACGGAGTGATCAGATGAGCATTTGAACTGATGACCAATTTCGAGGTATCAATGCCACGCTCATTCAAGCCCTTAATTTCCTCTAGAAGTACAGCTGGGTCGATGACCACACCATTTCCAATAACTGGAATCACATTTGGGCTCAAAATCCCCGATGGAAGAAGATGAAGCGCGTACTTTTGATCTCCAATGACAACGGTATGCCCCGCATTGTTGCCACCCTGATAGCGGACGACGTAGTCGACGCGGTCGCCCAAAATATCGGTGGCTTTACCCTTGCCTTCATCGCCCCATTGGGCACCAAGCAGAACAATCGCTGGCATTTATATAAGCCTTTCAACGGAGCCTAAGGGTGTAAATCTTCGCTGGTCACTCAGGAAGGCTTACGCCCAATAATTTCATAGATTGTGCCGTTGGGAAAATTACGCGCCGACCCGCGTAAGGTGGCGCTGTGACCCTGGCCGACTTCCTCAACCCTGAGGCGATTGTCACCGGTCTAGGGACTGTTGGCGTGGTGGTCACCCTCTTTATCGAAGTCGGGCTACTCGTCGGGATCGTGCTCCCGGGGGATTCACTCCTTTTTGTGGCAGGGCTTGCAGCAGGGACTGATGCCTTTGGCTTTCAACTCTCGCTTACCGCTCTTCTGATCTTTTGTCCGATCGCCGCATTTCTTGGCTCCGAGTTGGGTTACTACATCGGTGTTCGCTATGGACGTTCACTATTTACTCGACCTGATGGTCGAATCTTCAATCAAGAACGGGTTCGCTACGCAGAACATTGGTTTAATCGTTATGGACCAGGTAAGGCGATCATCTTTGGTCGCTATGTACCAATCGTGCGCACCTTGATGAGTCCACTTGCCGGTATTCTCAAGATGGATAAGAAGAGATTTACTTTTTGGAATGCCTTAAGTGCCGTTATATGGACTACTTCAATTTTGATCGTGGGTTATTTGTTAGGCGAACGGGTTTCAGGCTCTATTGATAAATATTTAATTCCGATTGTTGGAGTTTTGATTATTCTTAGTTTGATTCCCATTATTCGTGAGTTGCTCAAGAAAAAGAAGTAGGTTCTAGCCTAGATCTAGGTCTGCCAGTGCATAAACCGAAACATAGGGAACATTTGCCTCTTTAATTTTTGGCCCCGCTCCACGATCGACAATTACTGCAACGCCAACAACAATTGCACCCGCCTCGCGAAGAGCCGCAACTGCGGCAAGGACCGAGTCGCCTGTCGTCGATGTATCTTCGAGCGCAAGTACTTTTCTTCCCTTTACATCTGGCCCTTCAATTCTCCTTTGTAGACCATGGTTTTTTTCACTCTTGCGCACTACAAAGGCATCAACCTTTTTCCCACGCTGATGTGCGACATGAAGCATTGCAGTGGCAATGGGGTCGGCTCCTATAGTCAATCCGCCAACAGCTTCATAATCAAGGTGTTTAGTAGCCTCGAGCATAACTTCACCGACTAATGGTGCAGCAACTGCATCAAGAGTCACTCGGCGTAAATCGACATAGTAATCAGCTTCTTTGCCGCTTGAAAGAATGACTTTTCCGTGGACGACTGCCTTTGATTTGATCTCTTGTAATAAGGATTCTCGTGCGCTCATAGTGCGCCATACTATTGAACTATTTATTTTCTGGGCGATAGATAACGAGTGATTTTGGCGGATTTTCTGCCAAAAGAGCGTTAACTTCCTCTCGTAATCGAGCGACTTCGCCATCGAGGCGAGTAACTGTTGCCTCTAACTCCATAATCCGAGCAATTCCCGCGAGATTGATGCCATCATTTGTTAATTTGGCGATGGTACGTAGGAGCACGATGTCTCGCAGCGAATATCTGCGTCCGCGACCACTGCTTCGCCCCGGTGAGACAAGTCCTAATCGGTCGTATTGCCGAAGCGTCTGAGGATGCATACCCGCCAATTCAGCAGCTACTGAAATGACATATACGGGAGTCTCATCACCAAGTTCTTTTCCTGGATTGCTCATGTTCGTGCTCGCTTACGCAAATCATCTCTAGGATCCGCACCTTTGGTCTCCTCTTGATAAGACTCAAGCGCCTTCTTCGCTTTCCCATCGACGCGCTGTGGCACGGTAACTTCGATTGTCACGAGCAAATCACCAGCGCCGCCATCTTTCCGCGTTATCCCACGACCTTTGATACGTAGGGTTTTTCCATTAGCAGTGCCTGCGGGTAGCCGCAGCGTTACCTCTTCTCCCGACAAAGTGGGAACTGGAACATCAGCCCCAAGCGCTGCTTCGGGAAATGTCACCGGAAGAGTAAGAAGTAGGTTCTCATCTTTTCGAGAAAACACCGAGTGTGGAGAGACATTGATGGTGATGTATAAATCTCCGGGACCTGCTTCACCTTGAGCACCTTTTCCACGTACACGAATTTTTGCGCCATCGTGGACGCCTGCCGGAATTTTGGTCGTCACTGGACCCGATGGTGAATTGAACGTTAGCTGTGTTCCATTTATCGATTCACGGAATGTAATGGTTGCTTGAGCTTGCATATCTGCACCGCGACGTGGTCCACGCTGACCACCAAAGAGGTTTCCGAAGATATCCCCCAAGTCACCGAATCCTCCAGCGGAGAAATTCCCTTGGAATCCTCCGTTCGGAATTCCCCCTTGTTGAAAGAGAGTGCGTGCTTGATCGTATTCAGCGCGCTTCTTATCATCGGAGAGAATGTCGTAGGCCTCAGAAACTGCCTTGAATCTCTCTTCTAGCGTCTTATCGCCCTTGGTCTTGTCAGGATGCAACTCACGCGCGAGTTTTCGATAGCGCTTTTTGATTGCGTCGCCATCAGCGCTCTTATCTACGCCAAGGATTGCGTAATAATCCTTCTCGTATAAGTCCTTTGCGGCCATTTTTCTACTTACTCCGGATCTGTTACTGCAACCCGTGCCGGGCGAAGCACTCGATCTTTTAATTTATAACCTGGTTGCAAAATAGCAGTGGCAGTTGCCTCTGTTACATCGGCAGAGGTTAGATGCATCAGCGCCTCATGGATTTGTGGATCGAAAGGGGTCCCGACTTCGCCAAACTTAACTAAGCCAAGTTTCTCTACGATTCGCTCGACCTGCTCTGCAACAGCTTTGAATCCACCTTCTAACTCTCCATGTTCGCGCGCGCGATCAACATCATCAAGGACAGGAAGTAGCTCGGTGAGTATCGCCGCAATTGCCAATTCGCTCGCCAGAGCTCGATCACGTTCCACCCGCTTACGATAATTTTGGTACTCCGCTTGAACTCTTTGGAGATCATTTGTTAACGCTTGAACCGGATCGACCGATATTGGTTCGGTAACAGGGCTAGCGCCCCCAGAGGTTTCCGCAGAATCCTCGTGTGGGGCGCTTTGCTCTGTGACTATTGAACTAGTCTCGTCGCTCATTTCTCTTCGACTATTTCTGCATCCTCAACGCCATCTTCGGCTGGCTTCGCCGATGCGCTCGTGGCGGCATTAGCCTCATAGAGCGCCGCACCTAGCGTTTGGCTAATAGTCGCTACCTTCTCGGTCGCGCTCTTAATTGCAGAGGTGTCAGTGCCATTGAGTGCGCTCTTGAGATCGGCGAGCGCGCTTTCGACTTCACTCTTCTTTGAAGCGAGGTCACCTTGGCTTAACTTCTCACTGTTATCTGCAATGAATTTTTCAGTCTGGTATACCAACGAATCTCCGTTATTTCGGATTTCGGCCTCTTCACGACGAGCCTTGTCCTCTTCAGCGTGTGATTCTGCCTCGCGCATCATGCGATCAATCTCATCCTTTGGCAGCGCAGATCCACCGGTGATGGTCATGCGTTGCTCTTTGCCAGTTCCGAGATCCTTCGCGGAGACATGGACGATTCCGTTGGCATCGATATCGAAGGTCACCTCAATTTGAGGTACGCCCCGAGGAGCTGGTGGAAGTCCAGTGAGTTCAAACATGCCTAGTTTCTTGTTATAGGCCGCCATCTCTCGCTCACCTTGGAAGACCTGAATCTGCACCGCTGGCTGATTGTCGTCGGCGGTAGTGAAAATCTCACTTCGCTTTGTTGGGATCGTGGTGTTGCGCTCGATGAGTTTGGTCATGATTCCACCCTTAGTTTCGATACCAAGAGATAGTGGAGTCACATCAAGAAGGAGCACATCCTTCACTTCACCCTTCAAGACACCGGCTTGTAGCGCAGCTCCCACAGCGACGACTTCGTCGGGATTTACACCCTTATTCGGCTCACGCCCTCCAGTGAGCTCTTTGACAAGATCAACTACTGCAGGCATACGAGTTGAACCACCGACGAGAACGACGTGATCAATCTTGTTGATGGGAATTCCAGCATCTTTAAGGACTGCTTGGAAAGGAACCTTGCATCGGGTAAGTAGGTCCGAGGTCATTTGTTGGAACTGTGCTCGCGTGATGGTTTCATCAAGGAAGAGCGGGTTCTTCTCGGCATCGACGGTGATGTACGGAAGATTGATGGATGTTTGTTGCGATGATGAGAGTTCAATCTTTGCTTTCTCAGCAGCCTCGCGAATCCGTTGCATCGCCATCTTATCTTTTGTTAGATCGATGCCATTCTTGCTCTTAAAGGTTGTGACAAGGTGATTAACAAGTTTTTCATCCCAGTCATCGCCACCAAGTTGGTTATCACCGTTAGTTGCCTTTACTTCAACGATGCCATCGCCAATTTCAAGGAGCGATACATCAAATGTTCCACCACCAAGATCGAAGACAAGAATTGTCTGTTCCTTATCTCCCTTATCGAGACCATATGCAAGCGCTGCTGCGGTTGGTTCGTTGATGATTCGAAGAACGTTGAGCCCTGCAATTTCGCCAGCTTCTTTTGTTGCTTGTCGTTGTGCATCACTGAAGTAAGCAGGCACGGTAATCACTGCATCAGTAACGGTTTCGCCAAGATACGCTTCGGCATCACGCTTTAATTTTTGGAGCACACGCGCGCTGATCTCCTGCGCGGTATAGCCCTTTCCATCAATATCGATCTTCCAGGTGGTACCCATATGCCGCTTAACGGAGCGAATGGTTCGCTCGACGTTCGTTACGGATTGACGCTTCGCCACCTCACCAACGAGGACCTCGCCATTCTTGGCGAAGGCGACGATAGAAGGAGTGGTGCGGGCGCCTTCAGCATTGGCGATGACGGTGGGCTCGCCACCTTCAAGGACGCTGACCACGCTATTGGTGGTTCCTAAATCGATACCTACTGCTCTAGCCATATCTGTTCTCTCCCTAGTTACTTCACGTTGCTGAGGCGGGGGCGGTAGGTTATCAAATAACCTGAGCCGCTTCGACTCAACTTTTCCTATGAGGGAGAACGCAAGGCAAGTGCCGGTTATTCCCGGCATAGGCGAAGCGGTTCAGTCCTGGGGCGGGTAGAGCTCTACCCCTTCCGGTAACCGGCAGGGCACCGAGGGGGTGCCCCAGTTACCTTCCTTTTCACCTTGCCCTTGCTGCAGGTGATCGAAATGGTTTTCGCAACTGGTTTTGAAGCGGGAGCCGCTGCTGTAGCTGATTGCTTAGGTGCTGGAGTTTGCACTTGCTCAGTCGGGCTATTTTGCGTCAACTTCAACATCAGTTTAGGTGTGGAGAATTCAAAATTCTTAGCTGAGAAATTCATCCAACCATTTTCTTCTTTAAAGGTTGTGCTGGCGATCTTTTGTTCAGTACCAGAACTAAGAATGCTTATCGTTGCTTGAACAGGTGCGCTGGTGAATCCATAAATACACCGCGCTACATCACTTCGAATCGCTAGATCGTAAGAGCCCTTGAATGGAGTAACTCCATCTTTTTCAAAATGTGGAGCAGCAACTTGATACTCCAAAGTACCAGTTGCCGAATCAAACCTCGGTGGGCCAGATGAATACGCCGTTGCATTTGTCGTGACTAAGCCTGCAAAGTTCTCGTCAAGATTCAAACATTTGGTGGGGAATTTTGCGGAATTTAAATCACTTACTGAAATAGTTCGAATCGACCATGCAGTTGGAAGCGCTTGTGCTTTATCAGGCAAGTATTCAAGCCAATCTTTTAAAGCGGCAAGTGAACGATCGCCTTGGGTAGGGCTTAAATCATCAAGTGTTGTAACTCCCTTGGTTCCGCTTTTTAGATCGCTTTCAACAGCATTTGGATACCGCTTTTGGAGCGCTGGAGTTAATTGACTAAATCTGGCAGATCCACTTACCGCTGGAATTCTCGTTGGTTTCGCTTCAATTGAAAGGGAGTAAATTTTTCCATTCAGTTTTGCACTAACTACTGGAGAATCTAATCTTCCGTGACTCCATTTAATCGGGAATACAGTCGATTGCATCTCAACACCAAATCGAATATCAGTTGGAAGAGTGAATTGAACTCCACAAACACCGACGCCCATAACAGCACAGTCAGTTGTTACAGGAGTGTCCCAGTTGTAACCGTATCCAGCACCATTCGCACCGCTTGAATATCCACGGAAAAGGATTTGCTTACTAGCATTTTCTCTAAGCGATACTGCAAAAACTGCACCCTCAAAGTCATAAGCACCAGCCCCCAAGTAACCGGTGAGTGAAGAACGGAGTGCAAATAGCGAACCGCCATTATGTTTAATCGCCACTGCTCCAGATTCATCACGAAATTCAAATATTGAATCACCAGCTGTTCGAGGCAAACCATAAATAGGTTCACTCATAGAACGAACTGGAGAACCTGGATCTAACTCCTTTATAAATGTCGCTTCAATCCTTTTACCATCAGGCAAAATTGCCCAGAAAGATTTCAAACAAATAAGTGGATCTTTGAGGCTGCAGTACGGGTATTTTGCAGTGATAAATCGTGATGGAAAAGCCGCACACTCAGGATCTCTAAGTGACTTGCACAATTTTGCGTAAGGATTCTGCTCATTGAATATTTCACCAGTCTTAGGACTTTTCGTGCCGATAAGTGCTGGAGAGTAAAAACTTGCAGGCTTAAAATATGTGCTTTGCGAATCAGTAATTATCACTTTAACGAGAGGATCCCCGGGGATTCTTCCTGCATTACTTCCGGTTTCGATTTGAATTTGTTCATCAGGCAACACCGCAGAATGCGCGCTCGTACCTACTGTGAGAATCAGCAGTAGAGCCAGAGGGTAAAAAAGACGCTTATTTTTCATCTGACAAAATCTTGAGTAAACGTTGGGCGACATCGAGGACCTCAACGTCAGATTGGCGACCGGTCATGCCATCACTCACCATAACCCGGCAGAACGGACAAGCAACCGCGACCTGATCTGCTCCAGTAGCAATCGCCTCGTCGACTCGGTTGAGATTGATGCGAGAGCCGAGCTTCTCTTCCATCCACATTCGTCCACCGCCAGCGCCACAGCAGAAGGATCGATCCTTATTTCTGGGCATCTCGATGAATTGGGCACCGGTTGCCTCGAGTAGCTCTCGTGGCGGTTGATAGATCTCATTATGTCGGCCGAGGTAACACGGATCGTGATAGGTAATGCTCTCACTTTTAGCTGAAGCGCTGGGAACGGGTTTCAATTTACCCTCGCGCACCAATTGATTAAGTAGTTGAGTGTGATGAACCATCTCTAACTCAAAACCACTTTGAGCGTAGTCACGGCCAATCGTGGTGAAGCAATGTGGGCATGTGACAACCACTTTCTTCACACCGCGGGTGCCAAAAGTTTCTTGAAGCGTCTCGATATTCTCTCGAGAAAGTATTTGATATAGGAATTCATTTCCCGCACGACGAGCTGGATCTCCAGTGCAGGTCTCACGCTTTCCCAAAACAGCAAAGCTCACCCCTGCGCGATAAAGGAGTTCAGCGACAGCTTTTGTAGTTTTCTTTGCACGCTCTTCATAGGCGCCCGCACATCCAACCCAAAAGAGGTACTCAACATCTTCCGGTATCTCACCCTCAAGAACTTGAATAGGAAAATCACATTCTGCAATCCATGCATTTCTATCGTTGCGATTTGCACCCCAAGGATTTCCTGCCTTTTCAAGATTCTTAAAAGTGTTGCCAAGTTCGGTGGGAAACTCAGATTCAATAAGAACTTGGAAGCGACGCATATTAATAATGTGATCAGTATGTTCGATATCAACTGGACATTCGTTAACGCATGCGCCACAGGTCGTACATGACCAGAGCACATCTGGAGTGATGGGCCCATCTAGCGCGACGATGGGAGCATCGCTACCTACTTTGGTAAGAGCATGGTCGCGCATTGCCATAATCAAAAGCTTGGGAGACAAGGGTTTTTCGGTATGCCACGCCGGACATTGTGATTGGCACCTGCCGCACTCGGTGCAGCTGGCCATATCAAGAAGGCCCTTCCATGTAATGTCAGCAGACTTTCCAATTCCAAAAACATCATCGTCTTTAGGATCTTCAAAGTCGATTGGCTTGCCATGTGAAAGCATCTCCGGGACGGGGCCCAACGAGTTACGACCATCGGCATAACGCTTGAAATAAATATTAAAGAAAGCCAAAAATCGATGCCAGGCCACACCCATGGTGAGATTAAGCGCGATAACAACAAACCAAGTCATCGATACAAGAATTTTTAGCAATGCAACGATTGCTATCTGATTCTCAATAGCGCTGATTGACTGTCCGTTGAATACTTCTACAACAAAGCTAGTAAATGGATACTTTGCGTTCCAACCGGTAACACCCTCGAGCGCCCCTTCTAGACCGCGAAGCGCAATGACACAAAAGACGATTGCCAGAATTGTGCCTTCAACGTAGTAAGCCTTCCAACTCCCCGAACCATAAAACCGCGACTTACGTCCACGATTTTTAATTCGAGTAACTTGTCTAATTCCAATTAACGCAACTATGCCAATTCCGGTGAGCCACGCGATTGCCTCAACTATCCAGAGATATGGCGTGAAGTGTCCAATACCTGGAATAAAGAAGTGTGGATCAATGACCTGACCAAATGCGGTAATCAATGTTCCAAGGAGCGCGCCAAAACCGACCATGACAAACCAGTGAGCGATTCCCGTTCCGGTAAATCGGGTCATCTTGGTATGTCCAAGCACTTCTTTTAGAAGAGTCGCCCAACGCGCACCAGCATTATCTGATCGAGTGGGATCTGGTTGGCCTTTCTTGAATATTGCGATTAATTCTCGAATTTTTACAGCGAGAATTACTATGGCAATAATCGAATAAAGATAGGCAATTACCGCTAGGGCGCTCATGATGGCAAGAATACTAGAGAGCTAATTTATTGGTTCTCTGGGGCGAACCACGTCTTCCAAATAGATAATCCCACCACGTAAAGCGGCGCAATCACCAATATTGGCTCTAACCAGCTTGGCCCATCAGGATATTGGGCCGAAAGCCAGGTTAATGCTGCAAAATAGACGACAGCAATCGAGAGTGTTAAAGGCCGCAACTTACTTACCCGGACAATGTGCGGGAATTGGACCTTTGAGAGTGAGAGTCCACACAAGAAGATGATGACCAACTGCTTTGCGGCCGTACTTGCATCGAGAATTAATAGTGTGGGAACAACAATATTCCACGCTGCTGGAAAACCATTGAACCAGTGATCATCAGTCTCTTGGTCGGTTCTCGCAAACCACAATGCGCCGGTAAAAATAATCAACGCTGCAAACCAAAACTCTTGTCCTTTTGGCAACATATTTAATTCGATGAGTAGCGCTACTGGTACAACTACACAGGTCACATAATCAACAACCAGGTCGAGAATATGTCCATTAATTTGTGGGGCATGAGTAGTGATATCGAGTCGACGCGCAAGTGGTCCATCAAAGCCATCGATAAGTTGGCAAACGATAAGCCAAATGAGACCAGCCCTAATGTGACCATTCATCACCGCACCTAGCGCAAGCAAGCCAGCTATCGCGCCACTTGCGGTAAAAGCGTGGAGGAGGAAACCCTTCTGCGCTTGGGTAAGTAGCAGCCTACGCGCCACGGCGACTCCTCACTTTTCTGCTGTTTCGAGCAGGAGTGTGAACGATACGCTCTCCGGGTGTCGCTATCTACCACCGAGAAAGAACGACTCTGGATTCTGCTTGTCGTAATTTATGGGGTCGGAAAATCGATTGTTGTATGGCACACGTTGGGCAAATATGGTGTCAATGCTCTTCTCTATTTCATCTTCGATATTGGAGCTGCTATTCCATATGGGATCGCGACTGCTCGCGTGGTGATCTACGGTCTGGTTCGTGATTGGCCACGGGTGCGAATCTGGGGCGCCATCGCCCTAGTTACCCACTTCATCCCTGACATCTATATATTCGCCGTTCTCAATGAACCGCCACCTTTGCTCGTTGATGGACTGGTCTTTGTTCTCGTCTTATTCACCGTTGTGGCGATAATCGGCGTAGTCCGCCAGGTGCAGGGGCGGCGGGAAGCCAATCCTAAGGTCGATTGAGGCTCATTCTCAGTTTATTCTCAGGCTAATCTCCCACTATTGGGAGCAGGCAAATAGTGCGACCAAATCTGAGGTGAAGGCTAGTGACTACCAATAGCAAGGACTCAAAACAGGATCTGAAGAGGATTCTTGTCGTCGATGACGAACCAAATATCAATGACCTGATTTCTACGAGCCTCAAGTTCTCCGGATTCGAGGTGCGCTCTGCCATGAACGGAGCGCAAGCACTTGCCATCGCTGAAGAGTTCAAACCTCATGCCCTGGTACTCGATGTGATGATGCCAGGAATGAATGGCTTTGAAGTCTGCGAAAAGTTGCGTAAAGAGGGATTAAAAGTTGGCGTTCTCTTTTTAACCGCTAAGGATTCCACAGATGACAAAGTCACTGGGCTGACTATTGGTGGCGATGACTACATGGTCAAGCCTTTTAGTCTTGAAGAGTTGATTGCTCGAGTTCGGGCAATCCTTCGTCGCACCGGAGATATCGAGATAGACATAGACGACGAGTTGATTAGATTCGCTGATTTGGAATTAAACGAAGCTACCCATGAGGTACGTCGTGGTGGAGAATTGGTTGAACTCTCGCCAACTGAATTCACACTGCTGCGTTATCTATTAATTAATGCGGATCGAGTTGTTTCGAAAGCACAAATTCTTGACCACGTTTGGCAATACGACTTCCGCGGCGATGCCGGTATTGTTGAAACTTATATCTCGTACCTGCGAAAGAAGATTGATACCTACGAGCCACAATTAATCCATACTGTTCGCGGAGTTGGTTACCGCTTACGATTGCCAAGCAAGGTGGCATAGGCATTAAGTACTCGTTTGGTACCGCGAGCCTAAAAAATCGCTTAACAGTCAGCGTTCTCATTTTGAGTGCGCTTGGAATCGGAATCGCTGATTTTGCTGCTCATACCGCCTTGAAGAGTTATCTCATCGGTCGACTAGATGATCAACTCAATGCAGTTGCGGGTGGCTCTTTTCTTCGCCTTGACCGCGCTGGAATTGAGCCAGACGGTGATGATGACATTGCTGACATCGATGGCCGAAGCGGACCATTACGGAAGGTCCCTTCTGCAATTAGCGTCACACTCCTCGATCCATCGGGAACCATCATCGGCAGACTTGGTGGTGAATTAAACACCGAACGGGTTGAGCGCGTGGTTGCTGGAATCACTCCAGAACTAGTTGCGGAGAAGCAAGGCAAACCCTTCACCATCATCAAAGATAAGGCGCACTTTCGAGTTCTTGCTCGCCTTCTCCCCTCCGGTGCTGGCAGCGCTGTGGCAGCGCTTTCGCTGGAAGATGTAGAACGAACGCTTGGCCGACTCCAGATCCTCTTCTTGTTTACCGGTTTATTGGTGCTCCTCCTGGTCGGCGTGATCTCGCGAGTGGCTATCCGATTGAGTATGAAACCATTAACTGCGGTCGAGGGAACCGCGGAAGCCATCGCTAATGGGGATCTCTCTGCTCGGTTACCCGATGCCAAACCAAACTCTGAAGTTGGGCGCCTGACTGCCTCTCTCAACCGAATGCTTGGGCGAATTGAAGAATCTTTTGCTGTGCAGCGACGAAGTGAGGAGAAGCTTCGCCGTTTTGTCGCTGACGCAAGCCATGAGTTACGTACACCACTGACTGCTATTCGCGGATTTGCCGAGTTGCATCGTCAAGGAGCGATCAGTGGTGAAGAAAAGACGCGTGAGTTAATTGGGCGAATTGAAAATGAATCAAAACGAATGAGCACGCTCGTAGAAGATTTGCTCACTCTCGCGCGCCTCGATCAAGCTCGACCGATTGCTAATGAAGCAGTAGATGTGAAGAAAGTAATCGATGATGTGATGCAATCTGTAAAAGCAAGTAAGCCAACTGCGAATATCACCATCCAGATGCCTGCTGATGAGGTTTTTATCATCGGAGATTCGGTCAAGGTCTATCAAGCAGTACTTAATTTGGGAGTAAACGCAGCAATCCACACCCCGGATTACACTCCCATCACAATCTCTCTTGAGCAAGGCGACGAGTGCGTAAAGATAAAAGTGCGGGATTTAGGTCCTGGACTTACTCCAGAGCAGCAGAAGCGTGTCTTTGAAAGGTTTTACCGAGTTGACCAATCTCGTACGTGGACAGGTACCGAAGGAAGCGGCCTTGGCTTATCCATCGTGCAAGCAATCATGGATGCACATCACGGAAGCGTTGACATTGAGAGCGAATTAGGGCGCGGCACCATGTTTACTTTGACCTTTCCCGTCAAAGAAAACTAATTAATTTTGCTCTGATGAAAGTTAAGCCACGATTTACTTGGGGTTGGGCCACGTTGTCCTTGGTATCGTGAACCATAAACAGCGCTGCCGTAAGGGTGCTCTGCTGGGCTAGATAATCTGATCAAACATAGTTGACCGATTTTCATTCCAGGAAAAAGTTTCACCGGCAAGTTTGCGACATTTGATAGCTCTAGCGTGATGTGACCTGAGAATCCAGGATCAATGAAACCTGCAGTGGAGTGCGTGAGTAAACCGAGGCGACCCAAGGAAGATTTACCTTCGAGTCTTCCGGCGATGTCATCGGGAAGCGTGATTACTTCATAAGTGCTCGCAAGAACGAATTCACCTGGATGCAAGATGAAGTGCTCGTCGCTATTGACCGCGACTTCGCGGGTGAGCTCCGGCTGCTCTTTAGAAGGGTCAATCACCTCATACTTATGATTTTCGAAGACTCGGAAGAATCGGTCGAGTCGGACATCAACGCTCGAAGGCTGAATCATCGCCTTCTCGAAGGGGTCAACTTTGACTCGGCCAGCCTCGATTTCGGCCCGGATATCGCGATCAGAGAGCAACATGGTTGGCGACCCTACCCCAAATTATCTAGGCTTACGAAGCGCTACACGCGGGCGTAGTGAAATGGCATCACAAGAGCTTCCCAAGCTTTTAGCGCGGGTTCGATTCCCGTCGCCCGCTCTCTCTAGCGGGTATATATCTGAACCCGACGATTCTTTGGATTCTGATATTTATCTTTCTTCAATGGCGAACTATTACCCCGACCTACAGCCGAGAATTTTACCTTCGGCAGAAGTTTCTTCATCGCATCGGCCACTTGAGTTGCTCGCTTGGTAGATAGCGCCGAAGTCTTGACTAGTGGTGCATTCTTAAACTGATCAGAGTGGCCGGTGATTTGAACCTCACTGAAGCCCGATACGAGGACAAATGCAGCCATTTCACGAATCTTCTTTGTGTAGGTCTTAGCTATGTTCGATGAGAATCCATCGAAGTAAATTCGTCCTACCAGACGGAACTTAGCAGCAGGTATGTATCTACCAATGACTCTATCTACAGTGGTAGTTCCTGAATTATTCAAAGCTTCAATTGCAAGATTACTGTTCCCGCCGTAAAGCCCCTTGACGGTACACGTAGTGTCACTAGTTTCACAGAGCACTTTGCCACGAACCACTACTCGGTACTTTTCAGCCTTCTCTCCAGGCAACAACGTCCAAGCAATAATTGTGTCGTTTGCACCGCTTGCGAAGGCATACGTACCTTCTTGGAAAATACCTTTATATGTCCAATTGAAGATTGATACTGCTGATTCAAGGTTCTTAGCGCCAATTGCTACTACTGAGATCTTGTAGGTCCGCCCCTTAGAAACATCAATCTTCAGATTCTTGTCAGTCGTTGTGAAAATCAGTGGTTCGCCTACATTTGGAGTCACTGTCACCCGGAACTTCTCGGCATAACTTGGTTGCTCCCACGTCATCGCGACGAGATTGACCCCGGATTGACTGGCAACAAGTGCTACCGGAGCTAGGGGAGGTAATGCGTAGGCGATTGTTTGCTGAGAGTCAACTTTCTTCGAGGCAACGGGAATTGCGCTGATTGAGTAAGCCAGACCGGGTTTGAAGGTATTAAGTAGCTCGCCACTATCTACCTTGTCACTCTCAACTTCAAATTTCTCATTGAGTGACGAGATGATGACGATTTTCACTGGCTTTGTGGTGCCTTCCCAGCGAATTCGAAGGCCCGTTGCTTCATCAGTTCCCCACAATCTCGTGAGCACATCCTCAGGGTCCTCGATTACAACGGGCGTTGGCGCTGGTGCAGGGGCTCCTCCACCGCCACCTCCACCTCCACCTCCACTTGGCGCTGGAGCCGGTGCTGGACCAGTAATTGTCAAAGTGGCCGTAACTGGTTCTGCCGCCTCATATGCGCTATTTCCAGATTGCGATGCAGTAATGACGGTAGTTCCTGCGGTAAGAATGACAACCAAACCTTCGACGATATTTGCCACAGCCGTATTACTCGAGGTGTATGTAATTGGTAGATTCGATGACGCCGTGGCACCAGGAGCGAATGGGGTATCTGTCGTCAATTTCGTGAGAGTGGTGAGCATGGTGATGGTCTGTGCCAAACCGGGAGCAGTCGTAAAGAGCAAATTCGCCGGTCCACTATAACCACCGAATGGCAACCCTGATGAATCAATAATTGCACCAGGATCAATCTCTAGATAGTAGATCGTATTGGTTGCGAAATCACCGTCAAAATTAATTGTGATGGTATCGCTGCCAAAACCGGTTACTTGTGAATCGGTAACAGAAAGTTGGTGTACAAGCTCTCCACCAAATTTACGAAGAGTAATTGCACCTATTTGTGAATTGACGACTTCGCTGAAAGTAAGCGAGATGTTTGCACTCACTACAACATTTACAGAGCCATCAGCGGGAATCTTGTTTATGACTGTTGGAGCGGTGCGATCGATAGTAACTGTGCTTGCCCGGAAGGGAACACCGGGCGTCGTCACATTGGTGGAATGCAATACGCTATTGGCACTCAATTCAAGAATCAGCGTACCCTCGCTGCAGTTTGTTACATAGACCTTAATCGGAGCACCGGTGGTGAGATATGAACTGCTCTGCGGAGTGAATACACAGCCGATTGCGCTGCCTTGATTATTAAAATCGCCAGGCTCTATTCCTGTTATGTTTCTACTAAAACTGACATCAAACATGATTGGTTGATCGGCCGCGTAAGTTGTGAGAACAAACGGCGCAATCATCGTCACGATTGTTCCTGCTGTATCGACCTTTAGAACCGCCGACGAGAGCGATCCACCAGTCGTCGTATTACCAGCGGTATCTGAAGGTGCGCCACTGAATGTCCAGTAATAGCAATACCCTGTAGTCAGCGTGGTGGCAGCATTCTTCGTTTGGGTTCCTTGAGCTGAAAACGCGCCACAACTATCCCCTGTTAACGTAGCCCGCATCAAAGTCACCGTGCCACTTGAAGCAAGGGAGACTGAATCAACAACGCTCCAATCGGGTGTGATGGAGGTTGAAGTGGTGAAACCACCCGTGGTAGGTGAGATCCATGTGATCACCGGTGCGGCGCGATCGATAGTCACGGCAGATGATGTGGAGTTAGCCACCGTTCCTAGATTGCTGGCAGCATCCGACACCGAATTCAACTTCAACCGGAGCGTGAGTATTCCATCAGAACATCCTGTCACCGAAAGCGTTATCACAGTTCCGGTATCTGAACTTGGCGTGAAAATACAACCGACTGCTTTAGCAGAAGTGGTGTTTGCATTGACAAAATCGCTGAAGGTCAATCCTGAGATACTTTCGCTAAATGTCAATGTATAAGAGAGCGGAAGTGAAGTTGCAGTGGCACCTGGTGCAGTCCAGATTAATGTGGGTGCAGTGCGATCAATCGTTATGGAACCGCTTGTAACGGCTGAAAGTGGTCCTCTGTTTGTGGATGCATCTACCACGCTATTGGGAGCCAGGCGCAAAATCAAAGTTCCTTCAGCACAATTAGTCACAGTGACATTGAAGGATGACCCGGCACTCGCCGAAGGAGTGAATAAGCACCCAGTTGCGGTTCCGGTGTTAGAAAAGTCACCGGAAGCCAATTCTGTAATAGCCTCGCTAAATGCTAATTGGAAGACAAAGGAAGTTAACTTCGAGGGGCTAGTAATGCTTGAGAGGACACCCGCGGTAGGTGCGCTGCCAGAAATTTGTAAGACATCAGTGGAAGCTGCAGACAGATTCCCAGCTGCATCAACAGCGTAGGCGACGAAAGATCCATTAGATAATCCAGTCGCTTCGATAGAAGCCGAGGTGTCTGCAAGAACGCCCGGTGTTGCATTCCAGAGGAAATCTAATAACGCCAAGATGGAGGCTTCAGTTGTCACTATCTGATCAGCGCGAACAAGATAGATCTTTCCAGACTCATTGCTCGTAGCGACTCCAGAGCCAGTGTTCTTGATAAGAGCGGGTATCAGAGTCACACTCGGTGGAGTTCCATCCGTAATTGTCACCGCTATCGTGCCGCCTACGCTCATCCCACCATCACCATCATCGACCGTGATGGTCAAAGTTCGAGTTGTTACTGAGCTGCTGCTTGAGATCAATAAAGCTTCGATAACGGACTCAACGATTGCCCTAGTAGCAGCAGTTGTCGAGAATGAAATCAACAAATCTGAACCAATACCGCCAGAGATGGTTCCAATCTTCTGCCACGTACTACCGTCGCTCCATTGAATTTCTAGCCCGGCCTTGCGGATTGCTCCCGCTGCCGAAGCTGTAGTACTCGAGATTGACACCACATCACCATCGAGCAATCCGGAGACTCTGACAGAACCTTCGAAATAGTTTGGGGAATCGGCATCAGTGAGCGTGACCGAGGAATCTAAAGTTTGCGCAGCCGCACGCTCTGGAATGGATTTGGCAGTCAAGTCAGAGAGAACTGGAACATCATTCACCGAAATCACCGCAATCGAAGTGACTACCGAGGTGTTCTTCAATCCTGTACTGTCCGTGATTTCCCAGGTGACGGTTCGAGAGGAATAGAGAGCGGTCGGATTAGTCGAAGTACTGGAGTACTTCACGGCGCGCAATGCCGCTTGATATTGCGTCGCGGAGGCGCTTCCCGAGAGCGTCAGCAAACCAGTGCTTGCCGTATAAACGGCAGTGATTCCACCCATTGTCGTGGGGTCGACTGCAAGTGCAAGAACATCACCTGTAGTTAAACCGGCTGAGATCTTGACGGTGGCACTAACAATTTGTCCATCAAGATCATTGAGTGTGAAATTGGATTCAATTGCTTGCCCCGGTTGACCTTCAGTATAAGTGAGTGAGCCTCCAGAGAAGCCAATCAACCGAATTTCAGCAATTTGGATAGAGTTTGCATCTAGTGGCGTACGAACTGAATCCCACCGAATCTTGTAATAACGATAACTTGAGGAATTGGTGAAGTTCATAGCAGGATAGATCGCACCGCGATCAATCGGGGCACCAACACCAGAAATACTCGCAATTTTTGTCATACCTGATGTGCGGGAAACATTCGATCCGAAAATAGTAAAACTCACTGGATCTCGTGAGACTAAGTCGTTTCCGGTCGTCATGCCTATTCCTGTTAACGTATAAATGGCCCCAGCATCAATCAAAAGACTGGAAGTCTGATCGAAGTTGAGGAACTTCGTTCCATCTAGGTCATCAAAAGCATAGTTACAAGTTTCACCCACAGGCATCTCGCCAAAGTCAACCGCATAAGGTGTATCGAATCCACACGTTGTTGTTGCAGGCACTGGTGAGAAATCACTCGATGGAGTGGTTGAAATCGCAACGGTAGGCCGATCATTGACTCCAATAAAAGTGAATGTAATGTTATTTGTTACGGTGTTTGTACCATTGTCAAGAGTTACGACAAAAGTCTCTGTAACTGTGCCAGTTAAAGCATTAATTTGTGCATCATTAGGAACAAAACGCCAATTTCCATGATAGTTGTTATAAATTGCCTCAGTTGTATTAACAATCCATAGTGTTCCGTAGGTACCAACTTTTCCTACTGTGTACTTGACCACCGCAGTGTTAGGTGGAGTTGTCGAAGAGGTTGGGTAACTGGTCCCTCCAGTAATGCCAAAAACAAGTGTTCCCGCGGGAACGCCCGAAGCCACTCCGGTCGTGTCAAGAAAATCGTCATTAATGGATGTATCGGTGTAAGTCACTGATGAAGGGGTGATATTGAGAGTTAGCGGTCCACTCGTTATCACTAGAGCCTTGTTCGCTCCCAAAGATCCTGCGGCTCCAGGTGCGGGCAAAGTGAGTACCGCCGCTCCATTCGCGTTCGAAATCGTACCGCCAGACAAAGTGAGTGCGGATGTGCTGTTGTAATCCAAATCTCCTGAACCATCACCATTTTGAACGGTATATGTGAAGGTGAGCGTGTTCGTCCCAGAGCCTGATACAAAAGCGGCAAGTCGATCAACGCTGCCAGTCTCTAAGAGTAACGTTGGTGCTCCAGTTACCGTGACGGGTCCAGAGAAGACAATCTGGATTGAGATTGGATTCCCCGGGACGAAAGTTCCATCGGCAGTTGAAGAAGTCACATTAATGACTTTTGGTACGACCAAATTTGTTACTGCTTGAGCTGTGAAACTAGGGGCATCGTTGTAAGCGAGATCTTGAATATCACCTGTTAATGCCGAATCAGTGTATGAAAGAGTCACCACATCAGTTGGATTTATCGTTGTTGCTGGAGTCAGTGTGACTACGCTATTCAGCACCGAACGTGCAGTTGGTGTGCTGATAACACCACCAATTGAAAGTGAAAATTGGGTAGTTGCCGGTAAATATGTACTTGTTGTTGCTAAATTCTCGCTATAGGTAAGAATGACTGCGGTTCCAGATGAATTGGTAGTGACAGATACCAATGCTGGAGGTGTCGAATCCAGAGCGGTGAAATTCCATGTCGAATTATTGGATATACCCGCATACGAATTATTCGCGGTATCCACAATTGCGCCAGCAGGGATGTTGACGTAGTAAGAAATTGAGCCTACGAAAGTTCCCGAAGGGTCGATTGTTATCTGGTTCGTTCCCCAACCGGAGATTCGTGGATCATTTACCGTGATGCTCTCAAATGTACTCGCATCTGAGCTAACTTTAATAGTTATAGAACCAGTACCTTGATTTACAATTTCACTGAAAGTCATAATTAGATTTTGATTCACAGCAACTGTAGTCAGATTATCTGATGGGCTAAGAGTGGTTACAGTGGGTGGAACATTATCTGCAGCTGAAGTGAAATTTAATTCGGTACTTGTATTAAATCCCGAATAGTAATTGTTTCCGACATCTTTGATGAAATTCCCCGGAATGGTCAAGTAATAATCAGTTGAATAGGCAAGATTATTTGTAGGATTTATTGTCAATGAGTTACTCGACCACGATAATAATGTGGAGGAGTAAGCGAAAACCTCGACCACACTTCCATCAGAAACTTTCCTCAACATGAGTGGTTGGAAGAAAGAGCCCGTCCCCGAGACTGTTCCAGTGTTGGCGCTACTTAAGGTGATTGTGGTTCCCGAGATTCCAGTAACTACTGCATTGAGAGCGATACCTGTTCCCGTTACGCCTTGACCGATACTGATCCCATTAGAATTTGAGACTGTAATCGTGCTCTGGCCATTGGTGCCCGTCACGGTTGGTTGAATAACTGCCCTAAAATTCACATTTCCTGAAACCGCGCCGACGTTGGCGACGCTGAGATTTACCGTAGTTCCGGAAATGCCGGTTACCGTCGCATTGCTCGCAATGCCTGTAGTGCCAAACACAAATTGACCAACCAGGATGCCGCTAGTATCCGGGACTGTAATGGAACTTTGACCCGAAGTTCCAGTAGCCGATTTAACGACGGTGCCCCCGTAGTAGATATCCTCGCTAAAATTAAGAACGAGATTAGAGGTAATACCAAATCCTGTGCTGTTATCTGCAGGTGAACTACTCACCAGAGTTGGTGCAACTGTGTCAGTCGTTACAGAGAAATCCAGAGCAGTATTCGTGGCCAATCCCATAAAGGCATTTCCTGACACATCCTTCAAAGCGTTCGCATCTACCAGGATGAAATACGAATAACCAGGAAGTAAATCATTGGTCGGATCTATGGTGAGGGTTGAGGTTCCCGAGCCAGTAACTCTCGTGCTTGTGGACACAAAACTCTCGTATGTCAAATTACCATTAGGCGAATTACTTGCAGGCCTTACGCGCACAATTGATATTGAAAGACTCGATTGAAAGACCACATTTTCACTGAAATTTAGGACAATATTGGAATTCAACGCCACACTCGTTGCATTGTCCGCAGGTGTAGAGGAAACCAGTGTTGGGGCAACGTTATCAAATGAAACTGATTGATCACTACCACTTGCTCCAATCGCCGCATTCCCCTGTGTATCGCTTATAGAGAAAGTGAGCGATGGCGCAATGGTCACAACCCCAACTGCAGAGGCAGTGACATTTATGATGCAATATGTAGTTGAACAAATTGTAGACGAGAAGACCCCATTAGTTATGGTGAAATCTGAGGCTTCTACAGTTGAGAGGTCGAGGCTCTCATTTGAAATCAGTTCAAACTTAATTGCACTTGTACTTGTGGGATCTGCTTGAAGAGTGACTACACCAAAAGTGCCTGTGGCCGAGCAACCTTGTTGAAGTGTTAAGGAAGGTGCGACGGTATCCGCTAAACTTGTAAATGAGTTAAAAGTAGTTATTGCTCCCACGCCGGAATTAGCACCAACCTGACGGTTAGGACTTCCAGTCACCGCAAAAGAGCTCCCATCCTCTGACATAGCGACAGTTTGACCAAAATAGCTATTTGCGGTTGGAGATTCCAAAGTGCGCAAGACTCCGTTTTGCGACCAAGTGCCTCCACTAAATTCCATGAAAGCAATCGAGCCTGCCCGGTCGTAACATCCAATACGATCGCCGGCCATACCAATCATCGCAACATTCCCGTTTGCGCTTAGTGCAACCGAGAAAATATCGCGCGAGCCTGCTGCACTTGGAGCGATGTTTACCGGTGTTCCCCATGCCCCACCTGTAAATCTGTATATGTAAACGCTGTAATCTCCGTTGTATCCTGCAGCAGCAACAGTCGTGCCATCGTCAGATACCGCTACTGAGTACCCAAAGTTGTCATTAGTAGATGCAGTGGCCCCCGAGCGATCACCCTTAACCAACGTTTTGGTCAAAGTCCAAGTACTACCCGATTTAGTGTAGATAAGTGCGTTACCAGCTGACGAAGGCGAACCTGCATAATCAGCCGAGAAAACAATAACGTTACCATTGTCAGAAATATCGACATCTCTTCCGATAGAACTCGCCAAAATAGTCTGTTGTAGAACCCACGCGGAATAGAGCACGGGTGTTCCAGATGGCCCCGGAGAGGCAGATGGATTTGGCGTATTCACTTGTATTTCTGCGCTATTCGCAGCGCTTGAAGAATTTTTGTAAGACGAGATCACAGCAACTGAGCCATCTCCAGACAAGGCCACAGCATTTCCATATTTATCTCCGTCTGACGGAACTGCGCGATCAAAAACTTTCGATAGCGCCCAAGCGCCACTTATATACTCAAATAAATAGGCTCTTCCAAAATTTCGATTAACGGTACTTCCAGACATGGTGCTGTAATTCGTATATTGAAAATACGTAAATGAGGTAGAAGGGGCGCCAACAAGAACTAAGTTGCCATCGTCTGAAATATCAACTGAGGCTCCAAATTCTGAATTTGCTGGCGCGAGATCAACTACACCCGAACCCGAAACCGCAGTTGCCGCAAGATTAAAACTATTTACGAAAAAAGAGATAGTATTATTGGTTACTTCACTAATTTCCTTATTCGTCACATTAAAAGTGGTATTCCCAGTTCCAGTAATCGTGATTTTCTCACCAGGAAGAAACCCATGAGGGCTCGAAGTTGTAACGGTACCTTTTCTGCCCCCATCAGTAATAGTGATTTGCGTAATTGAGACTGTACGAGTGGCGAGTGAATTAAGTGCTTGACTTAATGAGCATGCACTTGAAGTGCAGTCATAGACATTTACCTCACCACCGATACCAGTTGTTCCAGACTCTCCAACAACCATTCGAGATCCGGCAGCATCTGTTGCGACCGAACTGCCGAAGTACCTATTAGCGACGTTGGCTGTTGGACTCAAAAAATTCGTTTGCCGCACACTCGGAACGGCTGCCCCCGCTTGCGAGGCAGAAAGTGGTATCAATAGCGTCGATGCCACGGTGATGGATGAAACGCAAGCTAAAACTCGCGAGAAAAACTTTCTCGACACTTTTTGGGCCTCCACGCCACCCCCCAGGAAGTCTGCGCTACCTGAAGGCTCGTCCTAAGAAATCACGACAATTGTGCCAGTTGATTAGCCAGATTCAAGAATGGTTCGGAACTGCTCTAGGGAAAGCCCCACGATCCACAAGGGATTAATTACCCTCTAGGGCTCTCAGGGTCGCGATCCGTTCCTCAATAGGCGGGTGCGTTGCAAAGAGTTTCGAGACCGCTTTGCCATCAAGGGGAGATTCAATCCATATGTGCGCCACCGCGTTAGATCGCTGCTGCACTACGGTGGAATCGCGAGCCAAAATCTCTAATGCTTTTCGTAGCCCGGTGGGGTTTCTAGTGAAATCCACTGCAGTAGCGTCAGCAAGAGATTCGCGCTTACGCGAGATGGCTGCCTTAAGTAGCATCGCTGCAATTGGCGCCATCAACATGATTACTAGGGAAATTACCAAGGTTATTGGATTTCCACCGCCCTCACGATCACGTCGACCACCAAACCACATCATTCGGATCAACATATCGCTGACTATTGCGATTGCACCAGCAGTTGTTGCGGCAACAGCTGATACCAAGGTATCTCTGTTGGCAACGTGCGCCATCTCGTGTGCAACAACTCCTTGAAGCTCATCGCGATCCATAACATCCAAGATTCCGGTGGTGAAGGCAATCAGCGCGTGTTCTGGGTTACGTCCAGTTGCGAATGCATTTGGTGCATCGTCAACTACCACAGCTACTTTTGGCATTGGCAATCCGCTTGCTAGACAAACTTCCTGTACCAACCCAAATAGTTTGGGGTTATCGCTCTCTTGTAAAACTTGCGCACCAGTCATACGAATTACCAATTTGTCTGATGAGTAATAGGACCACCACGTTGTAAAGAGTGAAAAACCAACGGCTATTGGCACAATAGCTGCGCCACTACCGCCAAAATATGAGACTGCAGCAAAAGCCACTAACCACATGAGGAATGCAAAGGAGACGAGAAGAAAGATTGTTTTTCTTTTATTTGATCTTTGGAGTGAGCGGAAATTACTCATAGATTTTTAGAATTGCACCTTTGGCACATTGCGCGCTTGTGGATCATCGACTTCATAGAACTCGCGTTCGCTCACTTTTGCAAAACCAACAAAAAAACTTGATGGGACAGTCTTGATTGCAACATTCAGCGCACGGACGTTATCGTTGTAGAACTGACGTGCAAAACTGACTTTATTTTCAGTCGTCGCCAACTCCTCTTGCAACGAGAGGAAGTTTGCCGAAGCCTTGAGATCGGGATAGTTCTCAGCAACTGCTAGCAACCCACGTAGCGCTTGCGTCAACATGCCATCGGCAGCGGCAACATCGGGGACTGCGGTTGCAGAGGTTGCTGCGGCGCGCGCCTGAACTACTTTTTCAAAAGTCGCGCTTTCGTGACTGGCGTAGCCCTTGACGGTCTCCACCAAATTCGGGATTAGATCCGATCGACGTTGGAGCTGCACCTCAATCTGAGCCCATGCCTCGTCCACTGCAACATTGAGGCGAATCAGCTTGTTGTATTGGCTGATGAGAAAGAAGACCAGTAGCGCCGCAGCACCTAAAGCGATCAAAAGTTCCATAGCCCCAATGTACCTCAACAACCTTAAAGCGGCCTGAGAGGTGGATCAAAAAGAGCCCCAGCTTCACTTTGGGCAAAAAGTTCAACCAGGGATCTAATCTTCTTTTTCTTAGTGATGGGTATTGGAAAATTGATAGACGTATTTGTACCTGTGTATGGAATCTTTTTTATTTCACAACGGAATGAGCCATCTTGTACATAATAATCCAAGGAGTGTCCGTTCAGCTCTCGCGATAAAAATCGAGTTGCCAGCAATTCTCTTGCTTGACCTTCATATCGAGATTCTTCTCGTTCCAACAGTTTAAAAGCAAGAGAGATTTCTGAATCATTTTCTGCATCGTCATTTTGAATATTTCTTTCTATAACAACATTGTTAGCTAATAGAAAAGTTTCTGTTTCTGAAAAAAATTCTTTAAGCCACTTAACTTTGCGTTGCATACTGTAAAAATACTTTTCTTTGCAGCCAAATCTAATATTGTTCTTTGATACCACCACATACACATGTAAAAGTGAATTTTCTTCTAATTGATATCTGACCAAGTCGTGACCAAATAAATTCTCACAAAATCCGTTCTTTATCAATTGTTTAGCCTGCAGAGCGTATCTACGGGAATATGTCCTAAATAGGGATTTTTCTAATCTCGCATAAGATGCCCAAAACTCATCATCGCCATACTGTGAAATGTTATAAGGCATACTTAACTTTACATTAAGTGCCACAAGCTAGGGAAACGTCATGTTGCGATCTGGCTTTGAGGGTTTGATGACTCCGCCCCATTATTCGGATTCGTGCAGAAATAACGCCAAAATATTTGGTAGACCTTTGGTTCTTGCAAAAACGGTAGGTATCTTTAAATTCGATGATCTCAGCTGGCAGCATTACTCGCTGTATCGAAAGTTCTTTTTTTGCGACGCTATAAATTCGCATAAAGCTACCTTTTTTGAAAATCTCTACCGTGAGAAAGAGATTGTCTGTAGTTACATTGCATGTCGACTGAGCATTCACTTTGACAGCGGGTTGCCCACTACTTTCAACAATATATGTTGAGATATGGGCGTCACCAATAGTCACAAAACAATTGGTTTGAGGCGGGGTGACTCGTGTACTCCCAGCTGCCAGATCAGGCATGGTCGTCGCCAAAATGAGAGCAACCAAAACTACGGAGGGTGATTTTCTGCGGGTAGGATTAAGCATGGCCGGAGGATGCCTGGCTTCACTGGTGCCTTCCGAAAACCTTCCCCAGTCATCCTTTTGGAGGAGCCACGTTCGGTTGGCGGGCTAAGTTACTGGCGGGTAATATCGGGCTATGACCCACTACATAGCCAACCTCCGCGATATCGAATTTACCCTCTTCGACCTGCTCAAGCGGGATGAAATATTGGAGAAGGGTCCGTTCGCCGAAGTCGACCGCGCTACTGCGATGGGCATGCTCGAGGAGATGAAGCGTTTATCGGAAGTGGACCTCGCTGCCTCATTTGTTGAAAGCGATCGCCTTGGCGTTGATTTCAATCCAGCAACAGGTGACGCCAAACTTCCAGAATCTTTCAAGAAGTCCTACCGCGCTTATATGGATGGCGAATGGTGGCGTATCGATGCGCCAGCAGATCTGGGTGGCACCGTCATCCCCCCTTCGATTCGATGGGCGATGGCAGAAATGGTTCTTGGGTCCAATCCATCTATTCATATATATGCATCCGGCACTGCATTCGCACATGTTGCATACATGTTAGGTACTGAGCGCGATAAGAATCTTGCTCGACTCATGATTGAACGCGAGTGGGGCGCAACAATGATGCTCACTGAACCTGATGCCGGTAGCGATGTCGGCGCGGGACGTACCAAAGCTGTCGACCAAGGTGATGGCACCTGGCACATCACAGGCACCAAGCGCTTTATCACTTCGGGTGATAGCGACTTAACTGAAAACATCATTCATTATGTTCTTGCCCGACGTGAAGGTGGCGGCCCAGGAACTAAAGGACTCTCACTCTTCCTTATTCCTAAATTCCATTTTGATCCTAAGACTGGAGAACTTGGCAAACGCAATGGTGTCTATGTCACCAAAATCGAACATAAGATGGGGCTCAATGTCTCATCAACGTGCGAAATGAATCTTGGTGAGAAGGAACCTGCTGTGGGTTACTTGCTTGGTGACGTTCATGAAGGTATTGCACAGATGTTCAAAGTTATTGAATATGCACGCATGATGGTTGGCACCAAAGCAATTGCTACCTTGAGCGCCGGCTACTTGCAGGCCCTTGCCTATGCGAAAACCCGGGTACAAGGCCCTGATTTAACGAAGGCAGCCGATAAGGCAAGCCCGCGCGTCACGATTATTAACCATCCAGATGTGCGCCGTTCGTTGATGGTGCAAAAGTCGTACGCAGAAGCGATGCGCGCGCTGGTGCTCTACACCGCATCTATTCAAGATGAAATCGTCATCAAACAAGCATCGGGCGAAGATGCTGCGAAACTCGCCGAACTCGAGGCTCTCAATGATCTCTTACTCCCTATCGTCAAGGGCTACGGCAGTGAGAGATCATGGACCTTACTTGGAACTGAATCACTCCAAACATTTGGTGGATCTGGCTTCACCCAAGATTGGCCACTCGAGCAATATGTGCGTGATGCAAAAATTGATACTCTCTATGAAGGAACCACCGCAATCCAGGGCCTTGATTTCTTCTTCCGCAAAATCGTCAAAGATGGTGGTAAAGCCATCCGCAAAATCGGTAAAGAGATCGGTGCGGTAGCAGCATCTGGTGGTACCCATGCCGAACTCAAAGCCCAACTTGGCGCTGCGCTCAATGAAGTGAATACATCAATTGGCGCCATGGTCGGGGTAGCTATGGCCTCACAAGAAGAGCCAAAAGAGATCTACAAAGTTGGTCTCAACACCAGCCGATTGCTGATGAATGTTGGTGACATCATCTGCGCCTGGTTGCTCATTCGCCAAGCTGATGTCGCTGCTGAAAAATTGGCAACCGCCAGCGAGAAAGATAAGCCGTTTTACCAAGGCAAGATTGCAGCAGCAAAATTCTTCGTAGAAAACGTGCTGCCACATATTGCAGTTGATCGTGCAATCATCGAAAAGACCGACAACTCAGTGATGGATCTTCCAGAAAACGCTTTCTAGTACACTCACCCGGTGCGCAGATACACCGGTGAGATCCTTGTTATCTCGAGCGCTTTCTTCTTCGCGACCACTGGCGTCATGGCTAAACTCATCATCGCTGGTGGTATTAGCCCCGTACGTCTGACTCAAATTCGAGTAACCGGCGTATTTTTAGCGCTTCTCCTCTTCCTATTTCTGACCAACCGAGAGGCGCTCCGGGTTACCCGAAAGGAGTTACCCAACCTCATCTTGATGGGCATTATCGGGATTGCTGGGGTGCAAGCCTTCTATTTCTTTGCCGTTACTCGGATGCCGGTGAGTATTACGTTGGTTATCGAATTTACCGCTCCAATCTGGATTGCAATCTTCATTCGCTTCTTCCGTCACCAAATCGTCAAACCGATGATGTGGTGGGGTATTGGAACTGCTCTTGCCGGACTCTTACTCGTTACTGAGATTTGGAGTGGACTCAAGCTCGATGGCCTCGGAGTTCTTGCAGCGTTCATCGATGCGCTCTGTCTTGCCTACTACTTCCTTCGACTCGAAGCCACTGTGAAGACTCGGAACGGCTTAAGTCTGTTGGTTTATGTCTTTGGCTTTGCCACGCTTGCACTAGCAATAGTCCAACCACCCTGGACTTTTCCCACCGAAATCTTCACCGCGCAACTTTCCCTTGAGGAGTTGAGCCCGGGAAATTTCATTACTGGATGGCATTTGATTGCAATCTTGATAATTTTTGGATCCATTACTCCATATATATTCATCACCTATGGCGTAAAGAGCATTCCAGCATCGCAGGCGAGTGTGATTGCAATGCTCGAGCCAGTTATTGCTGGTGGAATTGCTTGGTTAGTTTTAAGTGAAGCGCTAACACCACTTCAGATTGTTGGTGGAGCAACGGTATTAGTGGGAATTTATCTCACCGAACGTGCACGACAAGGAGCACATCAATAACTTCTACAGTTGTTGAGCCATATCAACAAAGCGCGAGAAGTGGCCCTGGAAGGCAACCGTCACTGTTTTCGTTGGACCATTACGGTGTTTAGCGACAATGAGATCTGCCTCGCCTTGACGAGGAGAATCGCGCTCATAGACATCTTCACGATGGAGCAAGATGACCATGTCAGCATCCTGTTCGATAGAACCAGACTCACGAAGATCGGAGAGCATTGGTCGTTTATCAGAGCGTTGCTCCGGAGATCGGTTGAGCTGCGAGATAGCTACGACAGGGCAATCGAGCTCCTTCGCAAGAAGTTTTAATTGGCGGGAGAATTCGGAAACCTCTTGTTGACGATTCTCTACGCGTTTTCCACTTGTCATCAACTGTAGGTAGTCGATGATGACCAATTTGAGGTTATGGCGCTGCTTGAGGCGGCGGGCTTTTGCGCGAATTTCCATAATGTTGAGGTTAGGAGAATCATCGATAAAAAGTGGCGCATTGGAGATATCGCCTACGCGACGGGCAAGGCGAGTCCATTCATCATCGCTCAGATTTCCTGAACGCATATTCTGAAGGGGGACTCGAGCTTCAGCAGAGAGCATACGCATAGTGATCTCGCTCTTACCCATTTCTAGCGAGAAAATAACCGAGGTGAGGCCATGTTTGATTGAAGCATTCCGCGCCAAATCCAAACCAAGGGTGGACTTACCGATAGCAGGACGAGCAGCAAGAACGACCATATTTCCAGGATGAAGCCCATTGGTTAATTCATCAAGATCCTTAAACCCCGTTGGCACTCCGGTGAGCTGCCCATCGCGCGCACCAATTGCCTCAATCTCATCGAGTGTTCCCGGAAGAAGCGTATTGAGTTGCTGATAATCCTCGCTTACACGCCGTTCAGTTACCGCGTAAACCTCCGCTTGAGCAACATCGACAGCATCGTCGACATCGCCCTCGCTCGCATAACCAATCTGCACAATCTTTGTTCCCGCTTCAACGAGGCGGCGGAGTATTGCGCGTTCGCGGACAATCTTTCCGTAATAGCCCGCATTGGCCGCAGTAGGCACTGATGCGATGAGAGTGTGCAAGTAGGGAGCGCCACCCACTCGCGTGAGATCACCATTACGAGTTAATTCAGCTGAGACCGTGACTGCATCGACAGGTTCGCCTCGGCCATAGAGATCAAGAATCGTCTCGAAGATTGTTTGATGAGCAGGGCGATAGAAATCATTTCCTCGAAGTGTTTCGACCACATCAGCAATCGCATCTTTGCTCAGCAACATTCCACCGAGAACGCCCTGCTCGGCTACCGTGTCATTAGGCGGAACTCGTTCAAAACCATCGCCACGTTGCGGAAGTTCAGCAACAGACATAGAGCACCTCCTCGAAGATGGCCAGAACACTCATCTACTGAGCGCGACTATAGAAGCACCCGGTGACAAGAGTGATGAGGGTGTGGGTCTGGGTGTTAGAGGTGGTGTGGGAAAGGGCCAGACAACTGTTGATGGCCTGTGGATGAACTGGGGAGAAGTGCCCACCTCTCCAGGATTACCTGCAGAAATAGTGGCCAACGCCTGTGGAGAGAGAAAAAAATGGCCATCTCACCAGATGGACAGGAGCAGGCTAGATAAGCAAGTGGCCCCCGAGAATTCTCGAGGGCCACTTACAGAGCACTAACAATTTAAGCAGGAACAACTTCCACTGCAACATTTGCTGAGACATTTGAAGCGAGCGAGATCTTCACCACGTGGCGACCAAGGCTCTTAATGTGGCCATTGGTCTTAATGCGATGGCGATCAAGTTCGATACCAGTTGCTGCCTTAACGGCGAGCGCAATATCTTTTTCGGTAACTGAACCGAAGAGACGCCCTGCGCTACCAACTTTGGCACCCACTGTGATGCCTGCACCTTCAAGTGCAGATTTAATTTCGCGAGCATGCTCAACATCGCGAATCTCACGAGCCTTTCGTGCGCGACGGATTGAGGTGATCTGCTTCTCTCCTCCGAGCGACCAGGCGATTGCCTTGCCGCGAGGAATGAGGAAATTCCGTCCAAATCCATCTTTCACAGTAACGACATCCCCTGGATGTCCAAGGCCTGCAACCTCTTGGGTAAGAATAAGTTTCATAGTCTTACTCCCCCTTACCGAGCTGTAGATGTGTAGGGAAGCAGCGCCATCTCACGCGCGTTCTTAATTGCTCGCGCAAGTTCGCGCTGTTGTTGAACACTTACACCGGTAATTCGACGAGAACGAATCTTGCCACGATCGGAGATAAAGCGACGGAGCAGATTTGTATCTTTGTAATCGATGTAATCAAGTTTATCGAGGGGATTTGGCTTCTTCTTAAATGGCTTGAGCTGCGCTGCAGCCTTGCCACGAGGGGCCTTTCCCTTTTTCTCTTTGGATCCCATGTTTTCTCCTTATAAATATCTGATATTTGGTTTAGAACGGAGGTTCGTCGTTGGCGCCGACTGGTGAACCCCAAGAACCGGATGCGGCCCATGGATCGTCGTTACCACCGCTTGATGAAGCGCCAGCAGAGCCTGCGCTCGCCCCTGTTCGATTGGTCTTAGAAACCTTGGCAGTTGCATTGCGAAGTGATGGACCGACTTCGTCGACCTCAATCTCATACACAGTGCGCTTCTCGCCCTCTTTTGTCTCGTAAGAACGTTGCTTCAAACGTCCTTGGACTATGACTCGCATTCCGCGGGTAAGTGATTCGGCTACATTCTCGGCAGCTTGTCGCCAGACATTGCATGAGAGATAGAGGGAATCTCCATCTTTCCATTCGTTCGTTGCCTTATCTAGGTAACGAGGAGTCGAGGCGATGCGAAATTTCGCAACTGCCGCGCCATTTGGTGTGAAGCGCAACTCTGGATCGTCAACAAGATTGCCGATGATGGTGATTACTGTATCTCCAGCAGCCATCTGAATACCTTCTTCTCTATCTACTCGTAGTTATTACTTATTTATAAATTATTACTTACCGGGACGGATTACTTTTGTGCGAAGCACTGCTTCGTTGAGATTGAGTTGGCGATCCAACTCTTTGACTGCTGCCGGCTCACATTTCATATCGACAACTGCGTAGATGCCCTCAGGCTTCTTTGCAATCTCGAATGCCATTCGGCGGCGGCCCCAAATATCAAGACGATCTACCGAACCACCAGAATCCTTGATGATTTTGAGATATGTCTCTAGTGAAGGAGCAACGGTCCGTTCCTCAAGATCTGGGTCGAGGATGACCATCATTTCGTAACGTCGCATAATCCCCACCTCCTCTGGACTAAACGGCTACGGTCGTTCCGTAGCAGGAGGGTTATTGCGTAGGGCGTAATCTATCGCCCCCCAGCGACACGGGCGAAATCCTTGGGGAGGGCCGTAGGCTCCACCTGTGGAGATTCGCCAAATATCAAGCGCGGAGCACCAGGCATTCCTTATATATAGGAGCGATCTCGACCCCTCCTTCCTCCAATCCCCATCGTGGGGTGAGGTGAAAAAGGGGGCATGGCGCTACGAATCGATCGGTTTCTTTGAAGGCCCCGATAAGAAAGAGTTGGTCGGCGCTGCCCTCATCCTCGCCCGCAAGGCGCCGAAGATCAATAAGTACTTCTTCTACATACCTGAAGGCCCCACACTTCCTGCTGACAAATACGAGCAAGCACTTTCACTCCTTACCGCTTACGCAAAAAGTCGTGGAGCTTTCGCACTGCGAATTGGGCCAATGATTGTTAAAGCGCGATGGGAGGCAGATCTCATTAAAAGCGCGCTCGCCGACGAGAGTGCTACATCACTCAATTCACTCAATCCATCTTTCATCAATCCAACGGCGACATCGCTCGAAGAATTATTGATTGCGCAAGGATTCACAGCTAGTAATAATGATCCTGATGGATTTGGCGCTGGCCAACCAAGATTCCTCTACCAACTCCCCATCAAAGATAAATCTCGTGATCAATTACTTAGCGGATTTAACCAACTCTGGCGCAGAAATATAAAAAAGAGTGAGAGCGAAGGTGTTCGAGTTCGCATAGGAAGCCGGGAAGACCTTTCAGACTTTCATGCAATTTATCTTGAGACTGCTGCTCGAGATAAATTCACGCCACGTCCGCTCTCGTATTTTCATCAAATGTGGGATGCATTTAATCAGGATAGTGCAGAACCCGAACTCGTATTATTCATTGCAGAGTGGAATGGAAATATTGTTGCTGCTTCAATTTACATCGAATTAGGATTTCACTCTTGGTATCTCTATGGTGCATCCAGTACTACTGGACGCGAAGCGCGACCCAGTAATGCAATTCAATGGGCGATGATGGAGCGTTCTCTTCAGAAAGGCGCACATATCTACGATTTGCGCGGAATCACAGCGACGCTTGATAAGGCAGACCCTCATGTCGGCCTACTCCAATTTAAAGTTGGCGTTGGTGGTCGAGCCGTTGAAGTGATGGGTGAGTGGGATTACGCGATCAATCCCCTCTTATACATAGCCTTTCGTGCATATCTGAATAGACGGTGAGAAGATAGCGCTATGGGCAGATTAACTCTTCATGTGGATGGCGAACGATGGCGCCATCACATTGCTCATTACGTTGCACGATTTCAGGGCGACCTCACCCCGGTGATTAAGGGCAATGGCTATGGATTTGGTATCCCCACTCTTGCGCGCGAAGCCACATCATTTCAAGCCCAGTCTGTTGCCTGCTATAGCGCAGAAGAGGCAGCGGTGATTCGCTCCCAATTCGAGGGTGATGTTTTGTTATTAGCGCCCACAGAGCACCTCCACGAGAAGTGGATTATTCATACCATCGCGCCTATTACCGAGAAGTTCTCTGATAGGAAGCCTGAGCGTTTTCTCATCGAACTGCTCTCTCCCGTAAAAAGACATGGTTATCCTCCCTCCGATATTGCTCAAGCGCTGAAGAAATACTCCGAAAATGGGAGCTGTGAAGGACTTGCAATCCATCTTCCGATAGATCAGAGAAAATCAGTAACCAATTGGATCAACGTTCAACTTAAATCAATCGAAGAACATGGAGTTACTCCAAACGATTTTCATAAAACTATCTGGATCTCGCATATCAGTGCAGAAGATCTTCTTTTACTTAAGAAAACCTGGCCCGAGATTCGCTGGCGAGTTCGGGTGGGCACCGATCTCTGGCTAGGTGCGCGTACCAGTCTTACTGCAACTGCAACCGTCATCGATCGTCACAAACTCTCGGCTAAGGAATTGATTGGTTACCGACAAAGCGCTCCTGGAAAAGGGTGGCTCGTGATTGCAGCTGGCGGAACAGCACAGGGAATCGGACTAGAGATACCTGCTCGAGGAGTGCGGGCTTTGATCAAGTCGATACTTCGTCTCTTTGGTTGGAATCCAAGCCCTTACAGTTGGAACGGAAAATCACTTCCCTTTGCCGAGGCTCCACATATGCACAATTCTCTCCTTTACTTGAAAGGTGATGAGGCGCCTGAAATTGGTGAAGAAATTGGTCTAAACGTTCGATTTACTACGACTACTTTTCACGAAATCGTTTTCGAGTAGATATATTGCATAAGCTGCAAGAGCCAACAAGCTCACGATTCGTAAGACGCTAAAAAGTATGTATATCTCGTTTGAGATACCTCCGCTCTCTTCGAGCACAGTGAGCAAGTGACGCCAAATGGCGAATTGATAGAGAAGCTCGCCAGCTTGCCAAATGAGAAATAGCCCGTAGAAAACTCTGTTCTTTGGAAAGAATAAAATCGCGACCACTGTTAACCAGAGTACATACTGAGGTGAGTACACCTTATTTAAAGTAAAGAAAATTACTGACACTAAAAAAATGTTTCCAAATAAATGTTCACGATACCGGATATAACACCCTATTAGTAATGCAGCGACTAAGGGTGTAGCAATCCAGTTGAGATTTGAGATCCATGTTCCTTGAAGAGAGAGTAAATACCAAATAGATCCAAAATCTACCCCGCGCTCATAATTGAAGCGATAGAACTTTAACCAACCATCAAATTGGGTGAGGATGAAAGGCACATTAATGACCAGAGCGGAGAGTGTCAGTCCTTTGAGAAATTGCTTCCGGTCATATCCGTTCTTCCAGATTATGAGCAAAATGGGTACCAGATAAATCACAGGAAAGAATTTAAAGAAGATGCTGACAGTGAGAAAAACTCCAGCAGATGCGAAATGTTTACGTTCAATCGAGATTAATGCAAGGACCAAAGGTGCGATGGCCCAGATATCCCAATTGATAAATAATGCCGTAATCACCGCTGGGGCAAGAGAAAAAAGAAGCGCATTCTTACTGTTTAGTCTCTGTAATTGATAGATCACTAGAGAGTATGCCAAGGCAATTACTAATAGGTTCCATCTGAAAAATCCCAATAATCCTGCAGATCCATCTTCTGTGATGAGTGAAATCAGCCATATCCCAATTCCAGAGAGAATGGGATATTCGAGCGAGTCATTACCTTGGCCATAAGGCCAGATATCTGAAGAGAATCCTCGCGCTTCATATAGAGCGGTAATGTCGGTGTAACACCCTTGCAGATACACATCCGGAGATATCCAACCGCCAGGGATGCAGCGTGCAAACTTAAGATAACTAATCGCTACAGCAAATATGGTGAGAAGCAGCACGCCCAAGGAGAGTGAGCGCGTGCGCATCAATTTCCTGATTTAGTTGATGTCGGCGAGGGTGCAGGAGTTGCGCCCACAGTAGGCGCAGGAGTCGAAGTGGGAGCTGGTGGCGGTACTTCCACATCATCAAAGCCAGGAGGTTTCGGAATGATGTTGTAGACCGAGCCATCGGCGAGCGCATCCTCACCTATAAAGACCGGATCCGGGAAATTTAACTTTGGTTCTCCTTGCAAAGCGCCTCTCATGAATTCGGTCCATATTCGAGCTGGAAAGGAGCCACCAGTAAGGGTGCGCATACCACCAATGCCGCGTAATGACTCAGTCGAATCATCACGATAAAAAGCAACGGAGGCTGAGATTTGAGGTGTGTATCCGTTCCACCATGCAGAGCTATTTTCTTGACTTGTTCCGGTCTTGCCGGCAGCAGGTCGTCCGAGTTTCATCGCTGCTCTTCCGGAACCGAACTTCACCACGCTCGCTAAGGCATAGGTGAGATCTGCCATTACCTCTTTGGAGAAAACTTCTTGTCCCTGTGGTTTGGCTTTATAGAGCACGCCACCATTGCGATTAACTACCTCAGAAACTATAAAAGGTTTTGCATACACTCCCTCAGCAGCGAATGTCGCATAGGCGTTTGCAACATCTAAGACATGAGGGCTGGCAACACCAAGTACAACAGATGGAGTTGGCACCATCTCAACATCGGCAGGTATGCCAGCTCGTCGAGCAGCATCGATGACTTTCTCCGGGCCCACAGCGATACCTAATGGCACATAAACAGTGTTGACAGATTTCTCAGTCGCTTCTAGCAAAGTTAGATTTTTAAAGGACTTCTTTCCATAATTTGCCACTTCGTAAGGTTTGCCATTGTCGTCGAAGGTCTGTGGCGAACGGCCATCCCAAACAGTATCTATCGAGATACCCGCCTCAAGGGCAGCAATAAGTGCAAAAGGCTTGAAGCTGGAACCGGCTTGGGTTATTCCTTGGGTAGCGTTATTCAATTGTCGCTCGACATAATCTCGACCACCATACATCGCAAGAATTGCTCCAGTGCCTGGGCGGACGGCAGCTAATCCAATATAAAGATCATCGGGAGCCTTCTTAGGCCCCTCTTTTTCGACTGCCAATACCGCAGACTCTTGGGCTTTCTTATTGAGCGTCGTCATAACGCGAAGTCCGCCGACCATCAGCTTCTCATCAGAGAAACCTAATTTATTCAACTCCTTTTGAACGGCTGCAACCAAGTAACCCTTTGGTCCTGCAAGAATCCCAGTCTTGGATCGAGAGAGCACTTTCGGCATTTCAAGATTTTCAAGGAGCTTCTTATCTGCCCAACCAGCCGAAACCATACCTCGAATCGTGTATCGATAACGCGCAGCAAGTCGCTCATCATTTCCCTCACGTAATCCTGGATCGTAATACCCAGGTGAACGTAGTACCGATGCCAACACTGCAGATTGGCGTAAACTTAAATCTCGAACACTCTTGCCAAAATAAACTTGAGATGCAGTCTCAACTCCATACGCACCACGACCGAAATAAATGGTATTTAAGTAGCTCTCCAGAATTTCATCTTTCGTCATCATATTCTCAAGTTTGATGGCGATGATTAACTCTCGAATTTTTCTTTTTATAGTTTGATCAGGGGTGAGAAAAGCAGTCTTGGCATATTGCTGCGTGATGGTAGAACCACCTTGCACTCCACCACCTCGAGCCATATTAAATAGCGCTCTGATAATTCCAGTGGGGCTAATTGCATGTTCACTGTAGAAGTTTCGGTTTTCAGCAGCGAGTACCGCATGACGTAGATCCAGAGGAATCTTTCCTAATGGAACGCTCGTTCTATTCTGTGCTCCTATTCGAGCAAACTCACTTCCGTCGTCGTAAGTTAAAATCGTCGCTTGGCTTGTGACATAGGCATTTGGATCGGGGATCTGAACGGTGAAATAGGAGAACACAAGAAGTACCGAACCTGCAAAGAAACCAAGCCCGCCCAGGAACATAGTCCACCGCAGCGCCAAACGCCGTCGCGAGACTTTTCGTCCGGAACCTTTCTTTGCCATAAGAGTAGGTTACTGATTAACGAGCGAAATCCTCATCCTCAAGGGTTCGTACTCGTCGAGGCGGCTTTCGTTTGCGCCCATCGCCCAGTAGATAAGAGGTATGGAGATGATTCCAGCGGCAGCGCTGGCAAATCTCTACAACATAGACTCGAAATTCACCATGCTCATTCTCAAGCTCTTCTAACTCTTGACTTGATTTCAATCGACCCGAGTATTGACCCAATTCGTCGCCAAAAATGTAATTGAGCTCTACCAGCTTCTCCCGTCGGCAGAGTGGACAATCTCGATCGCTCTGCTCTCCGTGAAACTTCGCTGCCTTGAAGAGATAGGGGTCGGCATCAGTTGGATCACTTGTTGTGCCATGAAAGGCATTCTTGAGAAAATTGAAGATGGTGGCGCGCTTTTGGAGCGAATAGTCAATTATCGAACGTTGCGACCACATGGGAGAAGGGTAATAGGAATTCAGGCCTTAGGCTTTCCCACATGGCGCTACTCCGCTTTGGTCGATTCTGGAGATTGATCGCTGTGCGTTGGATGGGCCAAGGAACTGATGGCCTTTATCAAAGTGCGCTCGCTGCCTTCTTACTCTTCTCTCCAGAACGCGCTGCAAGCGCCCAAGCAGCTGCTGTGGCATTTGCGATTGTGCTTCTTCCATATTCCTTAATCGGACCTGTGGTCGGAACTGTTTTAGATAAGTTCTCTCGACGACAAATTCTCTTCTATGCCAACAATTTCCGCGCACTAATTTTGTTATTAGTTGCCTGCGTTTTGCTGCTTGGTAATACTGGATTGCTACTTACGTTAACAGTTCTCATCTCGTTCGGTATCAATCGATTAATTCTTGCTGGACTCTCTGCAGCAACGCCACGTCTGGTCTCTGCCGAAAATCTAATTAGCGCTAATGCGCTTAGCGTCACTGGAGGAACTATTGCCATAGTTCTTGGTGGCGGACTTGGCGTAGGTCTTCGTCAAGTCTTCAATACATTCGGCGACTCAGATCAGGCGGACTCCTTGCTCGTCATTGTTGCTGCATTTGGTTACTTGATTGCTGCGCTGCTCGCGCTGCGAGTGAAACGAGATGAGTTTGGACCAGAAGCACACATCACTGCCCCTGCGTGGTATGAAGGATTTAACGAAATGCGGGAGGGATTTAGATATCTTGCTGAGCGGACCACGAGTTTACTTTCAATACTCGTCGTCGCTATCCAGCGTGGAGGCTTAACTGCACTGACATTAATGGCATTGATACTCCAACGAAATACATTTAATGATTCCAACAATCCTGATGCTGGTTTAAGCGGGTTTGCGTTAGCGTTAGTGCTCTCTGGAATTGGTATCACAATAGGGGCGATTATTACCCCTGCTGCAACTCGAATCATTAATCGCTACACCTGGAGCCGATCTGCGATGGTGGCAGCGGCGGTAATGCCCATAATCTTTGCCTTCACACTCAATGAGATCACCTTAATACTCATGGGATTTTTCACTGGAATGGCTGGACAGGCTGTAAAAGTAACTAACGATGCAATCGTGCAACAAACAACCAGTGATATTTACCGGGGCAGAGTCTTTGCTGTCTATGACGTGGTGGTCAACGCAGCAATCGTTTCTGGTGCCCTACTTTGTGCGGCCTTCCTCCCAGTCAGTGGATTAACTCGCAGCGTTCCACTTGGTATTTCGGTCGCCTACCTATTTGCCGCGCTAGTCCTTATGAACAAACGCATTTTCAAGTAATATCCCCGACATGCGCAAATCTCTCTCCCTGCTCTTCATCACAGTTATGGTGCTCTTTTCTGGCGGTAGCGCATCTGCTGCTATCACCGAAGCAGATGCTAAGTATGCGCAGGCTGCAGGTAAAGCCACTCAAGATTTTTCTGATGCAATAGGTAACTGGGGAAACACTTACCAGACAACTCCAGATAAAGTGAATTCTCGCGAATATCGAGTGTGGGTAAAGAACGCTCAGGCTGCAGATAAGTCTGTAAAAGCTTCACTCACAAGTTTTTCCAAGATAAAAGTTTCTAGTGGCTATAAAAAATCCGATGTAGCTATGCGCAAATTCATCAAGGCCTACAACAATGCGATTGATTTATACGCCCCCGCTATCAAGAAGAATGATCGAAAAATGATGAAGAAAGCTAATGATGCATTAATGGCGGCTACTAATCTCTTTACTGTCTGGGGAAATGAATTTGCTAAAGACTCTTCCCGTCTAGCCCAGTGACATCGGCTTAATCAGACCGCTCTCTTCAAGCTCATTCCACACCGAATCAGCAATCTCTGCATCAAAATCTGCGACATTCGCCCGGAGTTCTGCGGCATTCCTTGAAC
>CAYQLC010000001.1:86753-120495 GCA_964418325.1 uncultured Bifidobacterium sp.
ATCTCTGCATCAAAATCTGCGACATTCGCCCGGAGTTCTGCGGCATTCCTTGAACCGGTGAGAACTGTCATCACAGCTGGGTGGCGAAGTGGGAATTGAATAGCAGCTGCAGTCAAAGAGACGCCCCGCTCAGCCAAGAACGCCTTGATTGCTATTGCTCGATCAAGAAGTTCCTCACTCACAGGGGCGTAGTTGTACGCCGCTCCCTTTACTGGATTAGCCAAGACGCCAGAGTTATAGACGCCTCCAATAATCATCGAGACATTCTTCTTAAGCGCCAATGGGAAAAGCTCTTCTTGCGCCTCTTGATCAAGCAGGGTGTAGCGGCCAGCAATCAGCGCGCAATCCAAATCAGTCTCTTTCATCACCGCTACTGAAGGTGCGCAGAGATTTAAGCCCATTCCCACCGCTTTGATTATTCCTTGAGAGCGGTAACTATCTAGGACTGGATATGCTTCACGAATAGTTTGCTCGAGGTAATCTTCACAATCGTGCAAGAGCACCATATCGACATGATCTAGGCCTAGTCGCTCTAGGCTTTCATTAATAGAGCGCTTGACTCCATCCGCGCTCCAGTCATAAACAGAAATTTTGGTGGGATCAGCATCTTTAAAGAATTCGTTATCAGGTTGATCCGTTGGATTATTAACACGGCCCACTTTTGTTGAAATAACAAAATCTTTCTTTGAAGCGCGAAGTGCACGTCCAAGGCGTACTTCCGAACGGCCATATCCATAGAGTGGAGCGGTATCGAAGTAATTTATTCCCAACTCAAAAGCGGTTGCAATCAAATCATCGCTCTCGCTTTCAGAAACCGAATTGAACATTCCACCTAGTGGCGCTGTTCCTAGTCCTAATCGGGTGACTTCTAGTGGAACTCTTTTAAGAGATATTTTTTGGTTATGGCGCGGCATTGCTGAATCGTATAGGATTTTTGCAGCAAAGCGAAAGGGCCACATGGCAACAATCACTGGATTTCAGATAGCTGACATTAGATTCCCAACTTCACGCTCCCTTGATGGCTCCGATGCCATGAACAAAGATCCTGACTACTCAGCGGCATATCTCATTCTCGAGACTGACTCATCTATTAGCGGCCATGGCTTTGCATTTACTTTGGGGCGCGGAACTGAATTGCAATGCGCAACGATTGAATTGTTGGCGCCTAAGGTAGTTGGACTTAAGGTCGATGATCTCAAGGCAACACTCGGTCAAATTGCTCGCGACTTAGTCAGCGACTCTCAGATTCGTTGGCTCGGTCCTGAAAAAGGATTAACTCATATGGCTGTCGGTGCCGTACTCACCGCGCTTTGGGATCTTGTCGCTAAACACGAGGGTAAACCTCTCTGGGAAGTTCTTGCCGATATGGGTCCTGAGGAGCTCGTCGCCCTCGTGGACTTTCGATATATCCGTGATGTTCTCACTCCAGAGGAAGCCTTAGAGATATTGCGAAAAGCCGAGCCAACAAAAGCTGAACGCAAAGCGAAATTACTAGCATCAGGAATTCCTGCTTATACGACCTCTGCAGGGTGGCTGGGATATAGCGATGAAAAAATGGTACGCCTTGCGAAAGAAGCAGTCGCTGATGGTTTCACTCTCATTAAATTGAAATGTGGTGGATCTATCGAAGATGACAAGCGCCGGTTGCGTCTTGCTCGAGAGGCAGTTGGTCCGAATGTGCGACTTGCTATCGATGCAAATCAGGTGTGGAGCGTGGACGAGGCAATCGCCTGGCTCAAGGAGCTACATGGAGTTGACCTCTACTGGATTGAAGAGCCAACCTCACCTGATGATGCGCTCGGACATGCCACCATCGCAAAAGCAATTGCACCAATCAGAGTAGCCACCGGTGAACATGTGCAAAATCGAATTATCTTTAAACAAATGCTCCAACTGGGCGCATTTGCTTTTATGCAGATTGATTCGACTCGGGTAGCAGGTCCAAACGAAAACATTGCAAATATCTTGATGGCGGCAAAATTTGGAATTCCGGTATGCCCTCATGCTGGAGGCGTGGGGCTTTGTGAATTAGTTCAACATTTATCGATGTTTGATTACGTCGCAGTCTCTGGTGAAAACGATGATCGAGTAATCGAGTTCGTTGACCACTTACATGAACATTTTGTTACTCCGGTAGAAATAAAGAACGGTAGATACCTAGCCCCAACAGCACCTGGTGCTGGTGGCGAAATGTTCCGCGATTCAATAGAAAGATTCGGATTTCCTAATGGAAAGGAATGGCGATGAAAAAGGCAACTATCTCGACGAAAGCTGCTACACCCGAGTGGGCAGTACTTGAACGCGAAATCATCGCCAAACTCAATAAAGCAGCCCCCGAATTTGTGAAGAAATATACAAATGTCGATGGCACCCTCAAGTGGAAGAGTGAATTCGGCAGCATGGATGGATCAGATGATCCGTATGAGGCATTCCATAATTTAGCGCTCCTTTACGCCATTGGCGGTAGTGAAGAGATCTACGAGCTTGCGCGAAAGATGTGGGAGTCAATCACTCTGCAGTGGACCGAATACGGTCAGATTTATCGGGAGTTTGATGGTTATTACGATTGGATGCACCATGGCGAAGGATATTTGTATTTCTATTTCCTTGGCTTAACTAAACCAGAAAGTTTGATGGATCGACAACGAGCTCGTCGCTTTGCTCGTATGTACATGGGTGAAGATCCCCTTGCCGAGAATTACGACAAAGAAAAGAAAATTATCCGCTCTCCGCTTAATGGCAGCCGTGGACCTCGTTTTGTCGTTACTGAAGAGGATTGGTACACCCACAGAACTGTTCTTGATGACTACCTAGCGCCTTATGAAGATATCGAAGGCGTTGATTTTGCCTCCATGAAGTGCAATTGGTCTGATCCTGTGATTTACAAGCGCTTGATTGAGAAGATGAATCAACGGATGAATCGTGGCGATGTGCCCCTAAATCTCAACGCTACAACGATGATTACCCATGCATATATGTACTCACACGATCTAAAAGAGAGAGAATGGGTCCTCGACTACATCAAAGTTTGGGCCGATCGCGCGAACGCTAATGATGGCTACATGCCAGATAACGTCGGGCTGAGCGGTCAAGTGGGCGAATATAACGATGGTAAGTGGTGGGGTGGTTATTACGGATGGCGTTGGCCTCATGGCCTCATGACCATCATGGAGCCACTAACTAATGCCGTGATGAACGCCGTTCTTCTTACTGGCGACTACTCGTATCTCGATGTGGCACGACAACAATTCGATAAGAATTGGGAGTTACGCAAAGTTGAAGGTGATCGAGTCCTGGTACCACACCGTCGACTTGATAGCGGTTGGGCCGATTATCGAGATGCTTCACCGAGACATTTGATTTACCTATGGACTACCTCCCTTGATGATCAAGATTTAGCACGAATCTCAGCAATTCCACGAACTGAAGATTGGTCGCAAATCATCATTCCTGGCAAGCCGGGGCATAACACCCTTGGATATAAGCATTTTATCGCGAATACACTCTCGTGGTTCGAGTTCATCCAAGGCAGGCTACCTAACTTCCCAGTAGAAATTCTGCAGGCAAATCTCGAGTTGATAGATATTCACCTTCGTCGCATGCATTCGATGATCGGCAATCAAGAGAACTGGGATAGTTATTCACCAGATACCACCGATGAAATCATCGAATTAGACCTCTTAAAAATAGGTTACCAAGTCCACGCGTGGCAATGGTTTAGCCCGGTATATCTTGAAGGATTGATGCAATTAGCAACCGGCTCGCCCATGCACATCTCTCATGGTGGATTCCAATTCGCAAACATCCGTCCATTTGATGGCGACAATAAGCGAAGTGGATTGCCTGAGGATGTCGCTATTCTTGTCGATGAGATATCAAAATCTCATACATCAGTCCATGTCGCGAACGTCGGCTCTGAGAAAAGAGAGCTAGTTCTTCAAGCAGGTGGCTTTGGTGAACATCAATTCATTTCCGTCACACTTGATGGCAAAGTCATTGACCTCGACGATAAACACTTCGCTCTATCACTAGAGCCTGGCACCGTCGCACACTTGAACTTCACAGTAAAACGCTTTGCCAACGCCCCGACCTACGAAACTCCATGGTCAAAGCGTGAGGATTGGCATCCGCTGATTACTGGACGACCACTCTCTAATTTCACCAATCAATAATTAGAAAGTAGCGACTGTGTGTTTGTCGATGAAGTCCCAGTCGTATTCGATGCATAATCCTTCACCTTTAGGCGCCATGACATAGCCATCTTGAATATCAAGTTGGGTCTTGGTGCCAAAGAGGAAATCGTCAAACGGATAGAGAGTTTCGAAGAATTCGCAATTAGGTATTGCCAGTGATGGGTGCAGTTGTACTTGCTCTAAGCCATGATAGATAGTGGTATGTAACTCGCACTGGACGCCGAATGCCTCAGCGACATGAGCAGTTTTCATTACTGCGGTGATACCTCCACGCCATGAAACATCAGTACGGACAATGTCAACTATCCCTTCAGCGATGCAGTGCGCGGTCGTGTAGTGCGCACCTGCAATAACTTCGGTACCGCAGATAGGAATGTCGAGCTTTTCGCGTAATTTCCGTAGACCATTGAGGTTTACATCAAGCAGCGGCTCTTCTAACCAACGGAAACCTAATCGCTCTAACTCTCGTCCGGCCTTCAACGCAGATTCATAACTATCCATGATCACCGGATCTGCCATGAGCGTGAAGTCATCTCCTACCGCTTCGCGAACAGCGCGGTAACAGGCAATATCAAGATCTAACCCTCCAGGAGGGTGGAGTTTGTAGCCCTTATATCCTTTTGCCTTTACCTCAAGCGCTTGCTTTGCATAATCATCGGGGCCAGGTAAGAACATTGACGAGACGTAAAGCGGGACTTTTTCGCGCGCAGCGCCTAGTAGTTTGTAAACGGGTTGGTGAGCCATCTTCCCAACAATGTCCCAACATGCATTATCAAATGGTGCATACGAATAAATAGGTACGTGGTTCCATCGACGATCAAAGAACTCAAAATCTTTCATATTCTTCGCAGCATCGTGGGGGCTTCGACCAATAAAGAATGGTTTCACCTGCGACATCGTTGCCGCAGCGGCTTTGGCGTCTTGGGCGCCAAAACCAAAAGATGTTCCTGTAGTGCCATCGGAGGTTTTCAGCGTTACCACGGTGAAATCAGGGCGAGCGCCACCGGGAAGGGCAACCGCCGATGCTGCATCGAGCGCGCCTAAATCATCCTTGCCGCGACAGGCGCGGATCTCAATGTCGGTAATTACAGTGCTCACCTTTACTCCTTATTTAATGGGGCTAGTCGGGATTGTTTAGGTTCTCTACGAGATATAACGCATTTGCAGCCGGATAGAAACGCTGTAGCGAACTTTCAATGTGCTGGTACATCGCTTTCTGAGCAGCTTTAAAGTTTCCAGAGGTTATTGCGGTAGCTATCTCCTCATGTTCTTTAATAGCTACTTGACCTGATGCAGAGTTGTAGTACTGCTTGAAGAGTTTATCGACTAAAACTGCTCGGGATTCCCCAGTGATTAATCGACGCTGACTTGCGATGTATAAACGGAAAAGATTTAAGTGACAATGCGTGCGTTCAAAAGATTCAGCCAACACCACGTTACCTGACATGCTTGCAATGAGAGAGTGGAAGCGGGTGTCATGTTCGGTCAGCGCTTCTACCTGCTCATCACCAGAAATCTTGATAGCAATCTTTGCACTCTCGAGTTCAGATTTGAGCGCTCTCTTTCCCGTCTCATCAATTCGCTTTGCTGCCTCAGCAGCTGCAAAAGGTTCGATTAAAAGGCGAAACTTGAAGAGATCATCGAGCTCTTGAATCGTTAAAAGATCAGTCGCTCGGAAACCTTTGAGCGGTTCCTTTACGATTAACCCTTCAGATTCAAGGCGGGATAGCGCTTCCCGGACCGGCGTCTGAGAGACATCTAGTTTTTTGGCGAGCGCATCGATATTTACTTTTGCGCCAGGAAGAATTTCATAATTAAAAATCATCTTCCTAATCAGAAAGTAAATATCATCTGACAGGACAGAGCGACGTGGAACGACAATTGTTTTACTTGACATACTTCTCAAGTCCCTTAGGGATTCCGGTTGTTTGCCACTGATCTTCGTAGCCAATACCAATTGCGCTTGGTCCGTGGACTAAACCGTTCTTATCAACGAGCGGTTCGCGAACGATGGGATTACCAAAAACTAGAGATTCATAATAAGTATTATTCTTAATTGCCATACATAGGTGGGCACTTTCCAATCCAAAGCCGTGAACTTCTGCACGAAGATGGTAGGCATCAGCAAGATGCGCAATGCGCATTGCGCCAGTAAAGCCACCACGTAAGAAAGTGCTCACTCGTAGCGCACTTGCAACACCGCTGGCGGCAAAATCACCTGAACTCATATGAGCACCTTCAGTAACTTCTCCAAGAAGTAGCGGAATGCGAACGCGTTCACCCAACCATTTATATGCGGTGACTGAAAATTCGCGCATTGGCTCTTCATACCAAAGGAAGCCAGCTTCATCGAGCGCATGCCCTAGATACATCGCGTCCATAAGATCAAATCCTGCCGAGCCGTCATACATCAGCGGAACGTCAGGGCCTACATGAGCGCGAAGCGCCAATGACAACTCAGCATCTTTCTTGGCATCACCAAATGCATGAAGCTTGATCGCTGGATACCCAAGCTCAAGGGCTTGATCAGCTATATCGAGAAATTCAGCAATAGAGGAATAGGTAACCGTTGAAGCGTAAGCAGGTATTGACTCTCGATAGCCACCAAGTAATTTGTAAACTGGCAACTTCGCGGCTTTCGCTCCAATATCCCAGAGGGCTACATCAACAACATGGGCCATATTTGGCGCAAATCGCTCGATTCGATCGAGTTCCCATGCGCGCTCCCAGAGATACTCGCGTTGAAGTGGGTCCATACCAATTAATTCGTTACGGAATCTGCGGTCGATGTAATCCTTGAGTATCACTCCGCGCGATGCAGAGGCAAAGCCGGTGATACCTGCATCTGTTTCGATTACCAACCACCCTGTAGTTATCGGACCATCTGACCCTGGTATCCCCTTCCGCCAGACAAACGCTGGCGTGAAGGCAGGGCGATCAACAAGCACTACCTCAACGTTGGTAATCTTCATCGCCCACTCCTTATATATAGAGTTCCCAGTTTTCCCAGGGTTTATAAAGTTCCGGTAACAATTAGGTAAATCCCCAAACATGGCCGATATTTCCATGCGGAAAAATCCGCTATCTCTCGAAAAATACTATACGAAATAGTATTTCGTCCATAGTATTGGGCAAAATCCGGATGAGCGAATTTTCTGCTCACCCGAACATAGAGGGGGAACCTTTGAAAAGAAATAAAGTAATTCTGGCGCTCATCGCTCTATTTGCTATTGCAGGTAGCGCTTTGATCAGCGTTCCAGCGCAAGCCGCTAAGAAACGTCCTTCGATTCTGGTTTGGGTGGATTCACCACGCCTTCCAGGTGCGAAGCTCTATGCAGAGTTGATGAAGGGCAAAGTAGATGTCAAGGTTGAACTTCACGCGCAAGGTGACTTGCTTGCAAAAGTTCAGCTCTTCAACCGTGTTAAGAAGGGTTGGCCAGATGTTGTATTCGGCCCACCAAACGATGTAGCCGTTCTCCGTAACCCAATCATCGCTAACGCCCGTGAGATCTCGAGCCTTCTAAAGCCAGATGAGATCAAGAACTTTGGCAAGCTCAATGACTGGTGTAAGGGCGCAGATGGCAAGTACTACTGCGTTAAGAACGATATGGCCCAATCAGTTCTCTGGTACGACACCAAGCTATTCGCAGATTTCGGATACAAGGTTCCTACCAAGATGAGCGAACTCTTTGCTATTGGTGCAGATCTTGCCAAGAAGAACGAGGGTTACTCACTCGGCGCACTCGGTGACGCCGCTGCATACTCCTCATACTTCTGGCCATCACAGTGCCCATTGAACAATGAGCGCAGCGCAACCCGCGTTGTTATCAATGCAAAGTCGCCAAAGTGCACCCGCGTAACTGCTGCACTTCAGCCACTCATTGATGCAGGCGTGTACTTCCCAGGCTCCGCATTCTCACCTGAATACGTGAAGGTCGGACAAGCTGGAAAGATCGTTGCTCACATTGGACCTTCATGGTTTGGTGAGTTCGTTCTTCGCCCAGCCTCTTCCTTCAACATTCCAGCTGGACGTCTAACTGCAGCTCCAATGCCAGTTTGGGATGGCGAGAAGACCAACTTCTCTGGCGAATGGGGCGGCGGCATCTACACCATCTCTCCACACGCTAAGTTCCCACGCGCAGCGCTCGATTTCGCAATCTTCATGGTTGGCGATAAGCGAAATGTTGTCGATGTGAAGAACCCAGATGGCAGCACTGGTGCTCCAACCTTCCCGGCATACCTAAAGGGCAATGCGCTCTGGAAGAAGAAGATCGATGCCGACAAGTACTACAACGGCTCGCCATACGCAGCAATGGCTGCACAAGCAGGCAAAGTCTGGACCGGTGTAAAGCCAGTTCGTTATGACGCTGATGGCGCATGGGGAACTGCATTCTCACCAGAGCTCGCGAAGTCGAAAGACATTCAAAAGGCTCTAGAGGCTTATGCAGCATTTACCTCGAACCTAGCTCAGCAATTGGGCTACGAGGTCGCAACTAAGTAATTCGTAAGAGTTACAAGCAGTATCGAGCGGCGGATTTGGTCAAACAAATCCGCCGCTTCTTAAGTGAAAAGTCATTAAAAAATTTTGAGTGGGGCAAAGGTAAGGGGAGTAAATGGCCAAGGTAAAAAAATATAAACAACGAAGTATCTTGATGAAATTGATGCTAGCGCCATATATATTCTTGCTTATCGCCTTCGGTCTTATTCCGTTGATCATGGCTATCTTTGAAGTCCCACATGTTTCCATGGCAAACCCCGATGGTGGATGGGATGCCTTCTCGATAGTCCTTCAAGATTTCCGATTCCCACAAGCGCTACGGAACGTTCTTGGCTTCATGGCTATCTACGTACCGCTGACTCTCATTCTCGTGATAGTGATGGCACTGATGCTTGATGTGCGCCACACTCGCTGGAGTAAGTACTTACGAATGGCTTACATTGTTCCAGCATCAATTTCTGGTGCAGTTGCCGTTCTTGTCTGGTGGGCAATTCTCGAGCCAACAATCAGCCCTATCAAGTCAATTCTTGGCGCGTTCGGCATCGAATCAGCAACCCAAATCTGGCAGACGCAGAATTTGGTCTACATCATCGCAATCATGACTTTCTTTACCATTGCAGGTAACTGGATCCTTATCCAGTATGGCTCCTTGCAGAGCATCTCATCAGAGATTATCGAAGCTGCTCGAGTTGATGGTTGTTCCGCATTTCAACTCGCAGTTCGAATCAAATTACCGTTGATTCGTAAATATGTGATTTATATGGCAGTTCTCCTCTTTGCAGGTGGCCTACAGATCTTCGTTGAACCACAACTTCTTACAACGAGCGTTTACACCGGTATCGCAAATGCTTGGTCCTTTGACCAGCTCAGTTACGAACTTGCCTTTAAGAGTGGAGATTTTGGTGGCGCCTCGGCGCTCTCCATTATCTTGCTCATTCCGAGCATGATTGGTGCGCTCGTAGTTATCTTCAAGACCGACATGTTCGATGATAAAACTATTAGAAATAAGAAAGAGAATGAGAAGGCGGACCTATGAGCACTGTTCTAGCCCCTACGCCAAAAGCAGAGAAGAAAGTCAAACCAATGCGTCAAGAGAGTCGAATTGGCATGTTCTTTGTCAACGCCTGGCTCATTTTCTTCGCCGTAATCAGTGTCGTACCAATGCTCTGGTTGATTCTCGCCGCATCAAAAACAGATCCTGAACTGAGCAACCGAAACCCGCTGGCATTCGGTAGTTTCAAGGGCTACTGGAACGCTTGGCAGAACCTGCAATTTTTTGACAACGGTGTCATCGGAAAATGGGTTCTCAATTCAATTCTCTTCAACGCTGCCATTGTCGCCATTGCAACGATCACCGCATCCCTTGCTGGCTTTGTTATCTCGGCAGCAAAAATTCGATTTAAGCGGACATTCCTTATCAGCACCCTCATCATGATGCTCATTCCACCAGTGGCTCTAGTTATTCCACTCTTTGTGATGATGGATCGGGTCGGACTTGTCGATAATCCATGGTCAGTTATCTTGATTTCGTCGCTCTACCCATTTGGTGCATTCCTTGCCTACATTTACTACTCAACAACTATCCCGCCAGAGATTTATGAATCAGCACGTCTCGACGGTTGCAGCGATTGGCAGCTCTACTCTCGAATCGCTTTCCCGCTATCCGGTGCGCTTCTTGGATTGCTCGCCTTCTTCGCCTTCATCGGTAACTGGGCAAACTACTTCATGCCATATGTGATGCTTTACTCAGGGGAGAATTACACCTTGCCGCTTGGCTTGGGCTTCTTGTTCTACTCGACTCCTGCAATCAATCCGGGTATTGGTGCTACATCGGTACCAATTTACAAACCAGAAATTGCTCTGGCTGGCGTCTTGATTGCTGTCCCTATCATGATCATGTTCTTGGTCTCCCAGAAGCGACTAATCCGAGGAATGCTCGCCGGTTCTATCAAAGAGTAATCAAGCACCATGAGGTAAAAGAGGTTAATCGTGGCTCTGCATCCACAATGCGAGGCATTCCTGGCACCGGGTGCAGATGCTCCGGAGTTAATGGATATTCCCATCGCTACCGGTCGAGCTGGTTCTTACGCCGATATGACAATTTCCGGTCCATTGACTGCAGGCGTGGCGATTACCAATCGTTTCATTCCTGGTGAGAGCGCCGACATCCTTATCCGTATTTACACACCAACGGGAAGCTCAATAAAGAATGGCATGGTCTACTTTCATGGTGGAGGTTGGTCATACTTCTCAGTAGATATGTACGATGCACAATTGAGCGCCTTAGCAGCTATGACAAATTCGGTGATTGTCTCTATTAATTACCAGAAGGCTCCAGAGCATAAATTTCCAATCCCCCATAATGATTGCTATACCGGTTTGAAATGGGTCTTTGATAATGCCCAGAATCTTGGAATAGATAAGGAAAAGATCGGCATTGGCGGTGATAGCGCTGGTGGAAATCTGGCAGCTGGGGTTGCTATCCGAAATAGAGATGAAAAACTCTTCAACATCGCCTATCAGTTATTGATTTATCCTTGCGTTGGGGTGGACTTTGACACTGATTCGTATGTACAGAACGCAACCGGCTACGGACTATCGAAACGAACTATGAGTTGGCTCTGGAGTTTGTACCTCAACGGATCAGAAGATTATTCGAACCCATATGCAGTGCCACTAAATGCAAAAAGCTTTTCCGATTTACCACCAGCTTTTGTGATTACGGCCGAATATGACGTACTACGAGATGATGGATCGGAATACGCACGAAAATTAGCGGGCGCTGGTGTTCGGGTTTTGTATCGTGATTATCCAGGAATGATTCATGGTTTTTTCAATTATGGAAAATTTATTGATGATGGAATCATTGCGCGTACAGATATTGCACAAGGTATCAAGGAGCTGCTTGGCTGATGAGTACTTACACATTAAAGGGAATGACTTGGGATCATCCGCGTGGATTAGATTGTTTAGTAAATTCCGATATCTTGCTGCAAGAGAAATTAGATGTGTCGGTGAAATGGGCTGCTCGGTCACTATTGGCCTTTGGCGATCAACATATCAGTGAGTTCTACGCAGATCACGATTTGATGATTATTGACCATCCGCACGTTCCAGATGCGGTCCATGCCAATGCTGTTATCGCGCTCGAAGATGTTGCATCTGATGCTGACTTAGCGCTCCTAGCCAAAACCTCGGTGGGCGCCTCGCATGATTCGTATATATATAAAGGTAAGCACTGGGCGCTCGCTATCGATACCGCAGCTCAAGTAAGTGCATTTCGTCCCGATAAAACCTCTAAGGGTTTGGTTTTCTGGGAGGAGGTGCTCGATGCTGGCCGGGAGGGGCTCGTGCTCTGGCCGCATAAACCTGTCGATGCCTTCTCCACGTTCGCCACGGTCATGGCCCAAAAAGGCGCCGCGCTCTGCTCCAGTAGCGCCTACATCGATAAAGCAGTAGCGGCGGAAGTTCTCACATTTATGATCGGGCTGGCCAAAGTCGTTCCGGCCGAGTGTTTGATGATGAACCCTATCGAAGCAGCTGAATATCTTGTTACAACAGATCGCGAGCACTACAGCATTTGTATGTATGGCTATACCAACTACTCCAGAGATGGATTTAGAAATCGACCAATTGTTTATGACGATGTTCCATCATTCGATGGCTTAGCCTCTGGATCACAACTGGGTGGCGCTGGTATCGCAATTTCTTCCGCTACCAAGAACGTTGAGCTTGCCGCTAAAGTCGCAATTTTGCTCTCGCTTCCAGAGATTCAATCCACTACCTATGTTGATGCTGGTGGACAACCTGGAAACCTTGCTGCATGGAAAGCTCCCCATGCAAATGCGATAACTCGTAATTTCTTCAATAACACTCTTAGAACGCTCGAGCGTGCTTGGGTCCGACCTCGTTTTCTTGGTTGGCCAGATGTGCAGTACCAAAGCTCTTTGATTATCCATAAAATTCTAAAAGAAAAGAACTTTACGAGTAAAGACATCGACGATATTGCTGCTACCTACACAAGATATAATCAGGAGCTTGGTAAATGAAAGAGTACTTTGAGGATTACGTAATCGGCTCAACTCGAGTCAGCACTGGACGCACCATCACCGAGGCAGATATCGTGCTGCATGCTGGACAAACGGGAGATTTTTATCCGCACCATATGGATGCTGCATGGTGCGCAACCCAACCATTTAAGGAACGCATTGCACATGGCACGCTCATTCTCTCAGTCTCGGTAGGAATGCTCGCCGGAGAAATTAATGAAGTGGCGATGAGTTATGGATATGACAAAGTTCGATTTATTGCCCCAGTATTTATCGGTGACACCATCACCTCGCACTCGGAGATCATTGCAAAACGCGATCACCCAAAGCGAAGCGGTGAAGGACTTGTCGATGAACAAGTCTCGGTAAAAAACCAAAAAGGTGAAACGGTCATCGCCTTCATCCATGTCTATTTAGTACAACGGAGGTCCGCATGAAAATCACCCTAGACCCACGGGTTCATACCGCAATGGTTTCAGATTCCCTCGATGATCTTGGTATTCGCAACAACGTGATGGATGCAAAAATTCGACCGCTTCAAATGACCATGCGCGCGGTAGGTACTGCTGCAACCATCAAGTTCGTCCCCGACTCTGAGTACGACAAGAATGATCCATATGGAGCGGCCATTGATTTTCTTGACACGCTACAACCCGAGAATGTGGTGGTCATTGGAACTGGTGGCGGGCTACTTTCAGCATTTTGGGGTGAATTGTTCTCGGCTGCTTCTAAAGCGCGCGGCGCCACTGGTGTGGTGGTTGATGGTCCGATTCGAGATACCCAATTGATTCTTAAAGTCGGTTTTGATGCCTTCGGAGTTCTCTCTCGCCCTCTTGATTACAAAGGTCGCATGCGAGTTGAATCTACTCATCAACCTACTGAAGTTGGTGGGGTACTCGTTCACCCGGGAGATGGAATCGTGGCAGATAACGACGGCATAGTCGTTATACCGAAAGATCTCATCGACCAGGTATTTACGATGGCAAATGAGCGGGCGCAAAAGGAGAAAACGGTGTTGAACGAACTAACCAAGGGGCGCACCGTTCGTTCAGTATGGGATCAATACAGACTGCTATAAGGAGAGGTAAACATGGCACATAAAAGAGTTATCGATTCACACCAACATCTCTGGATGATGAGTGAACGGGCATACTCCTGGATAGCTCCAGAATATGGTCCGCTCTACGACGATTTCAGTCCGGAGCGGCTTGCGCCTGAGATTCCTGCTTCTGGCGTCACAGATTCGGTATTAGTTCAAGCGGCAGACACCTATGAAGATACTTTTTACATGCTTGATGTCGCTGCACATAGCAATTTTGTCAAAGGTGTAGTGGGTTGGGTCCCGTTCGATCGACCAAACGAAGCACGTGCAGCGCTCGAAGTTTTTACAAAGAGCCCGTACTTCAAGGGTGTCCGCAACCTCACTCACGATTACAGCAATCCAAAATACGAGTCTGACGATAAATGGATTACCCGACCGGTTGTACTTGAAACCATTGCCATGATTGAGAAAGCTGGTTTAGCTCTCGATTACGTTGCGGTTAATCCAGCTCATGTCGACAACGTGCCAGTACTTGCTGCAAAATTTCCTCGTTTGAAGATTGTCGTGGACCACTTTGCAAAGCCAGACATCGCTGGAAAGACATGGGAGCCTTGGGCAACCCAGATGTCTTCCCTTGCACAACATAAAAACGTATACATGAAATTCTCGGGTCTTAATACCGCTTCAGCCTCTGGTTGGACTGTTGCAGATTGGCAACCGTATGTTGATCATGTAGTAAAAGAATTTGGGGCTAATCGCACGCTGCTCGGTGGAGACTGGCCTGTGATAGTTCTGATGAATAATTATGTGGAAGTGTGGAAAGCTCAATTAGAGGCTATCTCCAAATACTCCACAGAAGATCAAGAGTGGATTACCCATAAAACCGCTGAACACGTTTACGGAATCTAACAAACAAGAGAGGTGTATTAATATGGTGCAACGTTTTGCAAGTGTTCTAGGAATACCGAAAGAAAATCAAGCACGCTACGAGGAACTTCATGCTGCCGTGTGGCCAGAGGTACTTGAGCAAATTAAGAATTCCAATATTCGAAATTACTCGATCTACCGTTATGGCGAGTTGCTGTTTTCTTATTTTGAATATGTTGGTGATGATTTCGAGGGCGATATGGAAAAGATGGCGCAGGACCCTGCAACGCAAAGATGGTGGGATATCAATAAGCCGCTACAACGTCCACTTCCTGATCGCGCCGAGGGCGAATGGTGGGCTGCAATTCCTGAAATCTTCCACACTGACTGATTACTTCACCAACTAACGAAAGGTTCACTTCGTGTCATCGCGCTCGGATTTACCACTTGATGGTTTTCTCGTCCTAGATTTCAGTCAATTTCTTGCTGGACCCGTTTCGGCTATGCGATTGGCTGATTTAGGTGCGCGAGTAATCAAAATCGAACGACCTGGAGTCGGTGATATCGGTAGAACTCTCGCCTTTGCTGGTTTAGAGAGCGATGGTGACACGCTCTCATTCCACATTATGAATCGAAACAAAGAGAGTTTCGCTGCAGATTTGAAGAATCAATCAGATTTAGCAGAAGTCAAAGCTTTGGTTGCTAAGGCTGATGTCATCATTCAAAACTTTCGCCCAGGAGTAATCGAACGACTCGGACTTGGTTATGACGAGGTGAAAAAGATTAATCCTCGAATCGTCTATGGCAGCGCCTCGGGTTACGGCACAACCGGTCCTTGGATTGAGCGGCCCGGACAGGATTTGCTCGCTCAATCCATGTCAGGTTTACCGTGGCTTAATGGTCAAGAGGGCCACCCACCAATCCCAGTCGGTCTGGCAATTGCAGACATTTTCACCTCTACCCACCTTGCCCATGGCGTTACAGCGCTCTTGCTGCGACGCGAACGTACGGGAGTTGGTGGGCTAGTCGAGGCTAGCCTTATCGAATCGATGCTTGATCTTCAATTTGAACTCATCAGTGCCAAGTTATTTGATGCAACCACCTCCGTGAAGCGTGGTGCGGGTGCGCATGCATTTCTCTCAGCTCCTTATGGTCTTTATAAGACTGCATCTGGTTTCCTTGCCATAGCGATGACGCCCGTTCCACAACTTGGAACACTCCTTGGATTAGATTTCTCCATGTATGAAGACCCAAAGAGTTGGTGGACGCATCAAAGCGAGATCACAAAGAAGCTCTCTGATTTGCTTTCAACTCAAAGTACTGACCATTGGCTTGCCATTCTCGATAAAGCTGATATTTGGTGTGCTCCAGTTTTAACGCTCCCAGAATTAATAGATAGCGAGGGATTCAAAGAGCTTGATATGACTCAGGAGACTGTGCGTCCTGGAAAATCAGGTAGTGAAATTAAGATACCTACTACCCGCTCCCCTATGAAGATTGATGGCAAAACAATCAAGCACCGAAAAGGCGCCCCGCACGTGGGTGAAGATACCGAAAAGATAAGGAAGGAATTTCTCTCATGAAAAATCCAAACCCTAATCCTGAAGAGCGCTACAAAGTCCCAGTATGGAATCAAGAGGTGCAACTCTACGAAGATTATGAGGTAGGGAAAGTAGATCGCTCCATTCGTAGAACGATCTCTGAGGGTGAACTCATGCTTTTCTCATCACTACTTCTCGATCTCCATCCTTATGTTGCTGATGACAAATGGGCGCGCGAGGAAGGAATGTTTGGAAAACGAATTGTGCCGGGTGCACTTGTATTCTGTTATGGAATGGGGCTTTTCGCACACAATAATGTGAATACTTTCAGTTATGGATATGACAAGTTGCGCTTCATCAAGCCTGTTTTTATCGGAGACACGATTTACGCAATGCGCACGATTCTAGAGAAGACACCAAAGTACGAAAATCTAGGGCTATTTCGGGTTGCCTATGAGGTCTTTCGTGCAGATAACGAGGAGTTAGTTCTCTACACCGAACACCTTCAAACTATTCGTTACCGTACTAGTCAAGCCGCAAATCAATAGGAGAGCAGCATGATCAATCCATTTGAAGAAGTCTCGAAGTTTTGTGACCTGTCAATAGATGAGAAAGTCAAACTTCCTGTTGCCATTGTAGGAGCAGGCGGCATTGTCGATGGAGCACACCTTCCTGCATACAAGAAAGCTGGTGTCAATGTTGTCGGTATTTTCGATACAGATTCTGCAAAAGCAAAAGAAGTTGCAGGCCGTCATGGAATTCAAAAAGTTTACGCAACACTCGAAGATTTGATAACTGACTCTAATTCAAAAGTTGTAGACATTGCAGTTCCTGCTGCAGCACAACCAGAAATATTCCTGAAAGTTGCTGCAGCAAAGAAACATATCTTGGCTCAAAAACCACTTGCGACAACGGTCGATAAAGGTTTAGAGATGGCCGCGAGCGCAAAAGCAAATGGGATTGTGGCTGCGGTTAACCAGCAACTCCGATTTGAAGAGGGTATCGCCGCCGCTTACAAAATGGTGCAACTTGGTTGGATAGGCAAGGTCACGAACTTTGCAATCAACGTCAATCTAGATACTCCGTGGCATATGTGGCCATGGGCTAAGGATTTACCACGTTTAGAAGTGATGCTCCACTCAATCCATTACCACGACATGATTCGTTGGTTCTTAGGTAACCCCACTACTGTTTTTTGTGCAGCAGGACGAACTGAAGGCCAGTACCCAATTGGTGAGACGCGCACCATCAGTACCTATCTCTACGATGGAAATCTCACTGCGACGGTTCACTCCAATCACATGAACCGTGGTGGCGATAACTATGCGCTCTACCGAATTGACGGAGATCAGGGCTCTATTAGAGGTACTTTCGGCCTACTTTATGACTATCCCGATGGACGACCAGACACTCTCGAGGTGCGATCTCACGTTCTCCCTACCGATGGTTGGCTCCCCTATCCGGTGACGATGCGTTGGTTCCCGGATGCATTTATGGGGACTATTGGTCAAGTCTTCCGCGCGGTCGCTGGCACCGGCTCGCTCCGATCGTCGGTCGAGGACAATGTTGATACCTTGAAATTAGTCGATGCCCTCTATCGTTCGATGGACACCGGAGCGGCTGCCAAATTTTGAAAGGTTATAGGATTCACGAGTGAAGCCCCTAAAGAGCAAGCGACAATTTCCTGACATTCCACATCTTGTTGGATTGATTGATTGGAAATGGCCCACCTTGCGTCGTACCAAGCGGAAAATCGATAAAGCAGTCACTATTTACGACTTACAAAAAATGGGGAAGAGGCGGGTACCTCGTGCGACCTATGACTATGTCGAGGGTGGTTCGCAACGAGAGATTAGCTATGCAAGATCTTTAGAGGCATTCAAAAATCTCGAATTTAATGTTCGAGTTTTACGCAACATATCCCAAGTAGATACCAGCACTGAAGTCTTTGGTAAGAAGGTTGATTTTCCAATGGTCTTTGCACCAACTGGTTATACACGTTTCATGTATCACGTCGGTGAGCCAGCAGTTGCAGCAGTTGCCGAGGCAAACAATATGATTTACTGCCTTTCCACGATGGGTACTACCGCTCCCGACGAATTAGCCGAAGCGGTTCCAGGAGCGCGACGTTGGTTTCAGCTTTATATGATGCAAAATCGCGAACAAAGTTTGAGCATGATTGAGAATGCAAAAAAGAATGGCTTTGAAACGCTAGTTATTACTGTCGACACTCCGGTCTCTGGTCATCGTCCTCGAGATATTCGTAATGGGCTCACCATTCCGCCACGACTAGGATTTAAAACTATTGCCTATGTTTTTGCCAAACCTCGATGGTGGATAAATCTTCTAACCACTAAGAAATTGGAGTTTGCGGTATTTCGTGGTTGGGATAAGCCATTAGCTGAACTCGCCTCGCATATCTTCGATTCATCAATGACCTTCGATGATTTAGCGTGGGTAAAGTCTGTCTGGGATGGGCCTCTTGTTATTAAAGGAATCCAGTCGGTTGAGGATGCTCTTCAATGTAAAGCTGCTGGAGTCGACGCGATAGTCCTCTCTAATCATGGAGGGCGACAACTTGATCGCGGCACTGTGCCACTTGAAATTCTCCCCGATGTAGTAGCAGCGGTAGGGAAAGATCTTGATGTCTACATCGATGGCGCAATCATGAGTGGTCAAGATATTTATGGGGCAATCGCTCGCGGCGCAAAAGGTGTCTTCGTCGGACGCGCATATCTTTACGGAATCATGGCTGGTGGACAATACGGCGTGCAACGTGCGGTTGATATCTTAAGAAAAGAATTCGTCAATACTATGCAACTCTGTGGAGTTAAGAATCTCAATGAAATCCGAGAGCTGGGCGCTCGAATTAGAAAAATTTAGGCTTACTCTTTCACAGCGCCGCTAAAAATACCTCGAGCAATTGTTTTCTGAGATGCAAGATAAAGTAATATCGAAGGTATCACCATCAGTAAGGCAATTAATGTTGTCCCTTGACCATAAAAAACTTCGATACCGATAGACATGATGGACTTTGAAGGTTCAGTAAGTAGCACGCGAGGCAAGTGGTAACTATTCCATAGCCCCACAAAACAGAAGAAGGTGACGACAGAAATAAGCGACTTTGACAGAGGAATACCAAGGTGTCGGTAAATTCCAAAATCACCGAGGCCATCGATACGTCCCATGCCTACTAAATCTGGCGGGAGCACTGAAGAAAAATAAAGATATGACAGAAACGCGCCAAATGGGAAGAACGAAGAGGCCAGAATGAGGCCTAACAATGTGTCATTGAGCCCAATCCGATCAATCATCACGTACAGCGGCATCGCCATAGCCGTTATTGGAATGAGCATTGTCACGAGAGTGGCAAAAAGCAAGAATCGACGGAAGGGAACATTTAAGACTGCTAAAACAAAACCTGCCGTGATACAACAGATTACCGAGATAACCAAGGCAGAGCCCACAAATATCGAAGTGTTTTTCAGCCAGGTGAAAAAGACTCCATTTTCGTAATAAATGACTGGTGCGAAGATCATCCGACTTATATCTCGCACTATCCACAGCAGTGGGATTGAAGCCCAGAAGGTTAATATAAATAGAGTGATTTTTATGAGGCGACTATTTCGTCGCTGCGCACCTATCTCCATGAGCTCCTGCTTTTCCTCATAAAGTCAGTGTTCAGAACGAAGAGCAGTGCAAGAATCACGTTGGGTATTAACATGATTAGCGATAACGCAACACCGCCTGCAAAGTCCGCATTCTTGAAGGCATAGGTGAATGCAATCTGACTAGGCGACCAATCTGTGGTCATGTTGGTCGATGTCAATAAGTTTGGTTCGTTAAATATCTGTAACGCTCCGACAATCAAGAGTATCGTCATGTAAGCCACATATCGGCTAATCATGGGTAGCTTGAGTCGCCAGGCTAATTGAAATCGGTTGCATCCATCAACGACTCCCGCCTCAAGAACCTCATGCGAAATCGAGCGAAGTGAGCCGTATTGGATAACGATCCAACTACCGATCCCAGTAGAGAAGGAGATAGCACCGATAAACCACCGGATGTTGGACTTGTCCCACACAACATCGTATCCAACGACTGCCGACCAAAAGAGAACTGCTACGGCAACTGGAATCAAGCCAGGAATAAGAAAAAGGAGGCGAGTGGATCTGTTGTATTTAAAATCAACTGAATCAAGTAGAAGTGAAACTACTAAAACAGTGAAAATCATCAATGGGACAAAGATTGCAAGTAAGAAGAGGACGTTCAGTATCGCAGGGCCAACACGAAAATCTTGAAGAATTAACAGAAAAGTTTCGTATCCACCATCCATATTGATCCATGATGGATTGCGCACTTCAAGGATTCCATAGATCACGGGAATGATGCCGCAAAAGAACATAAAAGCAACATAAGGAAGAATCATCAATGAAGGTATGACTCTACTTTTACGTTTTAGGCCCACTTGTGAATCATATAGGATTCATTAACCAAAGATCGTCGTTCCTACCAGCATTAAAGCGCAAAAAAGCATGACTAAGAAGGCGATATTTAGCATCGCGCGTGAAAGTCGTTTTCCTTGAAGTTCTCCCATTACTTCACTATTTCGGGAAATCTTTGCAATTAAAAATATTAACGGCACTGCGACCAGTCCATTGATTACTGCTGCAAAAACCAAAGATTTAATTGGATCAATTCCTATTAAAGTTATAAACCATCCGACAACCGTTGCTAAAATAATCACGCTATAGAACTGTCTGGCTTGTTTAAGTTTGTAGTCCAATCCTTCTCTCCATCCAAAGGCATCGCTGACTGCATAAGCCACTGATCCTGCGAGAACTGGTATTCCTAATAGCCCCATACCGATTACTCCGATAGCAAAGAGTAACTTGGCAAGGGTGCCTGCATGAGGAAATCCCTCCACCAATGGTTCTAACGCTTTGGCAGCGTCGGCAGCGGTACCGATGTTTGTCACGCCATTTTCATGTAAGACGACAGCTGCGGTGATAATCATGAACCAGCTTCCGATTTGTGAAATGCTCATGCCAATCGAGATGTCCTGTCGAATCTCTCTTATCCCACGCCTCTTTTTCTCGCTCTTTTCCGCATAATTGCTCTCTTCCACTTCTTCAGCAGTTTGCCAAAAAAACATGTAGGGACTGATTGTGGTGCCAAGCACTGCAACTATCACAAACCAATAGGCAGAATTCCATTGTAATTCTGGGATAAAGGTGGCCTTGAATACTGCAAGCCAATTATCTGTAACAATCAAAGCTACGGCTACATAAGAAAGCAAAGATAACGAGAGTAACTTCAAGAATTTTGCATAACTGTGATAACCAATGAAAATTTCCAAAGCAAGCACAATCAGCATGAATATGGTGGACAGTAGAGGTATCGGGAGCGGTATCAAAAGATTGAGAGAAGCTCCCACCGCCGCAAAATCGGCGCCGATGTTGATCACGTTGGCAATCACCACGAGAGCCACAACAAAGAGCAATACTTTCTTCGAATATAGGCGAGAGGTCACTTTTACCAAGCCTTGTGAGGTTGCAGAACCGATTCGAGCGCAGGCCTCTTGAACGGCAATCATCAACGGCAAGCAGAGAATGATGGTCCAGAGCTGGCCAAATCCGTATGCAGCCCCTGCTTGAGAATAAGTGGCAATGCCTGAAGGGTCATCATCAGCAGCGCCAGTAATCAAACCCGGCCCCAGCAATCGGGCAAATTTAGGGTGGCGCTTCACATCAACAGTCTAGGACTCTCCAGTAGGTTTAAGCCCCTACTAGAGGAGCTCGATGGATCGTCGCAAATTTTTTGAAGTGATGGGATCGAGCGCAATTGGGCTCGCCTTGCCAAATCTCTTCTTAACTCCGGCAATAGCAACTTCCCCGAGCATCATTCGTGAGCTACCAAAATCTGAAGAAAAACGCTCTGCTTGGACAGTCGATGATGGCACTAGTCCAGAATCTGTTAAACGATACATCCGACTTGTTGCGGAAAATGATCTCCGCCTAACTTTTTTCATTTACTCTGCCATGGGTTCATGGCTTGCGAACAAGAAAGAGTTACGACCTCTAGTTGACAGTGGGCAGATTCAATTAGCTAATCACACCGCTCACCATCCGGCACTTGTTACTCTCAACACAAAACAAATACAAAAAGAATTAATGGGGGCCCATAATTTTATTGAAAAACATTTTGGTGTTGATGCTCGCCCCTTTTACCGCCCACCTTATGGCAGCATAAATAGGCGAGTTGTTGATGCTGCTGCTGATATTGGTTACACGATGCCAATGCTTTGGTCTGGATCACTAGGTGATGCGAGCAATATCCGCGCTTCAAGAATTTTGGCCTTAGCTCGAGCCGCCTTTTATGATCAATCAATCGTTCTTGCGCATGCTAATAATCTGACCTCTTCTAGAGTATTTCCAGATATGCTCAAATTGATTAGCTCACGAGAATTAACACTTGTTACCTTAAATGATGTTTACCCAGCATGACCAAGAAATTAGGTGTAGTAATTCTCATTTTTTTCGCCTTGCTTTTTCCACAGAGCAGTAATGCGATAGTTTTTTTTGACAACCAAGAAGCTGCTACAAAATTAAAGCCGAATTATCCTGCAGTTGCTCTAACTATCACTGACGACAGAGTGCTCACTCAAGTATCGTCGATTACTGGAGCAACTCGAGGAACTTTCATACAAAATCTTGCCTGCGAATCAGTCTTGGATGCCAAATGCGCTTCAGCCGATACTTTACGAGTATCAGCGATTGTCCCCCCTTGTACTGTGCGTTCGGATGCAAGCGACGTCTGTATCAAGTCGTTGCGAAGCGCTGACTCTTCAGGAACTCTCAAGAACTCCGAACTTCTCTACGAGGTAAACACCTTCAAATTTCCAAGAAATGCCGAAAATAGACTCCCTGCTGGGGGCGGAATAAGCGTTTGGCGAGGTAGCACAATCAAGGGAAATGAAATCGAGTATTCGGTAGCGGTTGATATCCAGATTAACTACTACAGATCGACCTCTCCTGCTTCCATCGCTGTTGTGGGATTTAGCGCACAAGTAATTCCAACTATCACTAAGTCAGGTGCTTTTCACCCTCCAATTTGGCGGGGTGGTTTCGAGACGTTAGATAATCCTAATAACGGTCCAGTTGATCCCAGCTACCGGAATTGCATTTGGACAGACTCGGGACGTTGCGGGATGGCTGCCCCATTTTTTCCTGATCAGACTTTAGAACTTACTTTACAAATGGATAACAAGCTGACTGGCTGGTTATTTGGTCGAATGAAAGATACCCGTGCATCAGTTACGCCGTTGTCATCTACGACTAGCACTGTTGTTGTCAGTGGATCGTCCATCAACGTGCCATCTGGTGTCTCTTGGATTCCAAAGAGCGAATTCGCTATCTCACCAGGTTTGCAAGAGATGAATTATGACAGTCGTGTTGAGAATGATTCATTCGGTCCAGCAATCTTGTGGGGGAAATTCTCTAATCACCCAGACCTGTTTGAATTTCCCCGATTTGGGATACCAGGTGGAGGGATCCACACTCCAAATCCAGCACTCAAAGGAACTGGATATTTTCAAGCAAGTGAAAAATGGTTACAAACTTCTAATGTGGTGCCAACCTGGAGATTCCAAGGGATGGATCCCTCTTCATTCTGGGGAATGGAACAAAGTGCCGGGAATAAAGTCTGGGAGTGCACTGTAAAAGACCAGAGTAAATTACACGGAATGATGACAACAAATGCAATGGCATACAGTTGGAGTCCTCCCGCATTCAAAGATGGAGTGATGAGTTACAAAGTTGCTGGAGCTCATTTAGATGCTGATGGCACCACTGTCTATAGAGGAACTTATGATTTGGCGATGAATGCTGATTCGGCACGTTGCATTTATGGCTTCTCTAATGCGCCGATAAAGGCCTCGGTATCAGTAGTAGGTTCTGACGGGGGTGAGCAAGAAATATCGACCGAGACTCTCTCAATTAAAGATGGTTGGATGACACTTAGCGCGAAGAATTTCACTTTTTCCTCGCCTACTATCCGCATTAAACTTACGCAGGAACGGGTGAGCGTACCTGCCACCAATGGCACCCAAACATCAAGCAATGCCGCAAAAAAACAAGTGGTACGAAAGAGCTCAATTACGTGCATTAAGGGTAGGAGCATCAAAAAGATTACTGGGATAAACCCAAAATGTCCTACGGGTTATCGAAAGAAGTAATTTTCAGGTCGCAAATAATCATGAGTTTCTTTACAGTTAGATCGTGAAAAAGTACTCTCTTGCTCTCGCCCTCGCTTTCAGCATCGTTTTCGCTGCACCAGTCGTTGCTCATCAACCAGTAACATTAAAATCTTCAGATAAGACACCCGCTGCCGGTCCACTACTTGTTGATGGAACAATCTCATTTGCTGTAAATATGAATTTTTCAAAAGCAAAACAAGTTAGGGCTTTCCGCGCCGGGTTTGCTGAAGGTGATGCGCTTGCTCTGCAGCTTCTGATTTATGACGAGAAACCAGAGAAGAATCTCTCCAAAAAGCGCTTACCGGTACTCAAGGTAACCAGCCCATCTGGGCAATCGTTTACAGTGCCAATTACTGAACGAACCCCGTTCTATGAGCCATGGGGCAAGCGTAATTACTTATATCTTGGACGCACTTCGCAGGTTGCTGAAGCAGGTATCTACTCCTTCGAAATCACATCACGAGCACCAGGTCGCTTCATCGTAGCTGTGGGCGAGCGCGAAGTTCCTGGAAAGGTAGAGCGGGATTGAGTAGTGTCCGATTTGTCGCAAGAGTCTGACTCAAAAAAATATAAGTAAAGGTCCACGATTGTTCCGCTACTCGCTTCTACCATGTAGGTATTCCTGACTACCACTTGGAGGAGCAAATATGAGCATCCCGAATTCACCACAAAAAACTAATGGAATGGCAATTGCCGGATTCGTTTGTAGTTTTCTCTGTTGGCCACTCGGACTAATCTTTAGCATTCTTGGCATGTCGCAAACATCCAAAGATCCCTCTCAAGGTGGGCGTGGACTTGCAATTGCTGGACTCGTCATTTCAATAGTTTCCGCTGTTATTACTGTTGTACTTTGGGGAACTATCGCCGCGTTAATTGGAATGGATGCCTCAGCGGACATTTAGTGACTTTGCAACAGCGGGGTAGTTCAGATTTGCAATCAAATAGTATTGCTACTCGCCTGCCCCGCATATTTATTGTTGGATTTTCTTCTCTAGCAATCTATTTACTTGCTCGTGTTACAGATAACTTCAACTCTGGACCAGTGCTCTGTACCTTCCGACTTTTTACTGGCCTGCCTTGTCCATTCTGTGGTACCACGCGCGCATTCGGATCGTTAATTCAAGGTAACCTGATAGAAAGCCTTACTCTCAATCCTTTAGCATTAATCATCGCGGCGATTATTGTTCTCTGGATTTTGCTTCCTCGTCACATAAAGAGTGGCACTGACCAAATTGCCCATTTTTGGTGGCGTATCGGTGAACGTGGACGCATCAACGCTGCACTCCTGCTCTTGACTTCTCTTTGGGTTGCGAATCTGCCAAGGATGCTTAATGCTTAGGGCTCGTTGCTTATGGGTAAAAATGACAATCCAGACTAACTAGGGGGCACCTTGAAAAGAAGTTTCTCAGCAGTGGCACTAATCGCCGCATTCCTGCTTTCTCAAATGATCTCCGCTCCCGCCCACGCAGGTAAGGGTTGCGTTACTCCCAAAGAGTTCAGCAAAGCTAAGACTGGAATGAGTATTAAATCTGTCGCAAAACTATTTGGCACGAATGGCTCTGAAATGTCGCGAACCGAGGGTTATGGCACCGTCATCGTCATGCGTGAGTACAAGGCCTGTACAACGTTTGGCGCTGTGACCATTCTTTTCACAAATGGCAAGCTTGAAACTAAGAGTGGAATCTTCTAAGACTAATTCTTAGCGGTACCGTTAATAACTATGCGGTCGATGTCGATGTTCATGACATTGCCACCGGTAGCGCCTGTAAATCCGAATTGAACTCCACCCGATGGATCATTCCAATTTATTCCGGTATCACTCAACAGCCCTGTGATTGTTGGGTTTCCTGAGAACGAATTAGAGTTGGAAATCCAAATTCGATAACTTCGAGTCGCCAGGCCAACCGGATCGATTTGAACACGCATAAACATGTCTTGCCCCATCGGGATACTGGCATTAGATGTTTTGAGAATAGGCAAGGTGCTGTTAGTGCCAGTTCTTCCGAGTACTTGCACTTTGGGCGAATTGTTATGAAGAACTTGAATACCGAGTAGTCCACCTTTGAATTGCTCTCCAGGATTATTGCCGGCATAAGCAAGTGTGGCGCCTGCAAAAACCCCCAGCCAATTCCCACCGCCATTTGTTGCAGCTGCAATATCCGGATTTGACGAGTCTGCTAGGAAGAATGTGAAGCCATCACCGCCAAAACTCCAATTTGATGGGCCAAAATTAAAGCGGAATCGCGCATCAATTCCCCTCGTAGAATCTAATTTATTAAGATTGAGCGCACCAGCTCGGCCACCATCGGTGCTAAGCATTCGTAACTTCCCGGCTTCAATACGTGGCGCTAACGAGTTGTATGTTGCTCCAACAGAATACGCAGTGATGCCATAAGTGCTTCCTAGATAATCCTCAAGCAGAGAAAGCTCACTCACACTCAAGTTTCGATCAAAAACAATGACTTCGGCAACTTCCCAATCAGAGGTTTCTGATCCATACAGCGGATTTCCCCAGTTGATTGTCATTTGCGGAAGCGTGGGATTTCGTCCAACTCCCTTGCTTGCACCGTTAACTCGGAGTGAACTCCAAGTATCGGAGATCAGGAACCAATTATTATTGTTGCCTGAGGAAGTTTCGGTGATCCACGCTTCGTGGTACGCCACTCCAGTCTTTCCACTCCACCAACCAGTGAGATGATTTCCAGTTTCTCCCGTGAATATTCGTCGCTGAGTGGCACCTGAATACCTAGCAACCGTTAAAAATCCAAAACTATTGAACGATGGATTCCCAAGCTTAATTCCATCGTTTACACCACCAGAGACAACGGTAAACGCTTTTGCAGAACCATTGCCAATGGTTGTTGTTTTGAGGGTAGGCGCACCTTTAACTTGGCTTGATGCTAAATGGCGATTATTCCCAGAGGAATCAACCCAAGTCTTCGCTACCGGATCATAATTCGCAGCTTCTAGGCGAAGGTAAGGGCGTAGCGTGCTCGGATTCCAAGCTCCCGAAACCTCTTTAATAATAGACCAACCAGTTAAGGAAGAAAAGGAATCAATTGATAACGCGACGGGCGCAGCTGTGGACACAGTATTTGAGAGCGTTGTTAAGGCTAGATTAACTTTTTCGTTAATTACAGGAGTAACTCTAAATTGATATACAGTCGCAGGAGAGAGTCCTGTGATTGTTGCCGCGCTCGCAAGTGATGGACTTCGAGTAAACTTCTGCCATTCGCCGCCAGCAGCAGAATATTCCACCTGGTAATCGGAAATACCAGAAGTAGATGTTGGGGCTGTCCAGGTTAAATAGATTGAAGTTTGCGAATCTCCAATAGTAGATGCCAAGACATTACGAACGGCTTGAGGTACAACGAATGTAGTCGTCGCCTTACCTGAAACTCCGTTTGGCTCTCTACTAAAAATTGTTACTACATATTCGCCATCTGCAAATGCACCCGCATCAAAAGTGATGGTAAATGTTCTCGCGGTAGTACTCCAGTTAAAGTTAGAAGTTTCCGTGGCGCCAGCTACCAGCCATGAACCACCTGTGTTAAGCCGTGCAGTAGATCCCACTAGCGTGGGAGAGAAAGATGGAGAACTAGCACCCGTAATCTTGATACCCAGAGCGCTAGGCCTGAGATTGTTGAATCGCTCGAGTTCAACCGATCCAGAGATAGTCACAGTCCCGCGGGTAATTGCGCCTGGAAGTGGTGCAGTTAATGTAATTACTGGTGTCACAGTATTCGAAGGAGCACCGCTCATCGTTGTCACTGTTCCGCCATACTCAATGACATAAGCGAAATAACTGCTATTTAGAGAGTCGTTCCAAGTGCCATCCGCCCGTACATAAGCAACATTTTCATAGCCATCGGCTAAGCCAGGATTATTGTTAGGTTCTCCCGGACCAAATGAACTAAATGAACCTACTCCGACAGTGCAATTAGCTACGCCAGCCGCCGCGTACAGCGCAACATTTGCCTCAGGACCATCGGTATAACGCCAGCATCCCTCATTTGCAGCATCGGATATCCCTAACCATATTTCCGCTCCCGATGCTTTCTTTCGCATAAAAGCAAGTTCGGCAGCCGTATTAGGAGTGGCGAGATAACCCTGCATCCCCTCATATGTTGAAGCCAGTGCGAGTCTTCGCGCCTCAGTCCAGGAGGCGGTAGTTGATACGAATTTATAGAAGCGACCAGTCTTAGAGAAGAATTGCACATCCGGAACCGGAATATTTATCCCTGCACTTGAGTCGGACTTCCCTGCGAGATTCTCTACGGTGGCCTTGCAGATCAATCGGCTACCAGGTAGGTCATCCATTATCGCCGTCGTCAATGGCAGAAACTTCTGAGTTCCAAGAACGGTTTTTATAGTATTCGAATATTGATTCTCACTAATACCCCACTCATAACTGAGCAATTCATCTTCAATCAAAGTTCGGGTATCGCACTGAGCAACACTTGTTCCGGGCTTGATGCTATTTAAATCTAATCCGGAAATAGCAGTCTCAGGCAAACTTGGAAGCTGAGGTGGCACGATATAAATTCCAGCCGTATCTTCGCCTTCACCTACGATGTTGGTCGCTTTGACTGTGCAAAGGATGTTTTTTCCCTTAGCCGCGAGAATAACTTCTCTGGTCAACTGTAATTTATCTGTTGTTCCGGCCAGCGCCGCTGATTGGCGATTTCCACCATCAACGATGCTCCAGCTGTAAACAATGGTCTCGTATTGATTCGGCTTAGTGACATCACAAGAAATTTGGGTATTGATCTTGGGCGGAAGCGAACTGCTGTATCCAGATATTCGAATATTTGGATATGGCCTGCTGATACTCATTACTTGTGTGAATCCCCAAGTAGTACCGATACCACCTGCGTTCAAAGCTTGTACTCGGCAATACAGGTACTTACCCTGCGCAAGTAGTAGATTCTCTTTCGTAAAGGTTAATGAATTTCCACTACCAACTTCAGTACCACTACGTGGTCCGTTATCTGGGCTGTACTCACTGCTCACAAACCACGTGCGCTTACTTTCTTGCTCGATTGTGGTAGACCAGGTTGGCGCGCTACATGAAACGCTCTGCCCCACCTTGGGAGGCTCTGTGTTTGTAATGCCTATCAATACCGGCTTTCGCACCGCCTGTGGGCGTTCGGGAATCTTTACATTTGCTCCGACAACTAATTCGCCTGCGGCGGATGCACCACGCACTTCACACGCGAAGACCTCTCCACCATCCCCATCCTCAACTTTCACCACTGGATTTGTCGAGCCGCTAATTCGATCAGGGGATTGCCAGGTAACTTCAATGTCTGTGGTGTTCTCTGACCATGCGCCTTGATTGCATGTGAGCGTACTACCCACTCGTGCCTCACCAAGGATCTGAACTTTCTCAATATTTCGTGGCAAAGCTCGGTTATATCTTTGTGCAGACTTTTCAACAAGTTTTAAACCACGACTGATATCAGATACATAATAAGTTAGCTTGGTGAAAATAGTCGGTTTACCTTTATCACACCCTTGTGCAGAACCCCAGCTTGTCAATCCAACAAGTACAGTTTTATCGCCAAGCTTTGTTGTGAGTGGCCCACCAGAATCCCCATTACACCCGCCGGCAAAGACTCGCTCTGCTGGAATATATCGGCCAGCGCTCACCATAGTCACCGGATTAAAAAAACGGCCATAAGTTCTTTTAGCGGCGCCAGATTGATCAACTAAGTTTGCATAACGTAAAAACTTTGCAATTGTTTTTAGTTGATCATTTCCCCATCCAAGAATTTGAAACTTCTTTGATGAAGACAATTTCCCAACTTCACTCTTCTTTGGGATGGCAATTGGTTTAATATCATCAACAGGATCACTTAACTTGAGTAGGCCCAGATCATTTTGCGTTGTCTTCTTGTTGTACCTCTCGTGGCGCCACACGGCAGCTACTTCACGTAATGGCTCCTCGGACTTTAATGTGTCAGATTTGAGTCGAACCCAATAGAAACCTTTATCAAAAGCACAGTGCGCTGCAGTGATAATCACATCCTTGGTGATTAGTGAACCTGTGCAAATAAATTCTGGGTTTGCATCAGGAGTTTCCGCGTACCAGATTGCTGCAACCCAAGGAGCCTTTTCACTCGCATCAGTCATCTCTGTTCCGAAGACCACGGCCTTCGCAACCTGATGGCCAGCCATGAATGAGAGCGCCACAAATAAAGCGGCGAGCGCAAGACGACGAATTCGCATGGCTCCCCCTTGTGCTGTGGATAAGTCAGGATCTGGCTCTATATATGTAGTAAGACGGCACCAATAGTAATTCCGTTCCCCCGAAATAGATATTTCTGGGCTTTGGGAACCAAAGCGCAGAGCCCCCCGTCGTATGAAGTAGATCGGCTAGACCCACTGCTAGCTGCTTGAACTACGAAAGGGCTACAAATGAAACTATCGAGATTCAATAAATTGTTTAGCGGCATGACCGTTTTGTTCGTTTTGCTAGGAAGCGCCACCTCAAGCTTTGCGCTGGACAATCCCAATACATCAAGGCAACAGACGGTGACTTGGGGCTGGGCTGATGGTGCAGATAAGAAGCACCGTGACTTTTCCGAAGATGATTATGCCGATGCCATGGAAATGGCTCCCATCAAGGTCACCGTCACAATGAATGGACCCTCACGCAGAGTCGTCTTGGAAGCTTGGGATCCATTTCAGCAAGGTTGGGTCCTTGAGTCTCAATCACGTACTGATGGAACAGGTGTGGGCTTACTTCGCGTCAACCCATATTGCGATGGATACACCAAAGATGCTTCGGAGTGGTGTGATAGAGATATTACCTATCGAGTTCGAGTGTTGAAGAGCGGAATTCAACGACAAGTAGTTAGCAAACCGTTTCTTGTCACATTTGTAAAATCAGAAGATGCTCAGATGTAACTAAGGCATAAAGAGTAAAGCCCCCTAGTCTCGGCTTGGGGGCTTTACTCTTTTTTTATTTACCTAACTTGGCTGCTGTTATCTTCACGACAAATTTTGGATCAGTCGCATAGAAGTATTCAGTTAGGTTTGTTCCTTTAAGACAACTTTTCGACCCTTTTATAAACTGAGCCGAAAATGTTATTGGAGTGCCCTTTTCACCGTCCATGATTGCGTTGAACACCTTAGAGTTCTCCGGAATCAACGTATTGTCTTGAATATCTGAAAATGCATTGCTCCATGTTTGAACTCGGATATCAGAATCTATTTCGATTTGAATGTAGGCCTTGCCCTCACTATTCGCTCCGATATCAGCAATCTTCCCAACCCAATTTGTCGCTTTCAAATTATTAAGCACTGCACAAGCATCTTTATCACGCTTCCGAAGCGCTACTGACGACTTAAGATCTGTTTTTGCATCTTGATACGCTTTCGCACCTTTCTTAACAATATCCATAAACTTCTTCTGTTGTGCAGGAACTGTTCCCGAAGCCTGGGCTACTGGTACCAAAGCTAGAAATAGAACAGCGCTGAAAAAACCCGAGAGCAATCGATATTTTTGACCATACATTTTCATTGAACCTCCAGGTGGCTGGTCCTACTTTAACAAACAGCTCAATCAAGCACTAACTCTTGCTAATAATGCTGGCCTCCTCAGAAGCAACTAAAGGCTAAATCTCACCCTTTTCAAGTCCTGCAAGTACTTCTTTTGCACGCTCCCGTAACTCTGGTAAATCGCTCAAACGTTTTAAGCCATTGATTTGTTGGAACATCCGATGGTTTTTCGCAAACACTTCTTTATTGCGATCAAGGAAATCCCAATACAAAGTTGTGAACGGGCAGGCATCGTCCCCCACGCGCAATTTTGGGTTATAGCGACAAGCGCTGCAGTATTCAGACATCCGCGATATGTAAGCGCCCCCTGCTGCATAAGGTTTAGTCATCATTCGGCCCCCATCAGCATGAACACCCATCCCGATGACATTGGGGACCATCACCCACTCGGATGCATCTATAAATCGCTCTCGCATCCATTCTAAAAATTGTTGTGGATTAGTCCCTGTGATTAACGCGAGGTTACTGAGCACCATCAAGCGTGGAATGTGGTGCACCCATGCGCGGAGTTCCACATCGCGTACGATTGATCGAACACAATTCATCTCTGTTTTGGAACTTGAAGTGAAGAGCGGTAACAACTTCCGATTAGCACTGAGAAGATTGTTATCTCGGTAATCTGAACCAAGGTGCCAGTACATGCCGTTTATATACTCACGCCAACCGATTACCTGGCGGATAAAACCTTCCGCTGATTCGATAGGTATCTTTCCTGAATTAAACGCCTTCATTGCAGCATCGACAACTTCCGTTGGATGAAGCAAACCATTATTAATGTAAGGACTAATCACAGAGTGGTGTAGCGACCAACTATCTAGAGCCATCGCATCTTCGTAAGGACCAAAATTCGCAAAATGATGATTAATGAAATGTTTTAACTGTTTTAATGCACCTGACCGAGTGGTGGCCCATGTGGAACTTGCTTCAATTCCCAATTCAGCTGCTACCTGGTCGTCTATCTCATCACGCTCAAAGCCCCTATACGCTGGCCATGAGTAATTCTTTGGGGGAGGCAAGCGATTTTCTTTATCGAAATTCCATGCGCCTCCTGCTGGTTTTCCATTATCCATAAGTATGTTGAGGCGACGTCGTTGCTCTCGATAGAAGTTTTCCATGACATAAGTCTTTTGACTGCTAGCCCACTTCTCGAAAGTCGCCTGAGGTGTAAGAAAAAAATCATTCTCGACAAAATCGAAACCTAAATCCTCAAGCGTTTTTTGCAACCTAAATGACGATTGCTTTGTTGCGCACAGCAAATTTTTTGGATAGTCACGCTGTGCTTGAAGAATTCCATCCTTCGTCGTTGCAGCCTTTATATACTCAACTTCAAATCCTTCGCTTTGTAAATCTTCGGCAAAATGTCGAGCGCTTGAAATAAGAGAGAAGAGACGTTCTGGATGCCAGTTTCTACCGGTACGCATCCGCTCACTTTCAACGAAAAGTATCCGGTCATTTTTCTTATCGGCTGTGCGTAAGATTCCATACTTGCGATGTAAGTGATCAAAAGGAACGTAAAGAGTTCGAGGTGTAATCACTTATCCACCCTGCTGCTTACTCCATTTTTGTAACTCTTCAATAGCACGGTCTCGTCCAAGCGGGCCATGCTCCATGCGTAGCTCTAATAAATGGTCATACGCTTTTCCGACGAGAGGGCCTGGCTTGATTCCGAGAATCTCAATAATTTCATTTCCATTGAGATCTGGTCGAATTGCTGCCAACTCCTCTTCCT
>CAYQLC010000001.1:120595-138611 GCA_964418325.1 uncultured Bifidobacterium sp.
TCAATAATTTCATTTCCATTGAGATCTGGTCGAATTGCTGCCAACTCCTCTTCCTGAGCCAATTGATCGATACGCGCCTCTAGTTCATCATAAGTAGCGGCGAGCGCTTGAGCCTTGCGTACGTTCCGAGTAGTGCAATCAGCCCGGGTCAGGACGTGCAAATGGACCAATAAATCTCCAGCATCTCGCACATATCTACGCACGGCACTATCTGTCCACTCGCCGCTACCGTATCCATGAAAACGCAGATGGAGCGCTACCAGCGCTGAGACATCATCGATTGTCTCCCGATCAAAGCGCAGCTCCTTCAACCGTTTCTTGGTCATCTTCGAGCCAACAATTTCGTGGTGGTGAAATGACACTCCACCACCTTCTATTAAGGCACGCGTTTTTGGTTTTCCAATGTCATGAAGAAGGGCAGCAAGACGAATGGTGAGATTAGGTCCACCTAATCGCTCTTCCATTTCCATCGCTTGCTCTAGGACTATCAAGGAGTGTTCATAAACATCTTTGTGGCGATGGTGTTCGTCAATCTCAAGACGAAGCATAGGTAGCTCCGGAAGAAAATACTCACAGAGACCAGTATCGACCATCAACATCAATCCGCGACGAGGATTGGTAGACATGAGAGTCTTCACAAATTCCTCACGAATCCGTTCAGCTGAAATTATCGTCAAGCGCTCTTTCATTTGCGTAATTGCGGCAATCACTTCTTCATCAACATCGAAAGCTAATTGCGCAGCAAACCGGGCAGCACGCATCATTCGCAGTGGGTCTTCAGAAAATAATTCTGTGGCGGCAATAGGTGTACGAATTTTCTTTGCTACTAAATCCTTTAGCCCACCAAATGGATCGACAAAAGTATTCGTACTCTCACCAATCTCTAAGGCCATTGCGTTGACAGTAAAATCTCGCCGTCGAAGATCTCCTTCCAAGCTATCGCCATATTCAACAGATGGCTTCCGACTATCACTGTTGTATGAATCTTTTCGGAAGGTTGTGATTTCTGCGGTGACATCACCTTTCTTCCCAGCAACAGTTCCATAAGCGATGCCGGTATCCCAAGTTGCATCGGTCCATCGTTTAAGTATTTTCATCGAATCTTCCGGTCGTGCATCAGTGGTGAAATCAAGATCATTGCCACCGCGTCCGAGGAGCGCATCGCGCACCGGACCACCGACCAAGGCCAGACGAAAGCCAGCCCCTCGAAATTCGCGCGCCAATTCCACCGCTGCCCGAGGCAATGTGACCAGATTCGCGGCCGCTTTTGCCTGTTCTGGCGAGATTGCGCTCATGGGCGATAAGGGTACGCGGGTAAGGTAGGGGTATGTCCCGGACCTCGGGTGAGGGCGGGCTCGAGCCGGTTTTTATTGCACCAGTCTCTTCGCCTTCCTCGCCTCCTACTCGCTCAACGCCCTCATCCTCTTCGACGGCGCGCGCCAAATCTGCACACCCTCGAAAAGGTAAGGGCAAAGGCAAAAATAATAAAAATGGAGCGAAAGCTCCTGGCGCCAAAAAACAGGTTCGTAAGAATCCTGGAAAACGAGTGGAAGAGGTGAGCGCCGGTGGCTTAGTCGTAGACAAGAGCGGAGAGATGGGGCTGCTCATTGGTCGCATCGATAAGCGTGGTCGAATGCTCTGGTCATTACCTAAAGGACATATCGAAGCGGGAGAGAGTCCCGAGGAGGCTGCCCTTCGCGAGGTACGCGAGGAAACTGGAATCAAGAGTTCCATTACTCGCTCACTTGGCGTGATTGATTTTTGGTTTATGGCCGAAGGAAAACGAATCCACAAGACAGTCCACCATTTCCTCTTCACCGAAAAATCCGGAAAACTTGAGGCGCAGATCAGCGAAGTTGATGACGTGAAATGGTTTCCATTAGATGACATCGCCAAGACTCTTGCCTATCCCGATGAAAGAAAATTGATTCAGCGTTCTGGAAATCTACGGTCATGATTTTCTCGAGGAGAATTCTGCTTTCAGTCTTAGCATTGATTTTTCTCCTGACAAATCCGTTAGCGCAACTTGGTAGTGCAGCACCTACACCTATCATCGTAATTTCAGATACTTTTCATCGCGAGGTAAATGGAAAATTTACTGATGACTCACTAGGAGAGTCGATATCAACCGGTGGAGAACTATTTGAAAAAGTTAGAACTGCACCAAAGATTGGCAGCTGGTTAATTGATCCGCAGGTAATCGAAGAACTAGTAGATATGAGCGATGGGTACACAGTGCTTCCGGATCAACCAGGAGCATATGCTGAAGTCTCCAAAGGTTTCCTCGAATTATTACGGGCGAGTATTGGCAATAACTTAGTTTTTGCACTTCCTTATGGTTCACCAAATATTGCAGCGCGCAAAAAAGTCTCCGAGGTCGAATTCTCCCAAATCCAAAGCGTCAGCTCATTGCGCCTGGGTAGAGCCCTTGATTTGCCCATCTCTGCCGGCTTACCTGATGGCGCTACTTTCACCAGAAAATCCCCTACTAATCAAGCAAAGCGCGCTTTCTCTGTTATTCACAAGAATTTAAACAAAATAGGCTCAATAACTTCTGATCCCGAAGTCGCAGAGGTTGCGCTCAGAAGTAATGCACTCCTTAATCCAGAGTTATCAAAAAAACAGGTCCAATATCTCTCCATTCTTCTCAATGGCACCGTCGATCGACTAGAGAAAAAGGTAAAAGTTTTACCAGGGACCTACACACTCACCTCAACTAACGAAGAAGTTCCTGTAACAATTGTCAACGAATTCTCTTCGCCCGTTGACGTTGTGCTTATCCTGCATGCTGAAAATGCTCGAATAGTCATCGATACCGCTAAAAAAGTGCGAATTGCAGAGAACTCGCGAAAGCAGGTACTCATCACCGCCAAGGCGGTTGCCAATGGGAAAGTTCGGGTCGAGGCGAGACTAGAGACCCTCAAGGGGGCTCGATACGGTGAGAGCAACTACTTAGAATTTACTATCACCAGGATTAGCGCTGTCATCAGCTGGGTCATGCTTGGTGCTGCCATACTTTTAGTCAGCGCAAGTGGATTCCAGATATACCGACGAGCCAAGCGAAGAGCGGTGAGTTGATGAATCAAGAAGAGCCAGACTTCATCAAATCTTCTGCAATTATGGCTGCTGGAACAATAGTCTCTCGGTTCACCGGATTAATTCGTAACCTCCTTACTGTTGCAGCTCTTGGCACAGCCCTCTTTGCTGATACTTTCAATGTTGCCAATACCATTCCAACAATTCTTTACATCTTGCTAGCAGGTGGTGCGCTTAATGCCGTCTTTGTTCCGCAACTTGTTCGCTCTATGCGCGAGGATGACGATGGAGGTTCAGCTTTTGCCTCACGATTACTTACATCGGTAGCAGCTCTTTTACTATTTATCACTGCGCTGGGCATTATTCTTGCGCCCCTAATTACACGAATTTATGCTCCACGCTTCTCCCTTGCCGGCTTTGAAACCGAGCGTTCGTTAACAATCACTTTCATGCGCTATTGCCTGCCACAGATATTGATGATGGGAATCTTCGTGATTCTCTCGCAAATTGGCAATGCTCGCGGGAAGTTTGGGCCCATGATGTGGGCACCGGTGCTCAATAATCTTGTCGGTATTGGCGTTTTGCTTGCTTTTCTCTTGATCGCCCCCGACGTCAGCGCTGACACCATCACACCAACGCAAACCGCCTTGCTTGGGATTGGGACCACGCTTGGTTTCGTAGTTCAAGCCTTAGTGCTAATTCCTGTGGTGAAAAAATCCGGATTACATTTAAAGGTTAGATTTGATTGGCGAAATTCTGATCTTGGAAAATCTTTTCGGTTAGGTAGCTGGACTCTTCTCTTTGTCCTTATTAATCAAATTGGATATTTGATAATAGTTCAGGTTGCTACCTCTGCGGCTGTACAAGCTAAATTAGAAGGAATCACCACTGGAGTTGGTTTCACTCCCTACTCTTATGCATATTTTATCTTCATACTTCCACACTCGGTTATTACAGTTTCCGTCATAACCGCGCTCTTACCAAAAATCTCACGCCTTGCCCACGAGCAGAGAAATGAGTCAGTAAAAAATAATCTGGTCGAATCTCTTCGAAATATTGCGGTAGCAACTGCACCAAGTACCGTTGTTTTCATAGCATTTGGAACAGCTATCGCATCACTGCTGTACGCGGGAACTAGCGCTGAAGATTCGCGGCAGATTGGATTAGTACTTGCTGGTTTTGCTCTTGGATTGATTCCATTCAGCACAATGCCTCTTTTACTTCGAGGGTTTTATGCCTATGAAGATACTAAAACACCGGTAATCATCAATCTCTTTGCAACAGGATCGATGATGGTTTTAGCCGTTGTCGCCGAAAATGTTATTCCGTTTAGATATGTCACAGTCGCTCTGGCGATAATTCTTGGAATTAGCAATATCGTGGGTACCCTCTTATCTCTTCGGGCCCTTGAGCGGCGAGTTGGAAAATTCCCTAAGCGAGAGCTCCTTCGTTCTCACGGAAAACTTCTCCTGCTCTCCTGCGTCGCAATAATCCCAAGCTTTGGAGCTTTCGCTCTGATCACGGGTTTTGCGGGCGTAGGTTGGATAAGCAATGCGCTCGCCTTGACGATTGGCGCACTACTTTTTGGTTTCACCTATATATATGGCGGTCGAGTGGCGAAAGTGGAGGAAATCACATCGCTCTATCGGCAGATTAGAGCGCGATTCCGAGGCGAGGAATAGCCGAAGACTGATTCTGGTTGAAGATAGTATGGCGGCCGTGAGCACTACGAATCCTGGCCTTATTCGAGAAGTTGTCATAGTGGGATCTGGCCCAGCTGGATATACCGCTGGGGTATATGCCGGACGGGCTCAACTTAAGCCCTTGCTCTATGAAGGTTCGGTCACCGCTGGTGGTGCGCTGATGAATACCACTGATGTCGAAAATTTCCCGGGCTTCCCTGAAGGAATCATGGGACCGGATTTAATGGAGAACATGCGCAAGCAAGCTGCGCGATTTGATGTAGAGATTGTCACTGATGACATCGTCGAGATGTCCCTTGACGGTGATATCAAGATTCTCAAAGATGGAAGCGGAAATGAGATTCGCGCTAAAGCTGTGATTCTTGCAACCGGCTCTGCATATCGAGAAATCGGACTAGAAAATGAAAAACGTCTCTCTGGTCGCGGCGTCTCTTGGTGTGCGACATGTGATGGTTTCTTCTTTCGTAATCAAGTAATCGCCGTAGTAGGTGGTGGTGACAGCGCAATGGAAGAGGCTAATTTTCTCACTCGTTTTGCTGAAAAGGTGATCTTGATTCATCGTCGCGATACTTTACGTGCTTCAAAGATCATGGCTGACCGTGCTAAAGCAAATCCCAAAATTGAATTCCTTTGGAATCACGAAGTAATAGATGTTCTTGGCGATGACAAGGTGACTGGATTGAAAATTCGTAACACGGTAGATGGCAAAGAAGGCTCCCTTGATGTCACTGGATTATTTGTTGCTATCGGACATGACCCACGTAGTGAGTTAATCAAGGGCCAGGTTGAACTCGATGATGAGGGATATGTGATTGTTGGTAGCGCCGGTCGCGCTGGAACAGCTACTAACCTCAAAGGGGTCTTTGCATGCGGAGATCTTGTTGACCATACCTACCGTCAAGCAATCACTGCCGCTGGATCTGGCTGTGCTGCAGCCTTAGATGCTGAACGATTCCTTGCCGGGCACTAGAGTTTTCACCATATAAAAGTAGAGAGAAGAGAGAAATATGGGAGCAACAAAGGCAGTAACGACAGCGACTTTCGACGCCGAAGTCTTAAAGAGCAGCACCCCAGTACTCGTTGATTTCTGGGCAGAATGGTGCGGACCGTGTCGGGCTGTTGCACCCATCCTCGAAGAAATTGCCTCAGAGCATGCTGCAAAACTCAAGATCGTCAAACTCAATACCGACGAAGAGAGCGCAATCGCCATTAAATATGGAATCACCTCAATTCCAACGATGAATCTCTTCGTCAATGGCCAGGTAGTAAAGACCATAATTGGCGCTCGTCCGAAGCCTGCAATCATGAAGGAACTCGAAGGTTTTATTTAAACCGTGGTCGATGAGGCGCTCGCACAACCCGGTGATAGCGGTCAAGTTGTCACCGAAGTAATCGCCTCGCTCGCTCGCTTAGGTTTACTTCGAAACACTCCTGCATCATTCGATAGCGATGTCGTCGCAGCGCTGGCCCATTTCCAGCAGAGCCGGGGCTTATCGGCGACAGGAATATTGACGCGCAGCACTTATCTTGCACTTGAAGAAGCGCGCTGGAGGTTGGGCGATCGTACTCTTTCAGTAATACCTGGCGCTTTGATGCGCGGTGATGATGTCACTACATTGCAACAACGTTTGACCGAGATGGGCTTTGATTGCGGTCGGATTGATGGAATCTATGGTCCACTTACCGAAACAGCAATTAAAGAATTTCAACGCCAAGTTGGGCTCTCTGCAGATGGCATCGCCGGTGTAGGAACATTCAAAGCACTTATTCGACTAACGGGGACCGTCAAAGGGGGCACGCCCTCAACTCTGCGCGATGAGTATTTGGTCCGTAGGCGTGGTCCAGCTTTAAATGGAAAGGTAGTCGTTCTCGATCCAAGCTTTGGTGGCAGCGCAAAAGGTTCTGAAGCGTTCGGATTAAATGAAGCGCAAATAGTCCTTGATGTAGCGCAGAGACTAGAGGGTCGACTCAATGCCTTGGGTGTTCGTACCTTCTTGACCCGCGGAAAAGAGACTAACCCTTCCGAATTAGAGCGAATCGAATTTGCCAATAAATGTGGGGCAGATCTTGTCATCTCACTTCATCTAGAACACCATGCAAATCCGATTGCCTCTGGAGTAGCCACCTACTACTACGGGAGTGACGCCCGCGAGGTGCACTCTGTTGTCGGTGAAAAATTAGCTACCTTGATCCAACGAGAGATATCAGCGAGAACAGATTTGTTGAACTGCCGAACACATGCTCGAACGTGGGAACTACTTCGCTTAACGAAAGCTCCCGCTGTCCGTGTCGACCTTGGTTATCTCACCAATGAATCGGACGCAACGAAACTTGCGCGCGCAGGATTCCGGGATACCTTGGCCGAAGCATTTGTTGTTGCCATTCAACGTCTCTACTTGGCAGTCGAGGAAGATGCAGCAACCGGCACTCTCTCGATTGCAGATCTTCGAAAAGCTGGCCTTCGAAAATAGCCTCGTAATTCCGGAATATCTCCCCCTGACGACAGGGTAAAGTTCACCCATGTCGAAGTTGGTCCCCCATGAAGAGAACCTCACTGCACGATATGCAGAGCGAGCAGCCCGCATGGTGCCCAGCGAGATTCGCTCGCTCTTCGCCGTCGCCTCTCGTCCCGAAATAGTCTCGCTAGCCGGGGGCATGCCAAATCTCTCCGCTTTACCTATGGAGATGATGGCTGATGTAGTGAAGAAATTGATTCTCGATAATGGTCAGGAAGCTCTCCAGTATGGGAGTGGCCAAGGACATCCCCGCTTGCGCGAACAAATTTGCGAGATGATGGCGCTCGAGGGCATTCGCGCCAAGAGTGATGATGTAGTCATCACTACTGGATCCCAAGCTGCGCTCGATCTCATCACTCGAATTTTTATTGATCCAGGCGATGTCATTCTCGTTGAAGCGCCGTCATATGTAGGTGCTCTAGGTGTCTTTGCTCAGTACCAATCCCAAGTGGTTCATATTGCAATGGATGAGAAAGGCTTAATTCCTTCTGCGCTCTCCGAGGCAATTACAAAAGTGCGCGCTGCGGGAGGGAAAATCAAATTCCTCTATTGCATTCCTAATTTCCAAAATCCATCTGGTGTGACTATGCCGGCATCGCGGCGAACGGAAATCCTCGATATTTGTAGAGAAGCTGAGATATTTGTAGTCGAGGATAATCCTTATGGACTTCTTGGGTTCGATGGCCCGGTTCCCAATGCGATGCGCGCTGAAGATCATGAAAATGTCATTTATCTGGGTTCCTTCTCGAAAACCATCGTGCCCGGGTTACGTGTGGGCTGGGCTTTGGTACCGCAAGGCGTAAAAGATAAGTTGATTATCGCCAACGAGTCTTCGGTGCTTTGTCCATCTAACTTTGCACAATTAACAATCTCCAGTTATCTCGCCCACGAACCTTGGCGCGATCAAATTGCCTCTTTCTGTTCGCTATATAAAGAGCGCCGCGATGCCATGTTGGAAACCCTCGATGCTCATTTCCCGGCGAGCGCAACGTGGACCAGACCCAAGGGTGGTTTTTATGTGTGGGTCACCCTGCCACCAGAGATTGATACCAAACTTCTAGTGCCGCGGGCCATCGCCGCAAAAGTTGCATACGTTCCCGGAACTGCCTTCTACGCAGATGGTTTTGGCAGTTGGCAGATGAGGCTTTCGTATTGCCACCCGACGCCCGAACGAATCCGTAAAGGTGTTGCTGCCCTTGGTAATGTCGTCAAGGAAGAGATTGCCCGCCGCGGGGGCGAGAATCCAAAAGCTGTTAAGTAACTACCCTAAAAAGTAGTTGTCGAGCTTTCCTGCTATCGGAAGTTCCACCTCAAAGCACATTCCGCCGTATTTATCGTTATTGGCATCAAAGGCAAACTCTGGTTGATAGTGATCCTGAGCTGATGTTATAAACATAGTCTTGAGATCATCACCACCAAATGATGGACAGGTGGTTAGGGCTGTTGGCGCTTGAACAATGTTAAGGAGTTCACCCTCTGGAGAGTAATTGCGCACTTGGCCACATCCCCAAAAAGCAACCCAAAGATTGCCGAGCGAATCGGTACACATTCCATCAGGCACGCCCGTTACATCGCTGACATCTATCGCAGGAAGCTCCTTGATTATCTCGCCCTTGACCGGGTCGAATTGATAGCGAGAAATCTCACGGGGAGCAGAATCAATGTAGTACATGATTGTGCCATCAAGAGACCAATCGATTCCATTGGAGATCTGGACATTCTTTCGGTGGGTGCTGGAATTAAAGTGATGATCTATACGGCGAAGATCTCCGGCCTTAGATTCGGCGACAGCTTCAGCAACTCCAATCCATAGACAACCACATGGATCAATATTGCCATCATTAGTCTGTCCGACCTTTCGGTCGATATGCATATCGACCTCTCTAGTGATTGCAAAGTTCTCATCTATCGTTGCCAGGCGATCTCCTAGAGCAATGACAAAGCCGCCGGATTTACGTTTGCCTACATAGCTAACAAAATCACCGACCCTATGTGCAATTATCTCTTTGCTCTTGGGTAGATACTCTTTAATATACCCATCGAGTACATCTACCCAGAGGAAACTCTTGCGTCGCTCATCCCAGAGCGTTCCTTCACCTAATCCAGATTTTGATCCTGCAATCGGTGTTGCTTCAAAATGTGCCATGGCTACCCCTCTATCTCTTCGATGATTCGACGTAAATCTTCCCCTGATGCAAATTCAATGATGATCTTGCCATTGCTTTTCCCGGTTGCCTTATCGATTGTTACTCGGGTGTTCAGGAAATCTCCCAGCTCTTCAGCAAGCTCTGCTAATTCTGGTGATGCGCCTTTACTCTTACCCGAAGCGGACTTCTTCTTCCCGCCTTTAACGCCCACCGAAATAATTTCCTCGACTGCGCGAACACTGAGCCCTTCGGTGACGATGCGATTAGCTAGCCGTTCCATCGCGGCCGAGTCGCCTAGCGCCAGGAGTGCTCGAGCATGGCCAGCAGAGAGAACACCGGCTGCTACCCGTCTTTGCACGTTGGGGGGTAGTTGCAGCAGCCGTAAGGTATTCGTGATGTGGGGGCGAGAACGCCCAATTTTTTGGGCTAATTCATCATGTGTGTAGTTAAAGTCATTGAGAAGTTGTTCGTAGGCTGCGCCCTCTTCTAGCGCATTTAATTCTGAACGGTGGATATTCTCGAGTAACGCTTCGCGTAATAATTGATCATCTGGAGTTTGTCTAATGATTACGGGAATCTCAGTAAGGCCAGCGGCCTTCGCCGCGCGCCAGCGACGTTCACCCATAATCAATTCATAACGACCGTCACTTACAACTCGAACAACGGGTGGCTGTAGTACTCCCACCTCTTTTATTGAGGTAATCAGCTCTGCCATCTTCTCTTCATCAAAAACAGTTCGTGGTTGTCGAGGATTTGGAGAGATGGAATTAATGGGAATTCGATTGAGATTTGCAACATCGACTTGCACGCCGGCAACTACCGATGAAAGTTGTTTTGGTTCTCCAGTTGGAATAAGTGAACCTAATCCTCGCCCGAGACCACCTTTACGTGTGCTCATTACTTTCGCCCTTTCTCATGTAATTCACGAGCCGCTGCAAGGTAAGCAAGGGCGCCAGGAGATGACATGTCATAAGTCAACACACTTTGCCCATAAGAGGGAGCTTCACTTACACGAACTGCACGAGGAATAACTGTTGTTAATATTTGTTCGGGAAAATGTGAACGAACAGTGGCTGCAACATCATGTGCAAGACGAGTTCTTCCATCGAACATCGTTAATAAGATTGCACCTATTTGTAAATGCGGATTGGTGTTTTCCGTTACTAAGGAGATAATTTTTATTAATTGGGTTAAACCTTCTAGCGCGTAGTACTCGCATTGGATCGGAATCAATAATTCATGCGCTGCAATTAACGCATTAAGTGTCAGTAAACCTAAACTCGGCGGGCAATCAATGATGATGTAGTCATAGCGTTCACTTGAATTATTGTGCGTCGACTCTTGCAAGTAATTGATCGCATCGCGTAATTTGAACTCACGACGCTCTAGCTCGACTAAATCAATTTCAGCGCCAGCGAGATCCACCCCAGCTGGCACAACATCTAATTTGGGATAACCCTCGGCACGTTGTCGGAGTGATGCGATATCTACGCCTTCAACAAGGAGTTCATAGGTGCCACGTACACCTTCGTGGTGCGGCACATTAAATGCTGTACTGGCATTTCCTTGCGGATCCAGATCAATAAGGAGAACCTTTAGCCCACCCATCGCGAGGGCAGCGCCAATATTTACCGCTGTGGTGGTCTTACCTACCCCACCCTTCTGGTTGGCAACGGTGATAATTCGAGTGGCACCGCTGGGAATCATTGGCTCTTTAAGGCGTCGCACCCCGACTACAGCTTTTGTTTCACGGGAAACAGTGGCGCTCATAGAGCGCAGTTAACCAGCCTTTTCTATGGAAATCACCTTGCATCCACCAGTAGGTAGCGCTGGTTCAAGGATTTCTCCGCTCGCTCCCATGTATCGCGAGAGGGGGGTGTGAGCCAACTCTTCTTCAGCTCGCTCTCCCTTCATGGCAAGGATTCGCCCACCTGGAGCGAGAAGGTGCCAGCTCCAAGCCAGTAATCGATCCATCGGGGCTACCGCTCGAGCGGTAACGACATCAAATTTCCCTTGAAAATCCAGGGCCTTTTTCCGCTCCACCTGGGTATTAGTCAACGCTAATCGCTCAATAGCCTCTCGGAGAAAGATGCACCGCCGCTCTAAGGGCTCCAGGAGGAGCATGGAGATATCTGGGCGGGCTAGCGCCAGGACTATTCCCGGCAAACCTGCGCCGCTGCCAATATCTATGGTTCGCGCTCCCTCTGGAATCAGGGTTGCTAGGGGGAGAGAGTTATAGATGTGGCGATCCCATATCCGCTCCCCCTCCCGGGGGCCGATGAGCCCTCGCTCTACCCCCTCGTTCTGCAGAAGATGGGCATAGGGTTCAAATGTTTCCCGTGAAACCTGGATCTCTGGGGGCATTACTCAGCAGGAAGAACGACGATATACCGCTCTGGCTCTTCCCCTTCAGATTCGCTCGAGAGGCCAAGCTCGCCAATCGCATCATGAATTACCTTACGTTCAAAGGCATTCATAGGCTTGAGCGCCACTGCCACGCCACTCTTTTTCACCTCGTCAGCAGTACTTTCGGCGAGGGCACGTAGTTCATCCTTTTTCTTGGCCCGGAAACCCTCAATATCGAGCATAAGGCGCGAGCGCTCTCCAGTCTCCCGCTGTACCGCCATCCGGGTTAATTCCTGAAGCGCTTCAAGAACCTCGCCCTCTCGACCAATCAAATGGGTCAACTCCCCACCAACGATCGCCAGCGCTGCTCGGTCATTCTCTACATCGATATCAATATCGCCAGGTAGATCGGCGATATCCAAAAGCGCCTCTAGGTAATCTGCCCCTCGGTCGCCCTCTTCCTCAAGTCGCGCTATGAGACTCTTCTCCGCCATAAACCCTCTCCAAACTCCCATTTCTGGGGTAAATGCACACTTTTGTCCTACTTTGAGTTATTTGTACGCTTTCTCAACGCTTCTTCTTTTTCTTCTCGCGCTTAGGTTGCTGGCGCTGCCCCTTCGGCTCCTCTACGGCAACAGAACCATTATTCGTTACCTCATCACCTTCTGGGGTGGGCGTCACTCCTGCCTTTTTCGCACGCTTAGCTTCCAACTCAAAATATGCAGGAGATCCAGGAGTTGGATTTCTTTTGATGACGTAAAACTGTTGGCCCATCGTCCAAAGATTTGTGGTCAACCAATAAAGTAAAACTCCGACCGGAAAATTGATTCCGGTAACAGCAAAAATTATCGGAAATAAATAGAGCAAGATTTTCTGCTGCTGCAACATCATGTTTGGTTGGCCATCATTCTTTGGCATTCCTTTAACCATGAGTTGACGTTGAGTAATAAATGTTGAAGCTGACATCAAAATAATCATTATCAGCGTGATAATTTTTACTGTTGCTGGAGTACCACCCAACTTAACGATGTCATTTGCACCCATCAAGAAAGTAGCAGCAATCGGTGCACCAAAGAAACCAGCATTAGCCGCGCTATCTACATCTGCTTGTGTAAGAACACCACGCGGCACATCTTGTGCGATTCCATTAAGTACAGTGAAAAGAGCAAAGAAGATCGGTGCCTGTGCTAACAGTGGGAAACATGATGCCAACGGATTGGTGCCATGTTTTTTGTAAAGCTTCATCATCTCTTCTGATTGCTTCTGACGATCGTCTTTATATTTCTGTTGAATAGCCTTCATCTCAGGCTGCAATACCGTCAGCGCACGTTGGCTTTTAATTTGTTTGACAAAAAGCGGAATCAAAATGATTCGAATTAGTACCACTAAACAAATAATCGCTAGCGACCAAGTCACTCCGCTATCGGAACCAAATAGCGGCTCAAAAAGCGAGTGGAAGAGGAGAATAATCCAAGAGATCGCATCATAAAGCGGATTGAAAATACCCACTATTTACTCGCCTTTCTCGCTATTAATTGTTGATTTGTATCCCCCATAACAATTTCACGTCCACCTGGTGGGTAATCAATTCCACCCATTGACCACGGGTTGCATCGAACCAGGCGCCAGAGCGCTAGCGCTCCGCCAATAAAAAACCCTTTGCTCCGAATCGCTAAAATCGCATAAGCAGAACAGGTGGGGTAATACTTACAGCGGGCTGGAAACGCCGGTGATATCCACCGTTGATAAAAGCGAATGAGAGTGATCATTGGGCCACCGATGCGCGACGAGCGCGATACTTGGCAACCAGTTCAGCGATTTCCCCGCTGAGATTTTTCTCAGCGCTCCGCGCCGCCCCTGGGTGCGCACGGAAAAGAAGGAGGGTTCCGCTGGGAAACTGATGTAAATGTGGCGCTATTGCATGTCTAATTTGGCGAGAGACGCGGTGGCGAATTACCGAGCCGCCAACATTCTTTCCCACTATTAGGCCCACCTTCACCGGTGCTCCTGCCTGCTCACCACTTGGTGCAGCTACATAGAGCAGAAAATTCTCTCCAGATATCCGCACCCCTTTACTCGCAAGTGCGAACTCGCTCGCTTTCCGAAGGCGGTTCTTCTGCGCCAACATCAGCGGGTGCCTTTAGCGCAAGTACTTATGCCGACAGGCGTAAGCGTCCCTTTGCGCGGCGCGCAGCGAGAACGGCACGGCCGGCACGGGTAGACATACGAGCGCGGAAACCGTGAGTCTTTGCCCGACGGCGATTATTGGGTTGAAAAGTCCGCTTCACGTACATCTCCTAAAGATCGTTGATTGAGGAAGTCATGCAGGCACAAGTACTTGAGTACTAGTGCAGGAGGTAAACGGTACGGAAGGTGAGGTGGTGTGGTCAAACTCAGTATCGAGGGGAGAGGAGGTAGCGGAGAGGGGTGGTGGGAGCCTAAACCCAGAGTTTAGAGTTGTGGATAACTATTTGCTTTTTCCCAAAACCCCGAATAGGGTCGCCTTTCTTCCACAGAAGAAGCTACTTCCCCCAGTAGATATTGGTGCAATTCGGACAAATATCCACGAGATAGCCCACAGCCTGTGGATATCTTTGGGGATAACCGGTGGGTAACCGGTGTGGAAAGGATTCCAAATGGCTGATGAGAGCGCGCTCCTGGATATTGAGCTCCCGCAACTGTGGCAGAGCGCTATTTCGCTCATCGCCACCGACTCTCCGCAACACCGCGCATTCTTACAACTCACACAACCAATGGGTTTGATCGATAGCAATGGAACAACCACGCTCCTTGTTGCAGCACCGAATGCATTTGCAAAAGATGTCCTCGAAACTCGCTTACGTTCAATCATCACAGATGTTCTCAGTTCTCAATTAGGACGAGAAGTGCGAGTTGCAGTAACCATCGATGAAAATCTCGAACGCGAAGTTCCTGGCGATGTGATCACCGAAGTAGAAACCCCTCGTCCAGGAACAGGACGAAGTTCTGAGCCTTCCGTCACAACCGAATCTGGCGCAATGAGTATGAATCCGCGCTATATCTTCGAAACATTCGTTATCGGTTCATCAAATCGTTTTGCACATGCCGCCGCGGTCGCCGTTGCAGAAGCGCCAGGCAAGGCGTACAACCCGCTCTTCATCTACGGTGAATCTGGGCTCGGTAAAACGCACTTACTCCATGCCATCGGTGCATATGCGAAAGAGTTATATGGCAACCTGCGCGTTCGCTACGTTTCAAGTGAAGAGTTCACCAATGATTTTATTAATTCGATTCGCGATGACAAATCAGCAGTATTCCAAAAGCGTTATCGCGATGTTGACCTACTTCTCGTTGATGATATTCAGTTTTTAGAGAATAAAGAGCGAACTCAAGAAGAGTTTTTTCATACCTTTAACACTCTTTACAACGCGAACAAGCAAATCGTCATCACTAGTGACCGTCCGCCAAAGCAACTTGCAACGCTTGAGGATCGACTTCGTTCGCGATTCGAATGGGGTTTAATCACTGACATCCAGCCTCCAGAATTAGAGACTCGTATCGCGATTCTCCGCAAAAAAGCTGCGCAAGATCGACTCAATGCACCAGATGATGTACTCGAATACATCGCAAGCAAGATTTCTACAAATATCCGTGAGCTCGAAGGTGCGCTTATCCGAGTCACGGCGTTCGCAAGCCTTAATCGACAGGGTGTTGATTTATCACTTGCAGAAATCGTGCTTAAAGATTTGATTCCTGACGAGTCTGGACCTGAAATCACTGGAGCAACAATCATGGCGCAAACCGCTGCCTACTTCAGTCTTACTATTGATGATCTATGTGGCACATCCCGCTCGCGAGCTTTGGTAAATGCGCGCCAAGTAGCGATGTACCTCTGTCGAGAATTAACCGACCTCTCTCTACCTAAGATTGGTCAAACTTTCGGTGGGCGCGACCACACCACGGTGATGCATGCTGATCGGAAGATTCGCCAGCTCATGGCAGAGCGCCGATCTATCTATAACCAAGTAACCGAGCTGACCAACCGGATCCGCCAACAGGCTCGCAGCCAGGGGTGAGCCCCTGCTTTCAGCTCAACTCAAAGCCACTCCACACTTGGGGATAACCTTGGGGGTAAACCCCTCCTTGAGAGTTTCCCGTGTGGGTAAAACCTCCCAGAGCCCGCTAGATATCGACTTCTCCACATTATCCACGGGTTTATCCACAACTCATAAATAGGTATCTAACGCCCTTGACCTGCGGAAATACCCATTATCCCCATAATCCACACCACTTACTCCTACTACTATCTCCTTTCTTTATACATACAAGAATTTCACCCCTGGAACCCTCTGGGGATTACCCCGCATCAGAGCCAAATAGAGTGAAGTAAGGGAAGATAGCCAAATGAGATTTGTGATCGAGCGAGATGCTTTAAGTGATGGGGTTGCCTGGGTTTCCCGATCCCTCTCGTCGCGACCAATCATGCCCGTTCTATTAGGTGTTGTTATTGAAGCGAAAAAAAACCAGAAAGATGGAGTTCATTTAGCTGGTTATGATTTAGAAACTTCTGCAAAAGCTGAAGTGAGTGCAGATGTTAAAGAAGAGGGACGAGTATTAGTTCCTGGAAGACTTCTTTCAGATATTACGAAATCACTACCTAATAAACCTGTAACTATTTCATTAGATGGAAACCGAGTAAGTATTGTCTCTGGTTCAGCGAAATTCGCGTTGCCCACCCTTCCGGTAAATGATTATCCAAATCTTCCTGAGCTACCAAGTGAGACTGGTCGCCTCCCTGGAGATTTGTTTGCGCAAGCAGTCCACCAAGTGGCAATTGCGGCGGGTAAGGATGACTCACTTCCAGTGTTAACTGGAGTACATGTAGAGATTGAAGAGAATAAATTAACGCTCGCTGCAACCGACCGATATCGTTTAGCTGTTCGTGAATTAACTTGGGAAGCTCCTCGTGCAAGTGCGTCTGCCCTTATTCGCGCTCGCACTCTTCATGATGCATCTAAATCCTTAACCGGAAGCGCTCATGTGAGTTTGGCTTTAGCAGCAGCAACAGCACAAGAGCGACTTATAGGTTTTTCTACTGAAGGAAAATCAATGACGTCGCGAATGTTAGATGGAACATTTCCTCCCTATCGACATCTACTACCAAGTGATCGAAGCGCGACAGCAATCATCGAAGTAGCCCCCTTGCTAGATTCAGTTCGGCGAGTGGCGATCGTCGCAGATAAAACGATCCCGTTGCGTTTGAGTTTTGCTCCGGGAGCACTAACGCTCGAAGCTGGCGCTGGCGAAGAAGCATCTGCAACAGAGGAGTTGGAGATTGCCTTTGATGGTGAAGGTTTTACGATTGCTTTTAACCCCACCTATCTAGTCGACGGACTCTCGGCTCTAGGCACGGCATATGTGGATATGGCATTTACTGGTGCAAGCAAGCCGGCGGTTCTCTCAGGGCGAGAGAGTGCAGACGGCCAGAGCGATATGAGTTATCGCTACCTGCTTATGCCAATGCGATACGCCTCGTAACCTGTGTAATCAGTGTTTCTTTCATATCTGCAACTGACTAACTTTCGGTCTTATGAGAATCTCGAGCTCCGTTTAACTCCTGGAACCACTACATATGTTGGTAGTAATGGCGAAGGAAAAACCAATATTGTGGAAGCAATCGGTTTTCTCGCATATCTACGTTCACATCGGACATCATCAGATAATCCGCTTATAAAGCTGGGGCATGAAAAGGCTTACATTCGTGCCAAGGTAGAGACCGCCGGTCGCGAAGAGCTCTTGGAAGTTGAAATCAATCAAGGCAGGGCCAATAGAGCGCGAATCAATCAACAACCAGTTCGATCGACTAGAGAACTTCTAGGACACCTGCGCGCGGTTCTTTTCACCCCTGAGGATTTATCCCTGGTGAAGGGAGATCCAACTGAACGACGGGATTTCTTAGACACTCTTCTAATTTCACGCACTCCACGATATGCCGGGGTAATTGCCGATTACGAAAAAGCGCTCAAGCAACGAAATGTATTACTTAAGAATCGACCCCATGATCGGGATTTGATCCCATGGGATGAACATTTAGCACGATATGGCGCTCAACTTATTGCTGCTCGACTTCAACTTATCTCAGACCTTATGCCCTATGTGATCGACTCCTATCAAAATATTTCTGAGGGAGATCAGATAAGCGCCACTTATAAAAGTTCTCAAGATTTACAAGGAAAAAGTGCAGTCGAACTTGAAGGTGAGATTGCCAGTCTCATTCCAAATTTGCGAA
>CAYQLC010000002.1:0-2823 GCA_964418325.1 uncultured Bifidobacterium sp.
TCAGCGTCGATGGTACTGCACGGGTGACCTTGTGGGAGAGTAGAACGCCGCCGGACTTAAATTCGAGAGAGGGATGTAGTGTCACACTGCATCCCTTTTTCATTTCTCGATAGTTTGTAAAGCTCAAGTGATTGGAGTCGTGGGTGAGTAGAGAGAAACCAACTCGTTCGCGCGATTCCCGATCTTCCTCATCACGAGATGGTGGAAAAAATAAAGATTCCCGAAAAACCGGTGGAGTTAACAAATCATCAGGAAAATCGGGTTTTTCAGGGAAGTCACGAACTGATCGTCCTAAAAAAATAGATGGCGGAAAGAAAGAAGAACCCCGTCGACTCGAACCAGAGATCCCACAAGAGATTTATCGCGAGGAAATAGATAAGCAACTTCTCCACGAATTGTCCTCTCTGGCATCGGATAACGCAGAACAAACAGCTCGCCATTTACTTGCACTAGTTCATTTCTTACCAGAAGACCCTGAACGAGCGCATGCACATGGCGTTGCCGCAGCAGCTCGCGCGGCACGGGTAGGAAGAGTTCGAGAATTGGCAGGAATAGCCGCATATAATGCGGAAAAATTTGATGTCGCGCTTCGTGAATTAAAGACCGCATTTCGAATTACAGGTGATCCGTCAATGTGGCCCATGTTGTGTGATGCCCATCGTGGCCTAGGCGAGCCTTTGAAAGCAATTGAATTGAGTAAAACTCCAGAAGCGAAAAAACTCGATAAGGATGGTCAGGTGGAGCTTCGAATAGTCGTCAGCGGTGCACGTCGCGATCTTGGCGAATTGGAGTCCGCATTAACTTCGCTGGAGTGCAAAGAGCTTCAAGAGAACAACCCAGTATGGTCTGCTCGGTTGCGCTACGCCTATGCGGATACGCTCGAGGCGTTAGGCCGAAAAGTTGATGCGCGAGTATGGTTTGGCAAAGCTGCCGCGGTTGATATCAACCAAGAAACTGATGCACAAGCTCGCGGTGAACTACTCAAATAACACCAGAACTTGTACACAAGTTCCTTTTTTCATGTCATCCCTCTAAGCGATACTCGTTCAAGTCAAACGAGGAGGGTAAGTGAGCTCAACGATAAGAAAAAATTCGAACAAAACGAGCGCGATGAAAACGCGAGAGAATGAAACCGCACTCGTAGGCCGCAACCAGGTCCATCTTGTAGGTTTTATTGCCACTGCAACTACTTCGCGGACCGGGGTGCTTGCACGCAAGATGGAGATTCCGCAACCAGGAGCTCGAGAAGTATTGGAACTTGAGTGCGAAAAAAAGGATATATTTCCTGATTTTCGATCGGTACGAGTCAATCAATGGGTAGAGGTTCGCGGCCGAATCCGGCGTAGGTTCTGGAGAGCAGGAAGCGTTCTGGCGTCGCGAAGCTATATCGAGGTCACCTCGATAACACCTCGTTAGTAGGGCTGTTCGCCCCGCTAGAGCGGGCGGAAAGCGGTAGCGTTAGGCATCCTGAAAGTCTTGAGAATGGAGCGGTCATGACAGGTAGTACCGACCTCATTGGAGCTTTTCGAGCCTATGCTCAAAAAGCACTGGGTAATGATTTTAATCCCGAGAAAGCGGCTGCGGCCCTCAATTCATGGGTGAAAGAGAGTGGGGATGCGCTCAAGATTCGCGTTGAGCGTGAAACTGAGAAGGCAGTGAAAAAGCTCGGATTAGCCAAGGAGAGCGAACTGCGCGCGTTGCAAGCAGAAGTTCAGGAGCTTAAGAAAATTTTAGGAGTCAAAAGTGGCAAGAAGAGCTCAAGCGCTAGTACTGCGAAGGTTTCGAGCAAAAAGAAATCAACGAGAGCTCCACGGAAAACAACTAAAAATACTGCGAAGAAAAGCGCGGTAAAAAAACGTAGCAAGGCGGCACAGTGAGCGCCCCGGTACCTGAGTCTCTTGGAGAGATGAAAGTGAAAATTGCGGCCATCGCTCAACTCCCTGTGAGCGAACACGTCCCTGCATATGAAGAGATTCATGGCGATTTACAACGCGCACTCTCGGAGATAGAAGGTCTATAGAAGATGGCAAGGTCGCGACTTGATGCAGAATTAGTGCGGCGCGGTTTAGCGCGTTCGCGCGAAGCTGCTACCGACCTAATCGAAGCGCGCGTGGTTCTCGTATCAGGTATTCCTGCTACGAAGCCGGCGACTCAAGTGGATGCAGAAACATCAATCGCTATCGCAGAAGATCGGGAGGAGTTCGTCTCTCGTGGCGGACACAAGCTGGCCGGCGCGCTGGCAGTCTTCGATCAGGTAAGCGTTTCTGGCAAGCGCGCCCTTGATGCGGGAGCATCTACTGGCGGATTTACCGATGTGCTTTTGCGTAATGGAGCAAGGCAAGTGATCGCAGTGGATGTTGGATATGGCCAACTTGCGTGGGAGTTACGTCAAGATCCTCGAGTAACAGTTCTAGACCGAACCAATGTCCGCCATTTAACCCCTGAGCATGTTGGTGATCCGGTGGATTTGGTGGTTGCAGACCTCTCTTTCATCTCCCTCACCCTGGTATTACCTGCCTTGGTTTCCGTCACAGATGAACACGCGGATTTCCTCGTTATGGTGAAACCTCAATTTGAAGTGGGGCGAGAGAAGCTGGGCGCGGGAGGGGTAGTTCGAGATCCAGAGCTCCGACTTACTGCCATTGAAGAGGTTGCTCGTTCGGCATGGGAGATGGGATTGGGAGTCTCAGGGGTCACCGCTAGCCCGCTTCCGGGTCCTTCGGGGAATGTTGAGTACTTCCTCTGGCTACGTCGAGGCAGTCCAGAGCTCACTCGCGATCGCGCAGTCACGGCAATTGCGCAAGGACCACAATGAGTGCGAGC
>CAYQLC010000002.1:2923-4527 GCA_964418325.1 uncultured Bifidobacterium sp.
CTTCACCCTAAACGCGAGAGCGCACTGACGACCGCTCTTGAGATCGCTCGAGGCTTAGCGGCTTCGGGAATTGCCGTAGAACATCATCTGAGTAGCGACGGTGCTGGAGTTCCAGAAATAACTCGCTATTCCGGACGACCTATCAAAGATTTTCAATTGATTCTTGTTTTGGGAGGCGACGGAACGATGCTCCGCAGCGCGGAGATGAGTTATGGCACCTCAGTTCCAATTCTTGGCATAAATATTGGTCACATGGGTTTCCTTGCGGAAGTAGAGCGACCATCTAACGCTGAAGTTATTCAAGCTATCGTCGATAATGATTTTGTCTACGAAAAGCGGATGAGCATCTCGTATGAAATCGAACGCCATGGCGACATTGTCGACTCTGGTTGGGCACTCAATGAAATTGTTATCGAGAAAGAATCCTCGCAAATGGTGGAGTTGTTCGTCTCAGTGGATCAGCGACCGCTCTCGCTCTGGAATTGTGATGGCGTCTTATGTGCAACACCTACAGGTTCAACTGCCTATGCTTTTTCTGCCGGTGGCCCTGTGGTTTGGCCAGATGTGGACGCGCTCGTACTGCTCCCGTTAGCTGCCCATGCGCTTTTTGCTAAGCCAATGGTCCTTTCACCTCGAAGCGAGATTTCCATTTCGGTCCGCTCTGAGAATGCGACCTTGAGCGCTGATGGATTCCGCAATCGACCACTTCTCATGGATGATCTGATTCGAATTACCCGAGATAGTCACACTTTCACGCTAGCGCGGATGAACAATTCTCCTTTCACAAACCGTCTCGTTGCTAAATTTCAATTGCCCGTTGCGGGATGGCGTGGAGAGTGAGCAAGCAAGCTCTCATTGAAGTGGAGATTTCTGCACTTGGAGTCATTGAACGCGCCCAATTTTCGCCGGGTCCGGGATTAACTGTCATCACTGGAGAGACCGGCGCCGGAAAAACGATGATCCTCTCAGCCTTATCACTTCTCTCTGGAGCTCGAGCGGATGCGAGTGTGGTGCGAACTGGTAGCGAACGAGCGCATATTGTGGGTCGTTTTTCGCTCAACTCTCATCTCTGCGACCGTGTCACAGAGATGGGTGGTGAAGTTGAGCAGAGCGAAGTTCTTCTTTCAAGAACGGTAACAAGCGAAGGCAAGAGCAGAGCGACTGTAGGAGGTAGTTCTACAACAATCTCTGCGCTGGGAGAGCTTGGCTCAGAGTTACTCTCCATCCACGGTCAGAGCGCAAATTTTTCGCTTCTCAAGCCGCAGCGGGCGCGCGAGATTCTTGATGGCTATGGCTCAGACCAACTTGGGGAGCTCCTGAACGCCTATAAAAGATTTTTTGAGCGCTATCGGGAGATTCTCGAGACGATAAAGGATCTGGAGCAGTTGCGTAGTACGCGCGAGCGTGAATTGGAGCGAATCACTACTTTCCTCTCTGAGTTTGATCGAATCAAACCAACAGCAAACGAATCTCAGATTCTTAAAGAACGAATTCTCTCCCTCGAAAATGTTGATGCAACACGAAATGCTCTTGCGACGATGTTAAATATTTTGAGCGATGATGAGGCAAGCGTTTCGGGGCAATTAGCGAGAGCTAAACGGGCC
>CAYQLC010000002.1:4627-32048 GCA_964418325.1 uncultured Bifidobacterium sp.
TTTGAGCGATGATGAGGCAAGCGTTTCGGGGCAATTAGCGAGAGCTAAACGGGCCTTGGATTCCCTTGGTGAGAGCGCGCCCGCCACTCAGGCAAATCAAGGACTACTCCGAGAAATATCTGTTTTGGTCAACGAACTCTCCTCTACCTTGCGCCATCAAGAGGAGGAGTTAGATGTTGAGCCTGGTGCATTAGAAAAGATGCATGCTAGACGCTCTGAGGTTCAGAGTTTGATCAAGAAGTTTGGCACCGCAACAAGTGATGATCCAGAGAGCGTTCTTATTGAGGAAGCGCGACGAGCTAGGACCCTCTTTCTCCAACTGCAAGATGGCGATCAAGGTATCGCGCATCTGGAGAGCGAGCGTAAGGAGATTGCTCGAGCTCTCGTGAGCGCGGCAACAGAATTAAGCCGCGCACGCGGCGAGGTAGCAGCAGATTTGGAAGAGGCTATCTCTGGAGAGCTGGCCCAATTGGCGATGCCCTCAGCCCGGATTAACCTTCTTATCGAGCCTATTGCTGAGGGGATAGCGGTTAGCGATGGCTCCCAAACCCTTTTATGCGGAGCAAGCGGCTCTGATGATGTCACCATTCTGTTGACGCCACATGTGGGCTCCACCCCACTTCCCATAAATAAGGGCGCTAGCGGTGGCGAGCTCTCGCGAATTATGTTGGCCATCGAAGTTGTTCTTGCCGGACGGTCAACGATTCCCACTTTTATCTTTGACGAGGTTGATGCAGGAGTTGGCGGTAAGGCCGCTGTCGAAGTAGGGCGTCGATTGGCGCGCTTAGCCCAACATGCACAGGTATTGGTAGTTACACATTTACCTCAGGTTGCCGCGTGGGCCGACACCCACTACTCGATTAGAAAAGATTCTTCGGAGAGTGTGACAAGTAGCGACCTAGCCTTACTCGAGGGAGGCGATCGAGTCAGTGAACTTGCGAGAATGATGGCAGGACGGGAGGAATCAACGCTCGCCAGAGAACACGCCGAGGAGCTACTGGCTTTTGTCGCCGCAGAGCGGAAAGTGGTGGCCAAGACTCGCGGTAAACGCGCCTAGATTTCGGCAATTACCTGAAGTTGCTGGCCACCCAATAGACTGGTGCTCCATGATGGCTTCGGTACATATCACCAAGCATATTTTCGTAACCGGGGGAGTCGCCTCCTCTCTTGGCAAAGGACTTACCGCCTCTTCCTTGGGTCGGCTCCTTCGTGCTCGTGGACTTCGAGTGACGATGCAGAAACTGGATCCTTATCTCAATGTTGATCCCGGCACGATGAATCCTTTCCAACACGGAGAAGTTTTCGTTACCGATGATGGTGCAGAAACTGATTTAGATATCGGTCACTATGAACGTTTTCTCGATGTTGATCTCGCTGGTTCCTCGAATGTCACTACGGGCCAGATTTATTCGCGGGTCATTTCACGAGAGCGCAGAGGTGAATACCTAGGCGATACCGTGCAGGTCATTCCGCACATTACCAATGAGATAAAAGAGCGGATGCGGGCGGGCGCTGCCGCCGCGATTGATGTCATCATCACGGAAATTGGTGGCACGGTCGGTGATATCGAATCTTTGCCCTTTCTTGAAGCGGCTCGTCAGGTTCGTCAAGACTTAGGTCGCGAGCATGTCTTTTTCCTCCACGTATCACTTGTCCCATACATCGGTCCATCGGGAGAGCTCAAAACCAAACCGACCCAACATAGCGTCGCTGCGTTACGAAGTATTGGCATCCAACCTGATGCAATAGTGCTCCGTTCCGATAGGGAAATTCCTGATGGAGTGAAACGCAAGATTTCGTTGATGTGTGATGTGGATACTGAGGCTTGCGTGGCTGCCTCAGATGCGCCATCAATTTATGACATACCAAAAGTACTTCATCGAGAAGGTTTGGATGCCTACGTTGTGCGTCGACTAGGTATGCCTTTCCGGGATGTTGATTGGAGCGATTGGGATCAATTACTAACGCGCGTCCACCATCCAAAACATGAAGTTACGGTGGGACTGGTTGGGAAATATGTAGATCTCCCTGATGCCTATCTCTCGGTCACCGAAGCGCTGCGCGCTGGTGGTTTTGCTCATTCGGCAAAAGTGAATATCAAGTGGATTCCCAGCGATTCTTGCGATACACCAGATCGTGCTGCCAAAGCTTTAGAAGGTATCGATGCTATTTGTGTACCCGGCGGATTTGGTATTCGAGGACTTGAGGGCAAGATTGGGGCGCTGACCTATGCGCGTGAGCAAAAAATCCCAACGCTTGGACTTTGCTTAGGGTTGCAATGCATGGTCATTGAAGGCGCCCGAAATCTAGCAGGAATGCATAATGCCAACTCTGCAGAGTTTGACGAGAAATGCGAGTTCCCAGTCATTGCAACTATGGCTTCGCAAGAAGATGTGATTCGTGGCGAGCGCGATATGGGCGGAACGATGCGCCTTGGCCTATACCCGGCGCAATTGCGAGCGGGCTCGATTGTGTCAAAGTTGTATGACGCGGAGATGATTGAAGAGCGGCATCGTCATCGCTATGAGGTGAATAATCATTATCGACCAGAGCTGGAGCGAGCAGGTCTGGTCTTCTCAGGACTCTCACCAGATGGACATCTTGTGGAATTTGTAGAACTTCCTGAGAGCGTTCATCCCTTCTATGTTGGTACACAAGCTCATCCCGAGTTTAAAAGTCGCCCCACCAGGCCGCATCCGCTATTTGCTGGTTTGATAGGTGCAGCGTTGGCTATTCGAGCTGGCGCAACCGCAGCGTAAAAAGCGAGGCTTACCACCCATGATTATCGGCGTGCCTAAAGAGATTAAACCGCAGGAGTTTCGAATTGCGCTCACCCCGCATGGCGCTGCTGAGTTAATCAAAAATGGACATCAAGTGGTGGTGGAAAAGGGTGCCGGAGTGGGCGCTGGTTTCGCTGACTCACAATTCATTGATGTGGGCGCGCGAGCCAGTCATAGCGCTGCAGAGGTGTGGGCAACTAGCGAGATCATCGTAAAAGTTAAAGAACCCCTTCCTGCCGAATTTCCACTTATGCGAAGGGAGCAATTACTTTTCACCTATCTCCATTTAGCGGCATCACGCGAGTGCACGGAAGGTCTCTTGCAGAGCGGAATCACCAGCATCGCCTACGAAACCGTCACAGTGAATGGTCAACTTCCTCTTCTGGCGCCGATGAGTGAAGTGGCTGGACGCTTAGCGCCACAAGTTGGCGCACATGCGCTACAGAAGGCCTCTGGTGGCAGCGGTGTACTTCTGGGTGGAATACCAGGCGTGCGACCGGGGCGAGTATTGGTGCTCGGCGGTGGGGTGGCTGGGACAGAGGCGGCGCGAATTGCCTTCGGCATGGGGGCGCATGTGCAGATTGTTGATCGAAATATTGCGCGCCTAAAGGAGCTTGAGGAACTTTTTTCGGGCGCTATCGAAACTATCTATTCCACCAGTGGTGCCATTGAGGAGTTGGCTCTCGAGTCCGATTTAATTATTGGCGCAGTGTTAATCCGCGGCGATAAGGCCCCGAAGCTCATTTCGAATTCTTTAGTGAAGAACATGAAACCGGGTAGCGTCTTGGTTGACATCGCAATTGATCAAGGCGGATGTTTTGAAGATTCCAAGCCTACAACTCATGCGCAGCCTACTTATCCGGTACATGAAACCCTTTTTTACTGCGTGGCAAATATGCCGGGTGCTGTTCCGAGAACTTCTACGCTCGGGCTAACTAATGCCACCTTGCCTTATCTGTTGCAGTTGGCGAATCTGGGATGGTCTCAAGCTATCTCACAGAACTCCGCCTTGCGCGCAGGTTTTACAACGCACGAGGGTGAACTTTTTTCACCCGAAGTAGGGCACGCTCTCGGAATGCCTGTTCGAGATGTCCATGAACTTGCGTCCTGATGTTGAAGTATTCCTAGATCACTTAACGGTCGAGCGCGGTCTTTCAAAGAACACTCTTCTTGCATACCGTCGCGACATCACCAGGTATTGCGATTTTCTGGAGAGTCGGCAGAAAACTATTGATCAAGCCAGTGAAAGTGATATCGAGGAGTTTCTTACTCACTTAAGAAGTGGAAATAGCGAACATCCACCGTTATCAGTCTCCTCCGCAGCGCGTTCGATTATTGCCCTGAGAGGCTTTCACAAATTTCATGCTCGGGAGCACGCCGGCAACGATCCGGCTGCACAAGTGCGACCACCTACCGCAGGTAGGCGTTTGCCCAAGGCGCTATCGCTCCCTGAAATCGAGGCAATTATCGTCGGGGCAGGAGATGGTGCTACAGCGCAATCGCTGCGCGACCGCGCCTTGATTGAATTGCTCTATGCAACAGGTGCCCGAGTGAGTGAAATTATCAACCTAGATATTGATGATGTTAGGCAACCGCTAACCGCGTTGCGTCTACATGGCAAAGGTGGCAAAGAGCGAGTAGTTCCAGTGGGTTCCTTCGCTAGCCAAGCAGTCGATGCATACTTGGTGCGGGGGCGTCCAGCTCTTCTTGCGGGAAAGAGTGAGCGGAAGGTTTTTCTCAACAAGCGAGGCGGTGGGCTCAGCAGGCAGAGCGCTTGGGAAATTGTTCGCGGCGCCGCAGTTAAAGGTGGCGTCACCACTGAGTTAAGCCCACACTCGCTTCGCCACTCGTTTGCCACACACCTTCTTGATGGTGGGGCGGATATTCGAACGGTGCAAGAGTTGCTTGGCCATGCCAGCGTAGCTACCACTCAGATTTACACATTAGTGACCATCGATCGTCTCCGTGAGGCCTATCTATTGGCTCATCCACGAGCCAAGTAAGTGCTCCCTCAACCAAGGGTTAATAGTTGCTTGGTCACGGAGTAGCCCCCTAGGCTCCGGATACCCAAAAGAGAGGTTTCTCGCTTGAGTGCTAAATCGACAATAGCTGCCCGCACCGATGATGTCGTCTCTGTCCAAGAGTTGATGAAAGGGCGCTCCAAGAGCATTCCCGCAGTGAAGAAGATCGACCCAAAAGGTAAACATGGTCCGGCAAAAACCATCGCGGTTGTCAATCAAAAAGGTGGGGTAGGTAAAACCACCACAACTATTAGCTTGGGAGCGAGCCTGGCAGAACTGGGTAGACGCGTTCTGTTAGTGGATTTCGATCCCCAGGGTTCCTTGTCGATTGGGCTGGGCGTCGTCACGGATGAATTGGAAAGTTCGATCTACAACTTACTGATGGATCGAAATGCGAGAGTCGATGATGTGCTCTTGAAAACCAGCGTGCCGGGAATGGACCTCATACCCAGTGACATCATGCTCTCTGGAGCAGAGATTGGCCTGGTTAATGAGGTCGCTAGGGAGCAGACGCTCAAGCGGATACTGGCTTCAGTTGCCCCAGATTACGACGTTATCCTGATTGATTGCCAACCATCTCTAGGGTTGCTGACTGTCAATGCCCTCACTGCTGCAGATCTTGTATTGGTTCCCCTGCAATGTGAGTATTTTGCGCTTCGTGGCTTCAAGTTATTAAAGGAGATTACCTCCAAGATCCAAGAACGCCTCAATCCAGATCTAAAAATTATCGGAATAGTGGCCACTATGTTTGAACGAACAGCGCATAGCAAAGAGGTGCTATCGAGGATTTACGAGGCTTTTCCCGAGCAAGTTTTCGATACCGTGATCTCGAAAACAGTTCGCTTTAACGAGACCACTGCCGCTGGAGAGCCCATTACCAATTACGCATCATCGTCGACGGGGGCTGCTGCTTATCGTCGACTTGCACGTGAAGTTATCGCCCGAGGAGGAACAGCATGAGTCGACGAGTAAGCCTGCCAGGTGCCGAAGAGTTATTCCGCACCACATCTACAACCCTTTCTGCAGTCCCTGCGCCAGCCCCAGACCAAAATCAGGAGGCGAAGACGGCCCCGGTCGCGCCAGTTCGCGGCGAGAAGGCTGCGCCAGTTCGCACCACCGCTCGGCGACGAGTTTCGCGCAGCGCCAACGCGCCATCGGGTCGAGAGCGTCACGATGAAAAAATCACGGTTTATCTCTCTCCCGAGGAGCTTTTTGACCTCGAGCAAGCTCGCTTAACCCTTCGTGGTGACATGGGTCTTGCTGTTGATCGCGGTCGAATCGTTCGAGAGGCTGTTGCTGTCATCGTCGCCGACCTTGAAGCCAAAGGGGAGTCAAGCATTCTGGCTCGAAGACTTCGCGGACAGTAATCCGATACCGTTCGCTTGTGATCGGAACTGAACCAGGCCCATCAGGAGTTCCTCAGGGCGAGGAGCGAATACCTGGTTTTTCGGTTCGACTCGATAATTTTGAAGGTCCATTTGACCTGCTCCTGCAGCTGATCGCCCGCCACAAAATGGATGTCACTGAGGTGGCGTTGAGCGTGGTGACTGACGAATACATCTCTCATATCAAGGCCATGGAAGGGGGATGGAAGCTCGACGAGGCGACCGAGTTCCTCGTAGTGGCGGCAACGCTCCTTGACCTCAAAGCAGCCAGACTCCTGCCCTCGGGTGAGATTGATGATGAGGAGGATTTGGCTCTACTTGAGGCTCGCGATCTGCTCTTTGCGCGACTTCTCCAGTACAAGGCCTATAAAGAGATTGCGGCAACGTTCCAAGAGTGGATAGAGAGCGAAACGCGGCGCCATCCAAGGATGGTTGCCCTTGATCCCAAGTTGGCAGCGCTACTACCGGAAGTACTGATAGGGGTAGGGGTCGAACGCTTTGCTCTTATCGCTACTAGGGCGCTCACTCCAAAAACACCGCCAGTGTTCAGTATTTCCCACCTCCATAGCCCCGCTGTGAGCGTGCGTGAAGAGGCCCAAATTGTTATTGCACATCTGCGTAGAGTGGGGACAGCGACCTTTCGAGCCCTAGTGTCGGATGCCGAACATACGTTGGTGATTGTGGCTCGATTCCTCGCCCTGCTTGAGCTGTACAAGGAGGGCGTCCTTCATTTTGATCAAGTTACGCCATTGGGTGATCTGCAGATACGCTGGATCGGTAGCGCCCAGGGTGAGATATCGGTGACAGATGAATTTGACCGCCCTGCGCTCGATGAGGGTGGAGAGGGCAACGCGGAGATTAAGGGGCAATAGCCAAGTGGTAGATCGCACAATAGAACGCTCGCTCGAGGCCATACTGATGGTGGTCGACGAACCAGTGACCGAAATCTTGCTCGCGCAAGTTCTCGAGGTACCCACCGAGGAAATACGCCAAAGATTGCTCGGATTGGCCGAAAGCTATCGGGAGGAAGATCGGGGCTTTGAACTACGGGAAGTGGCTGGTGGTTGGCGCTTTTACAGCCATCCGGAGGCCGCCAGCGCCGTGGAACGCTTTGTCTTGGAGGGACAGCAAGCAAAGCTCACCCAAGCGGCTCTGGAAACCCTGGCAGTTATCGCTTATCGACAACCTGTCTCTCGAGCGCGGGTATCGGCTATTCGAGGTGTCAATGTTGAAGCGGTGATGAAGACCCTGGTTAATCGAGGTTTGGTCGAGGAGGCTGGAGTAGAGGGTGAATCTGGTGCGATTTTGTATCAGACAACATCGTATTTTCTCGAGAGATTGGGAATCTCTTCGCTAACCGACCTTCCCGAGTTGGCTCCACATCTACCGAATATCGACGCGCTGGATTCAGTACTGGATACCCTCACCGATTAACACCGGTTAACACCGATCAACTCCTGGATTAGCTCACATTGCCCGCACGAGCGGGCTTTCGCAGAGAGAAATTAGGCTCCACCTCGCCCTGCCCCTAGGCTCTGCACTTATGGAGATCCGACTACAAAAGGTTCTTGCCGATGCTGGTGTGGCCAGCCGGCGAAAGGCCGAGGATCTCATTCTTCAAGGGCGAGTTACCGTAGATGGAAAGGTGATTCGGACGCTGGGATTAAAGGTAGATCCAGAAAAGTCTCAAGTTGTAGTTGACGGTGAAGCAATAACTCGTCAAAAGACCAAGATTTACCTAGCACTCAATAAACCACGAGGAATTTTATCTACCCTCTCAGACCCAGAAGATAGACCACACCTAGGCGATTTGCTCAGAGATCGCCCGGAGCGCCTCTTTCACGTTGGCCGCTTAGATAAAGAGTCGGAAGGGTTACTGCTGCTCACCAACGATGGGGAGTTAGCCCACCGAGCCACTCATCCCTCTTTTTCACTACCAAAAAACTACCTCTTGGAGGTTAAGGGGAACGTCAGTCGTGAGGCAGCAGAGGCTTTCCGCTCTGGAATCGAGCTTGATGACGGTATGGCAAAAGTCGATAAATTGACGGTAATCCCTGGCCAGCCGGGACGGACCCTTTTTGACGTAGTGATCCACGATGGTCGTAATCAGATTTTACGGAGAATGGCAGCCGCCTCAGGGTTGGAGGTGGAGCGCCTGATTCGAATCGGAATGGGTCCGATCAAACTGGGGGAGCTAACTCCTGGAAAGTGGCGAGAGATAAAAGGCGCCGAATTAATCTCTCTACAAAAGGTCTTATCGCTAAAAGGTTAAAAAGACTACGTTGCAAATATGAATAAATCGATATTGGAGGCAAGCGGGAAGATAAAGAATATCGATAAAGACATACTTGCACCCGCTTGACGTGCATTTTTAGAGAAATCAAAGTCAATTTATAGATATTACAGAATTGCTCCCCACTTCGCTAAATATCTATAAACTAATAAAACGATTGTGATACAAAAAACCGTTTAAACGATATAGCCATTTATTCATAAATATTCTAAGTGCTTTCGGCATGGCCCACTCTTGTGAAAAAGCCTTTCCCGTAGACTTATCGAATGAGCGTACGAGCGATCCGCGGGGCAGTACAGCTGAGCTCCGACAACAAAGAGGAGATGTATCGCGAGGTAAGCGCTTTATTGGGAGAGATTCTGGAGGCCAATAACCTCGCCCTCGATTCAGTGATCTCGGCCCTTTTTACCGTGACTCCAGATTTGGTGAGTGAGTTCCCGGCTGCCGCAGCTCGAAAAGCGGGATGGGCGAGTGTGCCACTGATGTGCGCAGTAGAGATAGCAGTCCCGGGGGCTTTGGAACGGACAGTCCGGGTGATGATCCATGTCGAAACGGGCCTGCCAAGAGAACAAATCACGCACATTTACCGCGGTGGGGCTCGTGCTTTGCGCCCTGATTTAGCCCCATGAAAGTCAAAACCCCTCTCAAGGTAGAGGTAGTGGGTGGGGGACTTATAGGTACCTCTATCGCCTTAAAAATAGCCACTCTTGGGGGTAGCGCACGGGTAATCGATCGCGATAACGCGCATTCAAGGGTAGCTAATGAGCTCTTAGGGGAGTCTTTGTTGGCCGCCGAGAGTCCGGTAGACATAATCATCATCGCCGTACCCGTCAGCGCCCTTCCAGAAGCCATAATCGACGCCTTATATCGCAATCCACACTCTGTGGTTATAGATACTGGGTCAATTAAGACTAAAGTTTTACTTGAGGTTTCAACAAAATTAGCAGAAGAATCTCGAAGCGAGGGGCTCGCCCGATTTGTACCTACTCACCCCATGGCAGGGCGAGAGCTCTCTGGACCCGACAGCGCCCGTTCGGACCTCTTCGAGGGGCGAGCGTGGGCCATCACCCCTCACCCCGCTCTCGACGCGCACAGCCTTGAAACTGCTCGAAACTTCATCTCCTCGTTGGGGGCGACGCCATACCTGCTCAGCGGGGAGGAGCATGATCGACAGGTGGCGATGACCTCTCACCTACCACAACTACTGGCAAGTGCTTTGGCAGGGGTATTGCAGCAACCGTTGGATCTAGCTGGAGCTGGTCTGCGTGACATGACCAGGCTTGCCAGTTCCGATATCGCCATGTGGCAACCCATTCTTGAAGGAAATCGAGATGAGATCCTTCCCTTACTGAAGCAAGTTGTTGAATCTCTTAATCGACTAATAGATAACAAGTTAGATGTAGATACCGTTTTATCTTTTATGCAAGCCGGCCACGAGGGTGCCACTAAAGTTCCAGGAAAACATGGTGGAGTAGCTCGTAATTACGGTTCCCTGAGCGTTGTGATTCCAGATGCTCCAGGACAGCTGGCGAAGCTCTTTAGCCATTGTGCAGAGGCTCAGATCAACATCGAAGATATCCGCATTGAACACTCTCCGGGACAGGAAACTGGTCTGATTTCGCTCTTCGTGCAGCCTGTAGATTTATCGACTTTAAATATCTATTTATCTACTCAAGGATGGCATTCCACGATCCTGATGAAAGGTAATTAAGCGATAAATTCATTTACATACATCTTTATGAGTTAATAATTTGAGAATCGAAGGGAAGGAGGCAAAGTGGCTGTAGTGGCAATTGATGGTCCAAGCGGCGCAGGAAAATCCAGCGCTTCTCGCGCAATCGCCGCACTCTTTCAATGGCGATATCTCGATACTGGCGCGCTCTATCGGGCCCTGACGCACTTTGCCCTGGAACGAGGAGTGTCAGATGCAGGAAGAATTCCTGGATTGCTCGTCCCTGGCGCCATTGCATGGAGCTCCGATCCCAGCAAACCGTCAATTTCACTCGAGGGGCGTCCAATCAATGAAGAGATCCGCAGCAGCGCCGTCACTTCTCGGGTGAGTGAGGTTGCTGCAGATCCAGAAGTTCGAAAATTCTTACTCTCCCTGCAACGATCAATAATCAACGAAGCTACTCCGGGAATAGTTGTTGAAGGCAGAGATATCGGAACAACTGTCTGGCCTGATGCTGAATTGAAGATCTTTTTGACTGCCGATTTGCAAGCCCGAGCTGAACGAAGAAATGCAGAACTTTCCGCAAATCTCTCCACGCACGAGGTGAAGGATTCGCTAGCTGCGCGAGATGTGATTGATTCTTCGCGCTCGAGCTCGCCACTGCGCCAAGTTTCAGAGCAGGTGGTGATTGATGCGACTCATTTAACTTTGGAAGAGGTAATTAGCGAGATCAAAGATCTCGTGCTTCAACTAGGGTTGAGTAATGCAGGTGAGTTACGTGGATGAGAGCGCAAGAGAGTTCCCGCTAGTTGCCGTTATTGGACGTCCAAATGTCGGCAAGTCAACGCTGATCAATCGTCTGATTGGTCGCAGGGAAGCGATTATCGAAGATCAGCCTGGAATTACTCGAGACCGAATTAAATATCCCGCCCAATGGAATGGTCGGGACTTTATTGTGATGGACACTGGAGGGTGGGAGATCGATCCTGACCCACAATCTATCAATGCGAGTATTTCAGCTGGTGCCGAACTAGCAATTAATGAAGCTGATCTCATCCTTTTCATCATTGATGTTTCAGTTGGCGCGCTCGACGAAGAATTAGCTTTAGTAAGTGTCATTCGAAAGAGTGGAAAACCAGTAATCCTGATTGGAAATAAAGCAGACTCTCCCGAGGCTGAGCTTGCTATCCATGAACTGTGGAATCTGGGGTTAGGTGAACCTATTCCTGTCTCCGCACTACATGGACGAGGTAGCGGAGATTTACTCGACCTCGTTGTTGCATCACTACCAGAGAGCCCTCAAGCTTCAGAAAAGGATGACATTCGTCGAGTAGTTCTGCTCGGTAGGCCGAATGTTGGGAAATCAAGCCTGCTCAATTCGCTCGCTGGAACCTCCCGAGCATTAGTTGATTCGGTAGCAGGTACAACGCGCGATCCGATAGATGAAGAGATTGAATTCGGCGGAGAAACTTGGCGCTTTATCGATACTGCTGGTATCAGAAAACATTCCCATCAAGCCAGTGGGACTGAGTACTACGCGATGTTGCGCACTGAATCTGCGCTCGAACGTGGTGAAGTAGCAATTTTGGTCATTGATGCATCTGAACCCATCGCAGAACAAGATCTCCGAATAATGTCCAAGATTATTGACTCTGGCCGCGCCCTGGTGATTGCGATGAATAAGTGGGACTTAGTCGATGAAGATCGCAGAGAAGCATTGGACCGCGAGAAAGAGCGTGAACTCAATCAGGTGGAATGGGCCGAGCGGATTAATATCTCAGCAAAGACAGGTTGGCATAAAGATCGATTGGCGCCAGCGCTGCGCCGCGCACTGGAAAGTTGGCAGATGCGAATTCCCACATCGAAACTCAATTCATTTTTGGGCGCGCTCATTTCAGCGACGCCGCCTCCAGTGCGAGGGGGAAAACAACCAAAGATTCTCTTCGCTACGCAGCCCAGCACCTGTCCGCCCAGGTTCGTCATTTTTGCTAGTGGCTTTCTTGAACCTTCTTACCGACGATTTATTGAACGTCGGCTACGAGAGGAGTTTGGTTTTGCGGGTTCTCCGGTAGAGGTTTCAGTACGAATTCGCACCTAAGGAACGCGTAGAATAGAGGGGCAACACCGGGACGTAGCGCAGCTTGGTAGCGCACCAGGCTGGGGGTCTGGTGGTCGCAGGTTCAAATCCTGTCGTCCCGACATGATGTCAGATGGCGTTCAACGGACAAATGTATTGACCATTCCTAATGTGCTCACCGTTCTCCGAGCTTTTGGAATTCCGCTCTTTCTATGGGCGCTTTTCGCACCAGAACAGAGTCGAGATTATCTAGCAATAGGTATTTTGGTGATCGCGGGATTGACTGATTACTTTGACGGTTTATTGGCGCGAAAGCTCAATCAAAGTTCTCGACTAGGTGAGTTGCTCGATCCGCTGGTGGATCGTCTTTACATCGCGGCAGTAATCATTGGCTTAGCTATTCGCGAGGTAATTCCGCTTTGGTTACTTGCGCTCCTCTTAGTTCGAGATCTGATGTTGGCGACCACCTTGCCTGGGCTGTATCGAATAGGCAAAGGTCCGCTACCAGTGACTTTTCTTGGAAAGGCGGCGACCCTCAACCTCCTCTACGCCTTCCCATTACTCCTGGTCGGGCAACAGCAGGGTTGGGTAGCCCAATGGGGGGCCATTTTTGCAGCTGCCTTCGCAGGGTGGGGAGTTTTGCTATACCTATTAACAGGGCTCCAATATTTCATCGAAGCCCGCTCGCAGATTAAGAGAGGCGGCAGTACGGTAGCGCCTTAAGACGTCGAAGGTGAGGCACGTGAGAGCATGAGTGAGATTCCAACACATCTGAAGTACACCTCCGAGCACGAGTGGGTAGAGAAAATTTCCGACGACTCTGTTCGTGTTGGGATTACAGATTTCGCTCAACATGCACTGGGGGACATCGTCTACGTGCTCACTCCAAAATTGGGCGAGAGTGTGCGCGCCGGCGGAGTGTGCGGGGAAGTGGAATCAACAAAGAGCGTCAGTGAGATTTATTCACCGGTGAACGGAACCATCTCCGCTATTAACGATGCGGTTGTCGCACATCCCGAATCCATTAATTCCTCGCCTTATAGCGATGGCTGGCTCTTCGAGATTAGTTCGGTCTCCGCCGCTGAAGTCGATGCTTTGCTCGATAGCGCAAAGTATGCGGCGATCACCTCGGGGGCTTGACCTGCGGGCTTGCGCTCCTTAAGGTCACGTGTAAAGGTTTACTAGAACCTTAACTGGCGCACGTGCCAGTGAGCGCCAGGCAAGGTCATCGGGGGAGCGTGAGCAGATGTCGGACACCACATCAATCAAACGTGAAGCTCCTACCCCTATTCCAGAGCGGGCATTAGAAAACCTCACCCCCACTGAACGAAGCGTCATCAGCGAACTTGGGGAGGGAAGTGCGCTCCTACTGGTGCAGAAAGGACCCAACGCTGGTGCTCGATACTTATTGAATAGTGATCGAGTGACCGTTGGTCGCAACCCAGAGAGTGATGTCTTTCTCGATGATGTGACGGTCTCGCGTAAGCATGCGGAATTCCGTCGAAATGGCAATAGTTTCTCGGTTCATGACGCTGGCAGTTTGAATGGCACCTATGTCAACGGCGAGCTTGCCGAACAGACCGAGTTAATAAATGGTGATTCAGTGCAAATTGGAAAATATCGATTGTTGTTCATGATTAGTGGAGGTAAGAAGTGAGCGTCCCAGCCCGCGCATATCTGAGTATCGGTGAAGTTCTTGGGAAACTTCGTGGTGAATTTCCTGATGTCACCATCTCGAAGATTCGCTTCTTAGAATCTGAAGGGTTGATAGAACCGCAGCGAACCCCGTCGGGCTACCGAAAATTTTCTCACCACGACGTGGATCGTCTCCGTTACGTTCTTGGTGCACAGCGCGATCACTACCTACCCTTGAAAGTTATAAAAGATCACCTCGATGCTTTAGACCGGGGACTTGAACCACCAGCTCTTCCTGGTGCAAGCGCCCTAGCGCCCCGCGTTGCGACGATTGATGGCGAGAAGCTCTACGGTGAAAGTTCTGATCTCAAACTTTCGCGGAGTGAACTTCTTGAAAGTTCGCAGTTGAACGAGAATCAACTGGCCGAATTAGAGAGTTATGGCCTGATTCAAGGTAACGGTAAACATTACGATGGCGATGCGCTCGCAATTGCCCGAGCAGTTGCGGAGATATCGGCATTTGGAATTGAAGCGCGTCACCTTCGTCCTTTCAAGAGCGCAGCTGAGCGAGAGATAGGACTTATTGAACAGGTAATCACTCCGTTACTTCGACAAAAGGGTAGCGAAGCGAAGGCGCGCGCTGAGGAAGTCGAGAGGCAGCTTGGAGGTCTCACTCTTAAGATTCATGCAGCGCTAGTGCGAAGTGGATTACGAAAAGGAAAATGAGTAGTAAGTCTGAAGATTCCAGATTGCTTGATGTAGTTGGGGTGCGCGTAGAAATGCCCTCTAGTCAACCAATCGTCTTGCTCAAAGAGAGCGATGGCAAGCGCTTCCTTCCTATTTGGGTTGGAGCTGTGGAGGCGACAGCAATCGCTTTCGCGCAACAAGGAGTCAGCCCACCCCGCCCCCTGACTCACGACCTTCTTAAAGATGTCATCTCGGCAACTGGAAATTCTGTAAGTGAGGTTTACCTCTCTGGTATCAAAGATGGCGTCTTTTACGCCGAGTTAATTTTCGCTAATGGCATTGAAGTTTCGGCACGCCCTTCGGATGCTATTGCCCTCGCGTTGAGGACGGGCACTCCTATCTTCGGTGCCACCTCACTCCTTGCTGAGGCTGGCATCGAGATGAATGATGGTGCGGGAGAGGATGAGGGGGAGGTAGAGCGCTTCCGCGAATTCCTCGATCAGATAGACCCCGAGGATTTCGCCATCTAGGTTTAGCCCAGAGTTACCCCAGATTTACTCCATTGTTACTCCGAGTTACTCCAGATTTAGAGAGAATTTCTCTTTCTTCCTACTATCGAAGTGGCCCGCGGCCGGTTACCCTGCGGTTTATGCTCGACCGGCAGATGAAACTCCTCCTTCGAGTCGGCGCGGTCGTTATCGCTCTCGCATCCTTGGTTGCGCTGATTACCCCCTCATCGCTGGCGGCGCTCTTGGGTCTGCCTTTAGATTTAGATCCGGAAATGATCCTGTGGAGCATGCGCATCACTGGTGGGGTACTTCTGCCATTGGCAGGCTTTATGGCTCTAGCGGCGGCCTTCTTTCCCGAACGCGCTCTGCGGCAGAGCGGCGCGTTGATGGTCTTTTTTGCCCTCCTCTTGTCACTCCTTCTTGTTCTCGCACCCACGCCGTGGACTCTAGGCAGGATCGCCTTCCTCGCACTCGCTGCTCTCTTCATAGCCCTCTATCTCAAGGCGTTACGGGCCAGGCTCCGCCATCGATGAAGGGTGAAAGGTAAACCTTCAAGTTTGACTTTAGGTTGAGTGTGTCGTTCCTTGTGAGGAGAGTCGCCTCGATTTACTATTGAGGCCTTCTTCCCCGGAGGTTCCATGTCTGATTTTTCCTATCCTCAGCACTCAGAGGCGCGCGCGCAGCTTCGCGAATTAGCTGGCTATCGAGGAGCGATCGCCTGTTCGGCTGCTGGAATTTCCTATCGTCAATTGGATTATTGGGCGCGAACTGGGCTGGTCGAGCCGAGCATTCGTACCGCCTCGGGATCGGGCACCTCTCGTCTGTATAGCTTCCGCGACATTTTGGTTCTCAAGATTGTCAAGCGTCTGCTTGATACCGGAATCTCACTTCAAAACGTTCGCAGCGCTGTCGAACACTTGCGGGCCCGCGGCACCGATGATCTCGCGACGTTAACTCTGATGAGCGATGGTGCGTCGATTTATGAATGTGCCAGCGCCGATGATGTCATCGACCTTCTTGCTGGAGGGCAAGGGGTTTTCGGTATCGCTATCGGGACCGTCTGGCGAGAGGTTGAAGGCACCCTGGCTCAGCTACCCAGTGAGCCATCGGATTCGCACTCGGATCCGCAAATTGTCGGCACCGATGAACTCTCAATTCGCCGCAAGCAAAAAGGCGCATAACTCACTCGCGCCATAACGCGCTTTCCCCGTACAACCGCTCTAGCATCAGCACAACGTTGGGCTGGCGCTGGGGGAGCGGGAAATTATGGGTGGACTCGGCTTCGAGAAGAGGTCAGAGCGTGCGCGCGAGAGTGATTTCACTCGCCCCTTTCGCTCACGACATATCGGTCCCTCTGGGGCCGACCTTGACCATATGCTTCACACGCTAAATCTCGCACATATCGATGAGTTGATTGAGCGCACACTCCCGCGCTCCATTCGAACGACGCTCGATGATTCAAAATTGCCACCGAGTATTAGCGAAGTTGAGGTGTTAAAAAAGTTGCGGGAAGTGGCAGCGATGAATTCGGTACTGCCATCGATGATAGGTCTGGGTTATTACGACACAGAGTTGCCAACTGTGATCAAGCGCAATGTTTTAGAAAATCCTGCCTGGTATACGGCATACACCCCGTATCAACCAGAGATAAGCCAGGGGCGACTGGAGACTCTCTTTCTCTTCCAAACGGTAGTTTCTGATCTCACCGGATTGCCAATAAGTAATGCCTCGATGCTGGATGAGCCTACTGCTGCAGCAGAGGCGATGGCTCTTGCCAAGCGCCTCTGGAAAGGCGAGGAAGATGCGCCATTTCTCATTGATTCCGATACACATCCACAAACAATCGCGGTGATAGCAACCCGCGCCGAACCGTTAGGAATACCAGTCCAACTGGTCGACATATCACAAGAGTTACCGGAAGGCTTCGCGCTTCTTGTCAGCTATCCCGGAAGTTGCGGTGAAGTGCGATCACCGGCATCTGCTATTCAACAAATGCGTGAGCGTGACGGATTCACCATCGCTGCAACAGATTTACTCGCCCTTACGCTGCTCAAATCTCCGGGGGAGTGGGGTTTTGATATCGCAGTTGGATCGGCACAACGCTTCGGAGTTCCCATGGGCTTTGGCGGACCACACGCTGGCTTCCTTGCTGTTCGTGAAGGTATGGAGCGGTCGATACCGGGACGTTTAGTGGGGGAGAGCGTTGATGCACATGGCAACCGGGCATATCGCCTGGCGTTGCAAACTCGCGAACAACATATTCGTCGCGAAAAAGCCACGAGCAATATTTGTACTGCGCAAGCTTTATTGGCAAACATTTCAGCGCTGTACGCGATGTGGCACGGTCCAGAAGGACTTCGTTCCATGGCACAGCGAGTAAACGGTTTTGCTATGTCAATCATGCAAAGCGCAAAGAATGCTGGCTTTGATGTAAGTAGCGAAGAAATTTTCGATACGATCACGATTCATAATGTCGAAGCAGAGCGAATTCGACGACAAGTTCTTGATGAAGGCATCAACATCTGCAAACGCGATGAAAATACAATTTCGATTTCCGTTGATGAACGAACCACTCCCGAACACCTCGCCGCCCTTGGCAGAGGGTTGGGGTTTGTGATTGAACGGTATGACGGAAAAGTCGCACCCGCGTTCAAGCGAGGTACTCGCTACCTAACCCATCCGCTCTTCACTTCTAAACAGAGCGAGAGTGCGATGATGCGCTATCTAAGGAGTCTTGCTGACAAGGATCTTGCTCTCGATCGAACGATGATTCCGTTGGGCTCATGCACAATGAAACTTAATGCCGCTACAGAGATGGAATCTGTCACTTGGCCAGAATTTGCCTCGCTACACCCATTTGCTCCGCAGAATCAATCAGAAGGAACTCGAAGAATCATCAGTGAGCTTTCGCAATGGTTAGTGGAAATCACTGGTTATGACGCAGTCTCACTCCAACCGAATGCGGGATCACAGGGAGAGTTTGCTGGATTGCTAGCTATTCGTGGTTTCCATCGCGCTAACGGTGATCATCATCGAGATATTTGTTTGATTCCCTCGAGCGCACATGGCACAAACGCTGCGAGCGCGGTAATGGCGGGGATGAAGGTTATCGTTGTCGCATGCGATAGCGCAGGAAACGTTGATATGGAAGATCTCCGATCGAAAATCGCCGAACATCATCAACATCTTGCTGCCTTGATGGTTACCTATCCATCAACTCATGGAGTGTACGAAGATACGATTTCAGAGATTTGTCAGATGATTCATGATGCCGGGGGACAGGTCTATGTCGATGGCGCCAACCTCAACGCACTCGTAGGACTGGCAAAGCCCGGTAAGTTTGGTGCCGATGTCTCACACTTGAATCTTCATAAAACCTTCTGCATCCCACATGGTGGAGGCGGACCTGGCGTCGGTCCCATTGGCGTGAAATCGCATCTGGCACCGTTCCTACCGAACCATCCACTCGATAAGAGCGCAGGTCCAGCAACAGGGGTGGGGCCAATATCAGGAGCTCCCTTTGGTTCCGCGGGAATATTGACGATTCCGTGGAGCTACATTCATTTGATGGGCGGCTTAGGCCTGACTGAAGCGACTCAAATGGCGATTCTCTCGGCTAATTACTTAGCGAAAAAACTCGACCCGCTCTTTCCGGTCTTATACAAGGGGCGCGAAGGTTTTATTGCACACGAATGCATCATCGATATCAGACCTCTCAACAAGAGCGTCGGAGTTAGCGTTGATGACATCGCCAAGCGACTTATGGATGCTGGTTTCCATGCTCCAACAGTCTCGTTCCCGGTAGCCGGCACGATGATGATTGAGCCAACCGAATCTGAGGATCGAAGTGAATTGGAGCGATTCATTACTGCGTTAGAAGCGATTCGGGCCGAGATTGCCGCTGTGGAGGCAGGGGAGTTGGAGATGGAAGACTCACCCCTTCGACACGCTCCACATACCGCCAATGCGCTCCTTGCAGTCAATGGTGAACGCGCCTATCCAGCTTTACGCGGTGCCTACCTCACCTCAGAGATGGAAGAGAATCACTTACGCAGCGGTGCTCCCAACAAATACTGGCCACCGGTAGGGAGAATTGATGGTGCGCACGGGGATAGGAACCTCGTCTGTGCCTGCCCACGCCCTGAGGAGCTCGCCTTTTCTGGGGCTATCTAACTTGACATAATGTTGCTTATCGGCGAAAGGTTCTCCTCAGGAGATGAAGGAGGGCGATCAGGAGCGCCGCGTATTCAACCCCTAGCCCCACCCGTCCAGCCGGCGTTTGCCCCTGATAGAGCTGCAAAGAGGCTGTTAAAGAGCTGGTGGTGTACGGCTCCAATTCATTGATCACCCGACCGTGAGAATCAATCATGGCGCTCACGCCCACTGTGGAGATGGAGGCAATATCTCGGTGGTGTTCCAAGGCTCGACTGCGCGTGATCTGCAGTTGCTGTCGAGATTGTGCCGAGCGACCATAGGTAGCGTTATTGGTCTGCGCGATGAAGATATTGCTCTGGGCTACCGCTTGACGGATTAGGTGGTCATCAGTGACCTCAAAGCAGATCAGTGGTGCAATTATTGCTTTATCGATAAAATGATATTTCCAGGAGCTCCCTGGCTGAAAGTCCCGCACCTGATTGACCAGGGGTGAAACCGCAGCGGCGAGGGTTCTTAAGGGTATGTACTCGCCAAAGGGAGCCAGGTGCTGTTTTTGGTAAATCGAGGCTACCCCACCTTCGCGCCAGAGAATCGAGAGATTGACCGGTCGGTTGAGATTATCTTTACCCACCGATCCGAAGATGATTGGGGCATTCACCTGAGAAACGAGATTAGTGATCTCTTCCCTGCCGCCTTTTAATGGATCGATATCTGCGCCATCCTCTGGCCACACGTACACATCGGGTGGGTTCTGGGTACTTGCATTGGAAGCCCGCAGCGTTTCCTGCGCATGATTCTCAAAAACTTTCCGCACTTGTGTGCTGATTTCATAACCGAGTCGTGGCACGTTTCCCTGTATTGAGGTCATTGTGATTGAACCACTTGACGGCAAATCGTATGTAGGCATGAATGCCAACAGGATCAGAATCGGGAGCCAATAAATGCGAAACCCTGTTATTAGTCGATAAAGGGCAACGGCAATTAGACCCATAAGAGCGCTGCCTCCGGCCACTCCGATGTAGGGAATCAACTCGGAATAGGGTGAATCCACGCCAAGGTATCCAGCTCTCCCCCAAGCAAATCCTCCAAAGGGGAATCTGTTTCGTGCAAATTCGATGGCGACCAGGAATGAGGGAAAAATCAACCAGAGAAAGCGCGAGTTCTTAAGAGCAATCGCCAACGGAATGTAGAACAGCGCACATAACACTGTTAGTAAAATCCACGGCAAGGATCCCACAAAACTACTTGACCAATGAAGCATGGGAGCAAAAAAACCAAGGGCAAAAAGAAATGAATTAAGGAATCGGGTGCGCAATCTTTGATTGATAGTGTGCAGGATTAGAAATGCAAATCCAAGCGGGAAAAGCCACCATTGACCTATTGGCGCAAAGGAACCGGATGTGATTAAACCTAGGATGAAACACCAGAGTGCTCTAATCACCCTTCTACTCTAGCGATAAAGCCGAAAGCAATCTGTTGACACTTGTTCCCACGCCAAATTCCTGCACCAGCTCCTCGAGTCGTTTTCGGTCGGCAATCACACTCGGCATGCGCGCTGGTAAGTCAGGTAGTCGCAGATCGCGGACGCAATTAACCACAGGCTCAGCCCGCTTTAAGTATTCAACCCCGTCAAGTATTTTCTTCGATAGATTGGGGGTCAATCTCGAATCCCCCGCAGCTGCAGCATTAATAATTTCTTGGACGGATCCAAAAATAGAGACAATTTTTGCACCGCCTTTTTCGCCAATGCCGCGTACCCCAGGCAGGCCATCGGAAGGATCACCTCGTAAGAGCGCGAGTAGCGCGTACCGCTCCCCCGGAATTCCATAACGTTCGGAAATCCACGCGAGATCAACCAACTCATGGCTGGTGACCCCCTTCGCCAGATAGGCCACCTGAACGGGTTTATCATCATCCACCAACTGAAAAAGATCCCGATCGCCAGTGGCAATCACAATTGGTCCAGGTTCTCGGGTGGATAAGGTGGCAATCACATCATCGGCTTCGTAGTCGTCAATGCCGATGATAGGAAGTCCAATTGCATCGAGCAGATCGAGAATTACCGGAACTTGATTCTCCAGGTCTATCTCCTCTTGCGCACGTGCCTGATCATCAGCAATCTGTAAATCTCGCGCTGCTTTGTACTCAGGCATCAATGCAGTGCGCCACGATGGTCGCCAATCACCGTCAAGGCAGGCCACTATTTGTCTAGGCTTATATTGCGTGGTTAACCGAGCCACGCTATCGATGAAGCCGCGAATGGCATTGACCGGAGCGCCACTTGGTGAACGCAATGTATCTGGCATGCCATAGAACGCCCGATACCAGAGGGATGCGCTATCGATGAGCAGAATCATCCAACTACCTCAGAGTAAGCGATAACTCCTCTACGTAACATCGTGATTGCTTCTCGAGCGTTCGGGCGTAACGACGAGGATGCTTCTGAAACCTGCGTCAATAAGTCGATAAGTTGTTTCACAATCCGCACAAAATCACCTGCGGGAAGCTCTGCCAGGTTTAAAGTTTCGGTGAGTTCTTCTCCGCCAGCCCAGGCATAGATTGCCGCAGCTGCTCCTGCGTCTACTTCACGCATGGTCTGTAGTTGATTTCGTTGTTCCAGATACTTGATTTCGAACCAGAGTTTATCTATCTGACGAATAGTGTTCACGACATTAGCATTCTTTGCCAAATTCCGATGAGGTTCATCACTTCGAGATTCGAAGACGAAAATAGAGAGCACAGATGCGAGCTCTCGAGCATTTAATTGTTGGAGCAATCCCCTGCGAATTGATTCCGCCAAAACTAGATCTGAATCAGAGTAGATTTTAGAGAGCATCTCTCCTTCCTCGGTGACATCTTCGTGATTTAGATACCCAAGTTCATTCAACACCGCACATAGTCGATCAAAAGTTCGTGGAATAACATTGGTACGACCCTCAATCTTGACGCGAAGGTCGTCGATCTCACGCTCCATTCGATTGATGCGCTCCATGTTTCGAGCATGCTCCTCTCGATCTGGACACTCATGGCATGGATGCTCACGCATCTGTCGCCGAAGTTCCAAAACGTGCTCATCCACGAACGGGTCGCTAATCCGAGGTTTTAAACCACTAGCTTTATAGGCATTGATCCATATCCCTTTATCGCGAGAATTCTTATGGCCGGTTCCTCCTGGTACTTTCAGACGCCCCAAATTCTCGACCCCATTTTGACAATCTACCGGCGAAATTCGAGAGACCTTTCGATCAAGAAACATGACTAACGGGCGTGCCATCTCGTGTCCTCTATCGACAACCAAAGCTATATTCCCGCGGCGTTTATTTCCGATGGCCAAAACATCTCCCCGCGATACTTGAGCGAGAGTCTCGATTATTTGCGGCAGCTCTGCACGCCTATTTGAGCCCATACGCTCAATTTTCTTTATCTCCAGTCGCAACGTGAAATACTCCTGGAAATTTCCGAGATGACAGGTCACTTCGCCCTGAAGTGAGGCCATGAAGTCGCGATTTTTCTTCATCTGACGCTCGAGCCCTTGAACTGAGTGATCTGCTTGAAACTGGGCAAAAGAGGAGCCAAGAAGCTCTCGGGAAATGCTGGAGGTTGTCGTTGAAAGCAAATTAACAGCCATATTGTAAGTGGGGTTAAATGATGATTTGAGTGGGAAAGTTCGTGCAGTTGCGAGTCCTGCAAGCGAAGGAATGTCGACTTCAGGACTCCAAATCATCACCGCATGCCCCTCAATATCAATACCCCGCCTACCAGCGCGTCCCGTCAATTGCGTGAACTCGCCTGGTGAAATGTCCACATGACCTTGTCCGTTCCACTTAGTCAGACGATCGATGACGACAGACTTTGCTGGCATATTGACCCCTAGGGCGAGAGTTTCGGTGGCAAAAACCACTTTTATCAGTCCTTGTTGGAACAATTCTTCAATAACCTCCTTGAGAGGTGGAATAAGTCCGGCATGGTGTGCCGCCACTCCTTGTTCGAGAGCTTTTGCCCAATTAAGAAAATTGAGCGGTCCATAATCCTCGGGAGAAATTATCTGAGCCACCTCTTCAATGCGCTCCCGTATTAAAGTCTTCTCCGAGACAGATGTGAGATTTAAGTGCATGCAATGCTTCACTGCATTATCGCAGCCGGCTCTACTGAAAATAAAGAAGATTGCTGGCAGCAGATTCTCGCTGGCTAGCTTTTCGATGATTGCTTCTTTATGGAGATTTTTAAATGTATGGCGATAACGACGATCTTGCGCAGTGCGACTATAACTTTGCGAGATTTTCACCAATTCAGCGTTAACATTTCGATCATCTTTGAGGAGCGGATAGAGTTCCGGTCCTTGCATCACATGTAAATGAAGCGGAACCGGTCTCACTTCACTGACGATAACTTCAATGGAACCACGAACCGTAGCAAGCCATTCCCCAAATTCTTCTACATTCGAAACTGTCGCGGATAAGGAAACTACCGAAATTTCTTGAGGTAAATGGATGAGAATTTCTTCCCATACTGCTCCGCGGAACTTATCCCCTAAATAATGTACTTCATCAAGGACAACAAAAGCGACATCTTGCAGATTCCGCGAATTCGCGTAGATCATATTGCGCAAAACTTCGGTGGTCATGACGACGATCTCGCCGTCTCCATTGATAGAGATATCTCCAGTCAGAAGACCGACCTTGGCTTCACCGTATTTGTCGACGAATTCACCAAATTTTTGATTACTCAAAGCCTTGATTGGAGTGGTGTAAAAGATTCGTTTTTTCTCTCTTTGAGCAAGAAAAGTTGCAAAATCTCCAACGATAGTTTTTCCCGCTCCCGTGGGAGCGGCCACTAGAACACCATTCCCGCGTTCTAGCACTTTACATGCCTGAATTTGAAAATCATCGAGGCTAAATGGCAAACGTTCCATGTACTCGGTGAGCGCTGAATTTTTCGGCGTTGAACGCCTTTTCGATGCAGCAAAACGTTCAGCAGGGGTGAGCTCCTGATCAGCCATTTATCAACCAAGTTCGAAGCATTGATTGCTTCACCGATATTGAAACGGGCGTTGGCGCAATGCGCTCACCATCTGCATAAGTAATGGCATCACCGCGAATGTGAATGTCTCTTCCACGCATTAACTGCACTTGAGGATGCGTGACATGTGCGCCTTTGTAGACTTTTGGAAAAATACGAATAAATTCATTCTTCGGGACTGGGTGCAAAATCATCACATCTAAAAGCCCGTCCTGAAGGCTAGCTTCGGGGCATACTTTCATCCCACCACCATAGGAGGGTCCATTTGCCACCGCGATGAGCATTGCGCGCACCTCGAAACTTCGACCATCAACCTCGATTTCATAGGTTCGTGGTTTGAAGCGAGGCAATTCTTGGAGCATTGCAATCTCGTACTTCCGTCTACCTTTAGGCCAAGACATTTGATTAGCGCGTTCATTAACAAGTGAATCAAAACCAGTTGAGCAAATTGCTCCAAAAAAACGGCCATTCACCAAACCCAAGTCAACTAAGTTTGGAGATGAGGACATATATGTATCTATGTTTCGAACCGGATTCTTAATGTCCAGTCCCAGTGCCCGTGCAAAATCATTCCCCGTGCCAGCTGGTACTAAGCCAATCGGAAGCTTGGTTGAGAGATCTTCCGCATAGATAGCATTTATCGCATGATGCATCATGCCATCGCCACCGATAACAAGTAACCGTTCATAATCGGAGTGGTTTTTACCCATCAATTCATCAAGCGCGGCCCTTAGGGAGCTCGCTGCCACCACCGTGTAACGAACTCTTTGATTGTCGAGGTATCCCAGCGTCTCTGAGAGAACTTGCGCGCCCCGACCACGCCCCGCTGAGGGATTGGCCAGGATGAGGTTAGGTTTCATCGCGAGCCGAGGCTTTCTTCGCTCGCCTGTTATCGACCACAATCCCAATTCCGCCAGCTGCAAAATAGAAAGCACAGAGCGGAATTGCTAATGCAAGCATGGTGAGCGGATCCCCAGTGGGCGTGAACGCCGCCACAAACAGGAAGATCAGAAATACCGCTACTCGCCAAGGTTTGAGGATGGCACGGCCAGTAACAGCGCCAGCTGCATTAAGCGCCAAAAGAAATATTGGTAGCTCGAACGCGATGCCAAAAAGGAGAATCAAACGAAGCACGAAATCGAGATAATCGTCGAAACGAATCAGGTTAGAGAGATCATCTGGAGTGAAACCCAGCAGCACCTTGATGGCTATTGGCAAGATGTAGTAACCAAGGAAAACTCCCGCTGCAAAGAACGGAATCGAAGAGAGAAAGAAAACAAATGCCATTGTTTTCTCCCGCCTCTTCAGCGCCGGAAGCACAAATGCCCAGATCTGATAAAGCCATATTGGCGCAGAGAGAATTAACCCCACGATTAGTGCAACTTTTATTTGCAAGTTCAGAGGTCCAAGAACGCCCGAGACGTACAGCGCGTCGCAAGTTTCAAGTGTGGTGTCGGGGCCGCAAATCGGGACTGCCAATTTGGTGATAATCGGTGAATAGAAAATCCAGCCTATTATCGCAAGGGCTAGCACTCCTAAGGCGCTCTTGAAGATTCGCTTTCGGAGTTCATTCAGGTGTGAGAGTAATGGTGCTTTTGACTTATCTACATTGGCAGTGACCGAGGAGTGCGGGTCCGGTCGATTAGCAGAATCATCAGAATCTGGAGCAATCGATGACATGGACCTACTCTTTCACTGAAGCTACAAGCGCCAGTTATTTACTCCGGCTTTTTTGTAGTATCGGAAGAAGTTGGATTCTCTGGATCTTGAGGCGCATCAGCATTCTTGTCGCTGCCATTGCTCTTTAATTCGCCCTTGAATATCCGCAGTGAACGACCTAGAGCACGAGCAGAATCTGGCAATCTTTTAGCGCCAAATAGCAGGATCAAAACCAGGACAATGAGAAGAATATGGGTGGGTTCTCGAAGAAACATGGTCTCCCCCTCGTGGTTGGCTCAGATGCGCGAGCCAGGGCGCGTGGGCTCTACTTTAGTGGGTCGCCGTACTTTTCGAGAGCTCGATGGGCCGCCGCTACCATCTGGGCTCGTAGCCGCTGGGGAGCGACCACGGATAGCGCTCCACCAGCGCTCAGAGTGGCCCGCTCAAGCCAAATCGGGTTATGAACGGCAATCTGACCGGTGAAACACTGTCGCTGGCCATCAAAGAGAAGAGAAACGATCCCCCATTTCTGAATGAACCAAGAACCGCCTTGGGTGATCTCGATGGAGACTTCAATAGGTCCGTCTGATCCAGTGGTGTTGGGCTCCACGTGAACTGTCTCTGATGGGAGAGTTTTAACTAATTCAGGGTTCGAAATCACGTGCGCACCTGATATTCGATCAAGTCGGAAATACCGGTATCGATGCTCCGTTACAGAATATGCAAAGAGATAAGTAAATCCGCGCTCCAAACTTAACTCAAGAGGATAAATTTGCAATTGAAGATGTTCGTCTACGGTTGCCGAGTAGTAATCAATACTCAAGGCTACTTTCTTATCCCGTTGCGCCATAGCACTTTGTATTTCAGGAAGCACCAAGGGAGCGTCTGTTCCAACTTCTTTCGTTGATTCTGAATTGAAATCGAGCGAGATAATCTTAGAAATTTTCTCTTGTAGCGATCTTAATGTTTGAGAATCAGCAGGCGGTGCTATTTCAGTAAGTTGAACAATAGCTAGAAGTAAAGCTGCGCCTTCTTCAAAAGTAATACGCATCGGTCGATTTAAAGTTTCCGCATTGGAGATGGTGATAAACCCCGAGTCATAGGAAACATCAATCAATTCAAGATGTGAATAGCCCGGCAGCCCACAGAGCCAAATCAGATTTAAATCAGAGATTAGTTGCTTTTCTGAGATATCGAACAAAGTTGCCGTCTGCTCCAATGAAATTCCAGAGTTTTTCTGCAAAAAAGGAATCAATTTGAGAAGGCGAGCTAGTCTTTGGGAACCTGATTTTTGATTCACGAATTGGCCTCAACTACGCGTTTGAGACTTTCAATAACCTCAGATCGGAATTCGATAGGAGCAATAACCTCCACCGAATCCCCTGACCAGAGGATCATCTCAAGCGCCTCAGTTCTATCGAGATCTCGAAGCGTCAGAAGGGAGTTCGCAGGAATTTGATCAGTTTTCGCTGTTTGCAAGGAATTCTTCAAGAGTGGATGCATGGGAGAGAGTTCTTTGTGGATCTTCA
>CAYQLC010000002.1:32148-51630 GCA_964418325.1 uncultured Bifidobacterium sp.
TGCAAGGAATTCTTCAAGAGTGGATGCATGGGAGAGAGTTCTTTGTGGATCTTCACAGTTACTTCCGGCAAGCGCTCCCCCTTAAATGCATTGAGAAAGTTCGCTAAATCGAATCCTTCTGGCAGATCACTGAAAATGCTCTGACCAGAAAGGGTAAGCTCGAAAATACGATTGACCTTGAATGACTTTATTCTTTTGTCGCCATCGTCCTGTGCGACCAGATACCAAGCACCGTGTCGGCTAGTTAATGTATAAGGCGACACAATCCGTCGAGTGCTCGTCTCATGGGAGGTGTATCGAAACTCCACGGCACACTTCTCTTTGAGGGCCTGCCAAAGAATCAATAACGACTCATTCAGTGGAACATCAAAATTCCATGCTCTAGACCTCTGGATCACTTCATCGACTGAAACTTGGGTATTACCAAGCATTTTTTGAAAAGCACTTTCAGCCATGAAAGAATTAGAAGAATCCCTAAGAATAGTTGTGGCAAGGGCAAGCCAAATAGATTCCGGTTGAGTCAGCGTGATGTCCGGGAGAAAGAAATCTTTTGGGATAATTTGATAGCCGAATTCATCATCAAAGAAAGCGTCTATTGGTGCAACCTGGATGGCGATTCCCATATCGCGTAACTCGTCTTTATCCCGCTCGAACATTCGCTCTTTAGCCTCTACATTGCCGCCATATCCTGGAATTACATCAAAAATCTCGCTCTTTGACATGGGGCGTCTGGCGGCGATAAGCGCTAGGGTTAAATTAAGTAACCGCTCGGTTTTATCGATTCTCTCCCCCGTCATAGGGTGAATCGTAGTGAGATTGGATATTATTTGGGAATGGATTCAACATCTACACAGGTGGCGCGAATAAAACGGACTCTCATTTCGAACTCACGAGTAACGCTCTCAATTGGACTCTTGTTATCAGCTCTATTCCTGGCTAGTTGTTCTAGTGAAGCAGATCCAAATGATGGCGCCAAGGCAGTCGATGCCTCGCCAAGCGCCAGCAACGCACCCTCCGAGGATGTTTCTGGAAATGAATCTGAGAATCCAGCTGTGCCAGATTTCTGTGAACCCACCTCCGCAGGTGCGCGGCCCATCATTAAGGTAGGAACTCCAAGCGAATATTTGGAGCCGAGACAATACCAATTGATTTTGGATACCAACTGTGGAGTTATTGAAATTATGGCGGATGCTGAAAAGGCCCCAGTTACTGTAACCACCATAGGATTTCTTGCGAACGCAAAATTTTATGATGCGAGCATATGTCACCGGTTAACTACCTCTGGAATCTTTGTACTGCAGTGTGGTGATCCCACGACAAGCCGTTCTGGCGGTCCAGGATTTACTTTCAAAGATGAAAATCTCCCCACTCAGAGCGGGGTCAATTACCCTAAAGGGACCATCGCGATGGCGAATTCAGGACCAAATACCAACGGCAGCCAATTCTTTATTGTGTATCAAGATACAACTCTGCCCCCGAATTATTCCATTTGGGGAAAGGTCACTAGAGGTATGGAGATTATCGAGAAGATCGCGGCAAACGGGACTTTCGATGGGGCGCCAGATGGCGCTCCTAAATATCCGGTTGAGATTAAAACTGCTCGGTTGGATTAGCTTCGGCGCTTAACTAGCGCACGTCTTGCCCGGTATCGACAGCTTCCAATTCTTCAGTAGGAGTTTTCGAGCCACGCCTTCTCGTTCTCGGCGCCTCTACTCCATCGGCGACACGACGTGATCGAACAAGAAATCCGGTATGCCCAATCATGCGGTTTTCGGGGCGCACCGCCAGAGCATCGACATGCCACCCGCGATGCAGTGATTCCCATGAATAAGGTTCGGTAAAACGTCGATCTGCTCGAAGGGTTTCTACTATTCGAGAAAGTTGTGTAGTCGTTGTTACATAGGCGATGAAGACTCCTCCGGGTCGAAGAAGTTTCGCACTCTGCTCGACACACTCCCACGGGGCAAGCATGTCTAAGACGATGCGATCAACATCTCTTCCCGATATCCCTTTCTCAGAGAAATTCTGCTCCTCAAAGGATCCTAGGAGTATCTGCCAATTCTTCGGACGAGAGCCAAAGAACATCGTGATGTTCTTCTCTGCAATCTGAGCAAAATCTTCCCGACGTTCGGTGCTAATGACTTGACCGGTAGGCCCAACCGCACGAAGAAGAGCAATAGTTAATGCACCAGAGCCAACACCTGCCTCAAGAACCGTATCGCCCTCCGATATATCCGCATACCCGATGATGTCGGCGGCATCTTTGGGGTACACGATTGTGGCGCCGCGAGGCATGGCGAGAATAAAATCTTCGTAAAGAGGTCGCATTGCAAAGTACGGAACCCCGGAGTTGGTGAGTACAAAGGAGCCTTCGGGTTGTCCGATACAGGCCGCATGCTCAATGATTCCCTTATGGCTATGCCAACTTCCACCCTCAGTTAAGGTGAAGCTGTAAAGCTTTCCCTTTGTATCCGAGAGTTGAATCCGATCTCCGTAGCCAAAAACCCCGCTACGGCGACCGCTGGTGCCTCCTGATTCCATACTCGGCAGTCTAAGGTGTCACCGTGAGTCAAGACAAAGCAGCCAGTGCAGAACCTAGCGTTGCAACGCTCTCACCTAGCCGGGCAAATGATTATCTCAATTGTCCGTTGCTCTATCGTTTTCGTACCATCGACAAGTTACCTGAACCACCGAGTGTCGATGCTATTCGGGGCACATTGGTGCATTCGGTTTTGGAGAAGTTATTTACCTTTCCGCGGTTGGAGCGAACAGCTGAACTAGCCCAATCCCAACTCCTTCCAACCTGGAGTGCGATGAAACTCGAGCGTCCAGATGTACAAGAGGTGCTCACTCAGATTAATGAAGATGAATTTATTCTCTCTGGAATGGCTCTTGTGCAGAGATATTTTGAATTAGAAAATCCCACAACTTTTGATCCGACAGAACTTGAAACTCATGTGGAAGTCCCGCTCAACGAAAATCTGATGATTCACGGCTACATCGACCGATTAGATATAGCGCCAACTGGAGAGATCAGAATTGTTGATTACAAGACTGGCAAGGCCCCAGGCATAGGCTTTGAAGATAAATCTTTCTTTCAAATGAAATTCTATGCACTTATTTTGTGGAAAACTTTAGGTAGGGTGCCGAAGCGACTTCAAATGATTTTTTTAGGAGATGGAAAAGTTCTTTCACAGGATCCAACCGAAGAAGAGCTTATGCGAACCCAAACGAAGATCGAGAGAATTGCTGGAGATATTGAAAATTCTAAGAAGACCGGGAATTGGCCGACTAGAAAATCAAAACTTTGTGATTGGTGCGCCCATCAAAAAATTTGTCCTGAGTTTGGTGGTACTCCACCTACGTTACCGAGTTAGTGTCATTTCGAACGAACCATTGACCAGAGCGATTCAACCGACTGGCCCTCAAGGGTGGAGATGATGACACTTCGCTCAGCCTGCTCTATTGAAGCAATGTGTGGCACTGCTACTACCCACGCGCCACTGCTCCTAGCCGCCATCACTCCCGTTGGTGAATCTTCCAGGATGAGAGAATTTTCGATATTCACTCGTAATTCCTTAGCAGCATCGAGATAGGGATCAGGGTGTGGCTTTCCCCGCAGAACATCGTCGGCAGAGATGGAAATATGGAATGGGTGATGAGGTATCGATTGAAGCACGGCATCCACCAAACGACGTGGGCTTGCGGAGACGAGAGCGCTTGGCAATCGCAGATTGGTGATTTCTTCTAATAAGAGAGGGATGCCTGGCATAACCGAGATATCTTGGAATTTTTTCGACATACGCTCAATGAGCTCCTCAGCAAACCACTGTGGCGACTCGCGATCGGCCGCTAGCGCCGACATATAGCGACCAACCTTTTCCATTGGACCGCCAAGACAATAGAGCTGATCTTCCTCTTCCCAGATGACTCCAAAATCTGCCATCAACTCTCGTTCTGTATCCAACCAATAGGGTTCGGTATCGACTAGCAGCCCATCCATGTCGAAAAAAATCGCTTCTGGTAGATCTTTCGTGTTGATCATGTGGCGTTGAAATATTTGGCTTCTGGGTGATGGGCAATGATTGCTGATGTGGATTGCTCTGGGTGAAGTTGAAACTCTTCAGAGAGGTTCACTCCGATACGTTCTGGTTTGAGAAGTTCACAAAGCTGAACTTGCTGTTCTAAATCCGGACACGCTGGGTATCCGAACGAATATCGTGACCCCCGATAGCCTTGATCGAGTATTTCGCCAATTTCATTGCTATCTTCCACGCCAAAACCCAATTCACTGCGGATGCGGGCATGCCAGTACTCCGCGAGCGCCTCGGTTAGTTGCACAGATAATCCATGCAGCTCGAGATATTCACGGAAATTGTTTTCGCCAAAGAGTTTCGCCGTTGCCCTACTTACAGACTCACCCATCGTGACGACATGAAAGGCAACCACATCGGTTTTCCCACTCTCTTTACTGGCATAGAAATCAGCCAGACAGAGACGTCGATCTCTGCGTTGTCGGGGGAAGGTAAAGCGCGTTATCTCACGACGTGCTGCTGGCTCTTCCGGGTCGAGAATCACCAGGTCATTTCCATCGCTGAAGCAAGGGAAATACCCGTATACAACCGCGGCTTCAATCCAGTTATTGACTTGAATGTCATTAAGTAAGGCGCGCAGTCGAGGTCTTCCCTCGTTTTCAGCCATATCTGAGAAACTTTTCCCACCTTTAAGTCCCCATTGCCCTACAAAGAGCGCTCGCTCATCGAGCATGCTGACGTACTCTGCAAGCGGGATCCCTTTGATAACGCGCGAACCCCAAAACGGTGGCGTCGGAATAGAATTGTCATCAACAATCTCACTTCGTCGGGTATCTATTTCCAGAACCTCATCGATGGCTCCGGTTTGTTTAGTTCGACGTTTGCGTAGTTCCGGCAGAGTTGCTCCTGGCTCCCCTCGCTTGATGGCCATCAACCTATCCATTAACTCCAGCCCTTCAAAGGCATCCTTGGCATACCGAACGGTTCCGGCGAAATTATCAGCAAGATCTTGTTCGACGAAAGCCCGAGTCAGCGCTGCGCCACCCAGAATTACCGGCCATCGCGAGGCTAATCCTCGACCAGTAATCTCCTCAAGATTTTCTTTCATGATGACCGTGGACTTCACTAATAGTCCACTCATGCCAATAACGTCCACATTTTCTTTTTCAGCTTCTTCGATAATGGTGTTGATAGTTTGCTTGATTCCAATGTTATGCACGCTATATCCATTATTGGAGAGAATTATGTCCACAAGGTTCTTTCCAATATCGTGAACATCGCCCTTGACTGTAGCAAGCAGAATCTTTCCTCTTCCCGAGGAGTCAACCTTCTCCATCTTGGGTTCGAGATACGCAACGGCCTTCTTCATGACTTCAGCGCTTTGCAGCACGAAAGGCAATTGCATTTCCCCTTTACCGAAGAGCTCACCTACTGTTTTCATGCCATCGAGAAGTAAATTGTTGATGATCTCTAGGGGCGCTAATCCCCCTTGAACTGCCGCTTCTAGATCCTCTTCCAGACCGTTTCGCTCACCATCGATAATTCTTTGCTTTAATCGATCATGAAGAGGCATTGCCGCTAACTGTTCTGCGCGAGAATTTCGTGATGCAGAAACCTCTGCACCCTCGAAATGGGCGAGAAATTCCGAAAGTGGATCGTAGATGACATTACCTGTGGTCGAATCGAACTTTCGACGATCATAGATGAGATCTAGAGCTAGCTCACGAGATTTTTCATCTATTCTTGCTATAGGGGTAATTTTTGAAGGATGAATGATTGCCGATGTTAAACCAACATTCACCGCCTCATGCAGGAAGACTGAATTAAGCACTATTCGCGCCGCTGGGTTCAAACCAAACGAGACATTACTGACGCCCAGGACTGTTTGAACATCTGGATAAAGTTCTCGAATCCTTCGAATGGCGTCAAGAGTTTCTACGCCATCTTTTCTCGTCTCTTCCTGTCCTGTAGCTATCGGGAAAGTTAAGGCGTCAATCAAAATATCCGAGGTTCGCAGGCCCCAATTTCCGACAAGATCGTCGATTAAGCGTGAGGCAATCTTTACCTTCCAGTCAGAAGTTCGTGCTTGTCCCTCTTCGTCGATTGTCAGCGCAACCACTGCAGCGCCATGTTCTTTAACCAAAGGCATGATCCGTGCAAAGCGGGACTCGGGTCCATCACCATCCTCGTAGTTGACGGAGTTGATAACTGCGCGGCCGCCAATCCTCTCCAATCCAGCCTGAAGCACAGCTGGTTCAGTTGAATCTAGGACGATTGGCAGCGTGGAGCTTGTCGCAAAGAGTTCTGCAAGAGTCGACATATCCCGCACGCCATCGCGACCCACATAATCGACACAGAGGTCGAGCATGTGCGCTCCTTCGCGAATTTGCTCTTTGCCAATTTCAAGACACTCTTGCCAATTTTGTTCCAAAAGCGCATCGCGAAATGCTTTCGAGCCGTTTGCATTGGTCCGTTCACCTATGGCCATGTAGGTGTTCTGTTGTCGGAAGGAAGCGTGCTGATATAAGGAAGAAGCGCCAGCATCGTAGGTGAAAGGACGCGGTTTGTTCGGGCTAACTTGATTCTGCAATCGACCTGGTTTAAAAACTTTAACCACTTCTGCCAAGTGTTCCGGGGTGGTTCCGCAACATCCACCGATGATGTTTAATCCATACTCCGAGACGAATGTTTCTAAACTTTTTGCGAGCTCGTTCGGTGTGAGAGGGTAATAAGCACCACCATCTTGCAATATTGGAAGACCCGCGTTCGGCATGCATGAGAGCATTACTTGCGAGGATTTGGACAGCTGTCGCAGATGCTCACTCATCTCTGCTGGCCCAGTCGCGCAATTTAGCCCAATGACATCGATGCCTAGCGGTTCGAGCGCGGTCAAAGCAGCTCCAATTTCGCTGCCGAGCAACATTGTTCCCGTAGTTTCGACCGTTACCTGGGCAATGAGAAGTAGGTCCTTAGCCGAAGAATCAAGGGCCCTTCGACAACCATTTATTGCTGCTTTGGTTTGCAAGAGGTCTTGCGACGTTTCTACAAGTAACGCATCTGCGCCACCATCAATTAATCCTCGGGCACATTCCTCATAGGCATCCCGCAACTTCGCATACGGGGCATGGCCGAGCGTTGGTAATTTAGTTCCCGGTCCGATCGAACCAAAAACCCATTTTTTTTCTTCGCTCGAGAATTCATCAGAAACCTCCCGTGCCAATTTGGCGCCGGCGAAGGCCAATTCATAGATTCGATCTTCTATTCCGTACTCTGCAAGATTCCCGAAATTCGCTCCAAAGGTATTGGTTTCTACCCCGTCGACTCCCACTTCGAGGTATGCGCGATGGACCTGTTTGACTATCTCAGGACGGCTGATATTGAGAATCTCATTACACCCCTCATGGCCTTGGTAATCATCGAGGGTGGGGTTCTGGGCTTGAAGCATCGTCCCCATTGCGCCATCGACGATGACCACCCGTTCTCTGAGGGTTTCGCGAAGGCTTTTCATTGGAGTAAGGGTACCTGCTCTACTGTATGGCTATGGAGATCTACTCCCTACCCTCGCTACGTGACCCAATTCTCATCGCAGCGTTTCAGGGGTGGAATGATGCAGGCGAAGCGGCATCGAAGGCCGTTGAGCATCTAATGTCGTTATGGCCATCGCAGTTGATCGCAGAGGTTGAATCCGAAGAGTTTTACGATTATCAAGTAAATCGCCCGCAGATCTTCCTTGATGAGGAGGGTGAACGGGAACTTTCTTGGCCGACCACAACCATTCATGCCTTAAGCGTTGCCGAGTATGACCGAGACTTTTTAATTGTGACGGGGGTTGAGCCCTCGATGCGATGGCGGACCTTCGTTGGTGAAATTCTCTCTTTAGGCGAGGATTTGAATATTTCCATGGTGATCTCTCTTGGCTCGCTTCTTGCCGATGTTCCGCACACTCGTCCTATCCCAGTAACTCTCTCGGCCGCTAACACAGCGTTAGCTAAAAAATTTGAGGTGGAGATGAGTCGATATGAGGGGCCTACCGGCATCCTTGGTGCGATTCAAGATGGATGCAATTCACGGGACATCGATTCGGTATCCCTTTGGGCAGCAATTCCCCACTATGTGTCGGCGCCGCCCTGTCCCAAGGCGACTCTTGCATTGCTCAATCATCTTGAAGATTTATTGCAGATCAATATTCCAGAGGGTGAACTTCCCGATGATGCACGAGCATGGGAGATTGGCGCTACCCAGATAACTCAAGAAGATAGCGAGATTTCCGAATATGTGCAGTCTCTTGAGGAATCTAAAGATGCTGCTGAACTCCCCGAAGCTTCTGGTGAATCAATTGCTCGTGAGTTCGAACGTTATCTAAGGCATCGAGGCGAAGAGAAGAGCTAAAGGTTTTACGAACGAAGGCGTTCAATTCCTCCCAATTACAAAGCGATGCCTAATACCGCGTCGAGGTACCTAGAGAGTTGACCAATCTCTGCAACAGAATCCGAGGTATGTGCGGTAGACATCGACTCAATTCGACTAATAGCCCAACGATCGATTATCGCAAGCGCTTCAGGTGTATCAAGATCGTTACCAAGCGCGTTTGAAATGGCACCGATAGTTCCTTGAACATCTCCACCATATGGACTCGAGAATGCCTCACGCCATGTATTAACTCTGGTAACAGTCTGGTCGAGAAGTCTGTCATTCCACTCTCGGTCACTTCGGTAATGTCCTGAGAGCAGGGCTATCCGTATGAAAAGGGGATCTATGCCTTCCTGTCGCATTCTTGATACAAATTTTAGATTTCCTCGAGATTTACTCATCTTCTCGCCGTCCAACCCAATCATTCCCGTGTGCACAAAGCGGCGCGCAAAATCCACGCCGGTGAGCACTCTTCCCTCGGCCGCACACATCGAGTGGTGGGGAAAATGAAGGTCGCTACCGCCACCCTGAATAGAAATGGGAGCCGCAAGATATTTGAGGGCTATTGCAGTGCACTCAATATGCCAACCAGGTCGCCCTGGCCCATATGGGGAGGACCAACTTGGTTCCCCATCTCGTTCTCCGCGCCAGATAAGACAATCAAGGCGATTGCGTTTACCTGGCCGGTCGGGATCTCCACCTCGTTCGGCAAAAATCGAAATCTGCTCCGCGGTCGTTAACGTGGAATAGGTTGAAAACTTTTCATCTGCAGTGATGTCGAAATACAAGTCGCTATCAAGTTCGTAAACAGCGCCCTGCTCTTTAAGTTTGGCAATTGCTTCAATGACCCATGGAATGGTTTCGACCGCGCCCATGTAATGATCGGGAGGTAAAACCCTGAGCGCAGTCATATCATCGCGAAAAAGTTCGATCTGCGAATACGCTAAATGCTCCCACGAAATTTGATCGCGCTGAGCACGTTCTAAAAGTGGATCATCAACATCGGTAATGTTTTGGATATAGGTAACTTTTTTTCCGATAAACCTTAAATACCTGTTGATAACATCGAAAGTTAGATAAGTAGCTGCATGGCCAAGATGGGTAGCGTCATATGGCGTGATACCGCAGACATACATCGAGACTTCGTTTTCATCGACAATTTCTTTTTGAGTAGTAAGCACGTTGTGCAGCTTTAAAGGAGGGGCAGGGTATTCCGGTAGTGGCGGAATGTATGTCGCTGCCCAAGCTTTCACGAGCGCAGTCTATCGGTACTCACTCCCCCGATCTTGTGAATCACTAAATGGGCGGCCACGGCACTGCTGGCCAATCTTCTGGTGGATCTGGAAAGACTCCTTCATCTAGTAAACGTTTGGCTCGAAAAATAGTTGCTTGCAACTCTGCTTCAGTGAGAAATCCATCGACTTTTTCGGAGAAACGGTCGAACTCTGCCAAGATTTGATTTAGCTGCATGATCTCTGACTCATTGAAGGATTGACCCATCCACTGCCAGAGGACCGTTCGTAGTTTATCCTCAGCGTGAAAACAGACTCCATGGTCACAGCCAAATAGACGACCATCAACAGCTGGTAGCAGATGTCCGATTTTTCGATCAGTGTTATTCACTAAGGCATCAAACAAAGTAAAACTGCGCAGGCGCTCATCGCTGGATTGCGCCAGCTCGATGATGTCCACCGTTTCATCCACTTCTATCCACTCTTGAACAGCACCCAATCCATAGGGTCCCTCTCGGAGCATGGTGTAAGGCACTATTCCGAAACCAGCAAATTCGCTAAATACAAAGGAGGCAACTTCCCGTCCAGCTAGCGTTCCATCGGGAAAGTCCCAGAGGGGACGCTCTCCAGCTATCGGCTTATAAATGACATTGACCTTCGTTTGCTCTACTTGCGCGTAGCCAAATAACGTGGCATTCGAAGCATCGATCAACCTTCCAGTAACCGAGATCTCTCCGGCAGCGATTACCTCCCTAACGTCGATAGCCATTAGCCCTCGGGCAAAGGTGCGCATTGGGATCCAAGGGAGCGCCACAGAAGGGACATGGGGGTCTGCCAGCGCTAATGAGTGCGAACGAGTCCACTGCAAAGGTAAGGGCACTTTCCACACTGATAGTTACTCGAAGTAATGGTGGTCCATCGTTCAGATCCTCGATGATTTCACTCTCTTCTCCACCTTGAGCTTCAATAATCAATTGTTGAGTGGAAGGGTTCCAGGTCAACGAAAGGGCCGACACTCGAAATTCTTCTGAAAAGGGAGTGGAGAGCGTTGGAAGCGCTCGAGCTCCTCGTCGAAAATCTTGCGCCTTTCCGAATTTAATTTCTTTGAGAATGCCGACTATTCGCTCTGCTAGAACTGCCAACTGACTCTTTTCAAGTGCGACGGCAACATTGCGCCGACCGTCTGTTGCCTGCAGATAGAAGGTGCGTTCCCCAGGAAGGCCAACAGTTCCGGAAATGAATTTCTCCGGAAAATTAAAATCAAAAATCTCACGCATGAGTCGCTCGCGTTTTACTTGCAGGATCGCGAACTTCACCTCCCAAACTTGATGAAAAGAGTTGTTCGAGATTTTTCGACAATGGTTCATGGGATCTGTTGAATTGCAGCAATTTGGAATTGTCTCCAGAGATTTGCGCAATAGATAGAGATGCTGGCTCTACTACAAGTGATTGAAAATTCTTAAAATCAATTTTTAAGATATTAGCAATCAAGAATTTAATGATGTCCCCGTGGCTTACGATGATGAAATTGCTAGTTTCATCGGAGATTTCACGAAGCGAGAGATAAAAAGAGCGCACCCGTTCCCAAACATCCGCAAATCTCTCACCTTGCGGAAAGCGCACTAACTCGGGATTATGTTGCACATCTTTCCAGAGCGGCTCAAGGGAAAGCTCCGATAATTTACGTCCGCTCCATATCCCGTAATCTGGTTCGATAATCCGAGGTTCACTTTGCACGGGCACCCCAGTGCCATGGCGAGATAACCAGGGTGAAATGGTCTCAAGACATCGCTGCAGCGGACTGACAAACACCTTCGCTATTGGTAAGTGGCCAAGGGTTTGAGCTAACTCTTTACTCTGCTGGATTCCGGTGGAATCCAGTGTGACGCCAGGAGTTTGACCGGCTAAAACCCCCTCTGCATTGGCGACGCTACGCGCGTGGCGAATGAGAATTACCGTGCTCAAAGCGCTCCTCCTGGATACTCTCTACTAGCCCACAAGAAACTTTCCCCAGTGGTTGCATGGTCAGAGTAGCGAAGTTAGCGAGGAAGTGCAGTCGATGGAGATTCGTCAGTTAGGCAGGAGCGGTCTTCGCGTCTCATCACTAGGTCTAGGCACGATGACTTGGGGTCGAGATACTGATGAGCATGAAGCTGCTGAGCAATTACGCTCCTTTCTCGACTGCGGCGGAACGCTCATCGATACCGCAGCAATATTCGGTGATGGAGATAGCGAGCGGGTTATTGGCGGTCTACTTAACACCCTAACCCCTCGAGATTCCGTTGTTCTCTCGAGCAAAGCTGGAATGACCACAACCGGAGTAAACAATTCCCGCGGCAATCTTCTTCGAGATCTAGATGAGAGCTTAAAAAGATTGCGCACCGAATATCTAGATATTTGGATGGTGCAACGGTGGGATGAGAACGTACCCCTTGATGAAACCTTGACTGCTTTAGAATTGGCGGTTTCTAGCGGTCGCGTTCGATATATAGGAGTATCAAATTTCTCTGGTTGGCAGACAGCACGAGCTTTCACTCTTTTAGAACGAAGTATTCCGCTCAGTGTGACCCAGAACGAATATTCACTTCTTAATCGAGATGCAGAGAATGAGATTTTGCCCTGCGCGAAGGAAGTTGGCTTAGGCGTGCTTGCGTGGTCGCCTTTGGGGCGGGGTGTGCTCACCGGAAAATACCTCAACGGTGTTCCCGCAGACTCCCGCGGAGCGAGCCCACATCTTGGACCCTTCGTCTCCCCTTATCTCGAACCTCGTTCACGGCAAATTGTGCAGGCGGTGTCAATGGCTGCAGATGGACTTGGGTCTGCACCTCTGGAAATCGCCTTGGCTTGGGTGCGAGATGCACCAGGAATTTCGTGCGCCATTGTCGGCGCTCGCAATGCCGCACAATTGCGCGGAATTCTCCGAGTAGATGAAATAGAGCTGCCCATGGTTGTCCGCAATGCATTGGATGATGTGAGCGCACCATGATTACTTATGAATATCAAACTATTCGAGTGCCACGTGGTGTTAAGAAAAGTACAGTTCACAAAATGTTAATCGAATACGCAGAACGTGAGCGTTGGATTCTTGATCGAGTTCGGATTTATCCTGATGGTCGTCACTTGGTTCAACTCAAGCGTAAAGTTTGGCGTCCTGAATTTGAAGTGGAAAATCTTCCTCCACTATAAACTCTGGAAGAAGCAACAGAGCGATTACGCCCGTTGTAGAAAGCGATCGAGAGCTTCAACTCCGAAATGAATTGCCGATACCGGCACTCTCTCATTGATGCCATGGAACAGAGCCATGAAGTCCAATTCAGGAGGTAATTTCAAAGGCGAGAAGCCATACCCTGCGATTCCTAGCTTCGATAACCCCTTGTTATCCGTGCCGCCGCTCATTACATATGGGACCGGAATCCCCTCGGGATCGCACTCTTTGATGGCGGCACACATCGCGTCAACAAGTTCACCAGTGAAGGGGTACTCCAATGCAACATCATGGATGATCGGCTTCACTGATATACCGGGTCCGGCCAGTTGATGGATAGTGGCGATGAACTCTTCCTCGTAACCTGGGAGGAATCGACCATCGATTACCGCCTTGGCATGCTGGGGAATGACGTTCTCTTTATATCCTGCTGAGAGCATTGTGGGGTTCGCGGTGTTCTGGGTCGTTGCCCCAATCATGCGCGCCATCGAACCTAATTCAGCAACAATTGGTGCAGGATTTTTTTCGTCAAAACTCTTTCCTAAAGTTTCCGCAACCCGCGAGAGGAAAGTGCGAAGCGTGTCGGTAATTCTTATCGGCCACTGGTGATTTCCAATCCGCGCTACCGCTTCCGCAAGAGCGGTCACCGAATTCTCTTTGTTCACCATCGAGCCATGACCTGCTGTCCCCTCTGCGGAAAGCTCCATCCAATACATTCCTTTTTCGGAGGTTTCTACCAAGTACAGACGCTTTCCGTTGCTCAGCGTTGCCGAAAACCCTCCCACTTCTGAAATCGCCTCACTGCACCCAGCAAAAGCCTCAGGATGATTCTTCACAATCCAGTTCACTCCGAAGGTTCCGCCAGCCTCTTCATCGGCAAAGAAAGCAAGTACAACATCGCGCTCTGGAACGAAACTTTTCTGTTGCCAATCTTCTGCAATCGCTAAAATCATTGCGTCCATATCTTTCATATCTACAGCGCCACGTCCCCAAATTTCGCCATCGATTATCGATCCTGACCACGGATCAACTTTCCAATCCTTCGCATCTGCTGGAACAGTGTCCAAATGACCATGGAGAACTAAACCTGGACGATTTCGGTTGCTACCTGAAATGCGGGCAACAACGCTGACTCTAGTTGGCGCCGATTGATAGCGAACTGGTTCCAGCCCACATCGCTTAAGGAATTCAAAAACATAGTCGGCGACAGCTCTCTCATCCCCATCTCCTCCCCCGTTATTGACACTGGGAATTCGAATCAGATCTTGACAAATCTCAACGGCTCTTGCGCCGAGGGCTTGATAGTCAGTTGCTCTCATGCCGCTATCTTGCTACAGATAGCGGCAGCAATCCTGGAAATTGCTCCATTTTGAAGGCTTCGGAGTGCGTTGGTAGGCTTGGTTCTCTTGACGACTTGCGGTCAAGGTTTCAGGTCCGGGTGGCGGAATTGGCAGACGCGCTAGCTTGAGGTGCTAGTGCCCGAAAGGGCTTCGGGGTTCAAGTCCCCGTTCGGACACAAGGTTCCCAGAGCGGAATTATCTGGCTTCCTTTGAAGTAGATTCGTCGTATGCGAGCAATCCGATTGCATAACCAAGGCGGCCCTGAGCAATTACAGGTTGAGAATATCGAATTACCCGCAATTAAAACTGGAGAGATCTCGCTTAGAGTGGATCTAGCGGGTGTGAATTTTATCGATGTGTACCATCGGCGCGGCCAGTATCAGATTCCATTGCCCTCTGGATTGGGCATTGAGGGCATAGGCACGGGCGATGACGGTCAACGTTTCTTTTGGCTAAGCGCTATGGGTTCTTATGCAGAGGCGATAAATATTCCGATTCACCAACTAACTCCGATCCCCCCGAAAAAAATCTCAGATCAAGAGTTGCTCCCCCTTCTTTGTCAGGGAATGACCGCGCAGTACTTGACTGATTCTGCATATAACGTCAGAGCAGGAGAGGTCGCACTTGTCACTGCAGCTGCTGGGGGTGTTGGTTTGATCCTTATTCAACTACTTAAAGCGCTTGGCGCGAAAGTTATAGCGCTGACCTCTTCGAAGGAGCGATCGATGATTGCTCTTGAACATGGGGCCGATGTAGTTGGGCTCTATGGCCAAATGGAGCAGCTCACTTCAGAATTCACCGAAGGACGCGGAGTAGATGTGGTTTATGACTCAGTCGGGAAAGATACCTTCGATAGAGCCTTACTGACATTGGCCCATGGAGGAATGTTCGTGCTTTACGGAGGTGCGAGCGGGCCGGTACCAGCCTTCGACTTGATGCGCTTGAATTCGCGATCACTTGCCATACGAAGACCCACACTTGCTACATACACAGCAAGCTCTGACGAACGTTTACGTCGGTTAAATACCCTTTTAAGCCTTCGAGAAAAAGGTCTGCTGAAGTATCCAACTGCAAAAATTTTTCCGCTATCAGAGGTGGGTAAAGCGCACCAGCTTCTAGAATCCAGAACTTTTTCCGGGAAGATTGGATTAGCTCCGTGGAAGATCTAGCCCGTACGGTCGCCATCATCCTTTTCTTTCCAGTAATTGCGTCGCCACTGATTTTCCTGATGAATTGGAGATTCAATCAGCGTTGGCTGATGCTTTTATCGATTCCTATCTCAGTTGTTTCCGCTGCGCTCGGGCTTTTTCTCCTACTGAGTGAGATCGGAACGGCCGCCAGAGGCTTTGGGCTTTGGGGTGTACTTTTCGCTTTGGCAACCTGGCGGATCATCTGGCAACGGATGCGTAATCAAATTCAAGATAAATGAAGGGTTGATTCTGGTGGCAAATCAAAATCTGCAGCGAGCTCGCGAACTGATCAGAGATGTTCCAGATTATCCGTCGCCTGGGATTCTCTTCCGAGATTTAACGCCGATGATCGCGGACGCACAGGCTCTTCGCGCTGTGGTTGACGCTCTCGGCGAATTTGCTCCTGAGGCCACTCACTTTGCTGGATTAGAAGCACGAGGCTTCATATTCGCTTCGGCGATGGCAGCGCGCCTTGAACGAGGCTGTATTTTATTGCGGAAGCCAAAGAAATTACCGCGCGAGAAATTTTCAGTCTCTTACGATTTGGAATATGGACACGACTCCATTGAAATCCATAAAGACGCTCTTTCATCGCAGGATAAAGTTCTCATAGTCGATGATGTTTTAGCCACAGGTGGAACTTTATGTGCTGCTATAGAACTATTGAGCATGACTCAATCGCGTTGTCTGGGAAGCGTAGTAGTTGCCGAGATTGGGTTCTTAGGTGGTCGAAAGCGAGTTGAAGAGCGATTTCCGGGACACAAGATAGATTCCCTTTTCGCGCTGTGAGATTTGATGCTCGGTAAATTATTCCAGAGTTATTAAATCGTAATAATCATCACGCCATAAATCCTCATCCCCGTCAGGCATCAAGAGCACTCGCTCCGGAGCGAGAGCGCTTACAGCCCCTTCGTCATGGGAAACAAGGACTATTGCACCTTGATACTCTCGGAGAGCACCAAGAATTTCCTCGCGGGAAGCCGGGTCAAGGTTATTTGTTGGTTCATCGAGCAACAGGACATTAGCGGCGCTCACTACCAATTGAGCCAGCGCTAATCGTGTCCGCTCACCACCGCTGAGCACTTTGACCGGCTTAAACACATCATCGCCACTAAAAAGAAAGGTTCCTAAAACATTTCTCGCCTCCCCCTCGGATATGTCAGGGCGAGCTTTAAGCATGTTTACGAGCACCGTTTCCTCGTAATTGAGCGATTCATGTTCTTGGGCGTAATACCCGAGTTTTAATCCGTGGCCTGGTGAGATACCTCCGGTATCTGGTTCTAATTCACCAGCAAGCATCCGCAGTAGCGTGGTCTTACCGGCTCCGTTCAAACCCAAAATCACCACTCGTGATCCCTTATCTATTGCCAAATCAACATCTGTAAAAACCTCGGTGGATCCATAGGATTTACTTAACTCTTGCGCAGTTAATGGCGTTTTCCCACAAGGTGCAGGAGTTGGGAACCGGAGTTTGGCAACTTTATCTTTGGCGCGCTCTCCTTCGGTACCGGCAATCAGTTTCTCGGCGCGCTTAAACATCACTTGAGCAGCCTTAGCCTTGCTGGCTTTTGCGCGCATTCGCTCCCCTTGTTTCTGCAAGATCTCTGCTCGTTTCTCAGCTATTGCCCGCTCTTTCTTCCGACGATGCTCATCTTGTTCGCGCGCTAAGAGATATTTGCGCCATCCCATGTTGTACACGTCAATGACATTCCGATTGGCGTCAAGATAAAAAATCCTATTAACAACGGTCTCAATCAAATTGACATCGTGACTTATGATGACCAGCCCGCCCGAATACTTGGCGAGGAAATCGCGCAACCAGACAATTGAGTCTGCATCCAAATGGTTAGTTGGTTCATCTAACAGAAGCGTTTCCGCATTGCTAAAGAGAATTCTTGCTAATTCGATGCGACGCCGTTGACCACCGGATAATTCACTGAGCTTTTGCGTGAAAATCTTTTCCGGTAGGCCCAAATTTGTAGCTATTGCCTCAGCCTCTGATGTGGCGCTATATCCACCGACACTTTGAAATTCCTCTTCCGCGCGGGCATAGCGTTCGAGAACTTTGGTTAGTTCATCGCCTTCGCTATTGGTCATTTTCTCTTCGAGGGTTCGCATTCGATCAGCGATTGAATCTAGGCCGCGAACTGAAAGGATTCGATTGAGTACGGTACCTTCCTCGTCACCAGTTCGCGGATCTTGTGGCAGATAACCAATAGTTCCCGTTCGATTCACCTGTCCCCCGGCTGGAAGTGTCTCTCCGGCAAGAACTTTCGCCAAGGTAGATTTTCCTGAGCCATTCCTTCCAACTAAACCGATTCGGTCGCCATGGTTGATGCGGATATTGACTTCGCTCAGGAGTAATCGCGCCCCTGCTCTTAACTCAAGGCTCGCAGTCGAAATCATGAAGGAGATGCTCTCACGAATTTTTGGGGTTACACTCCCAGGCTGCGCGACCATAATCGCACGCACAGCTCAATCTGGAGGTTTTGATGGCTAAGGCTCGTGGATATGCAGTTCTTACCCCGAAGGCAAACTTGGTTCCTTACGAGTTCGATCGACGAGATCTGCGGTCTGGTGACGTTGAGATCACAATTAGCCATGCTGGGATCTGCCACTCAGATATCCATCAAGGGCGAGAAGAGTGGGGGCAGGCAATATTTCCTATGGTTCCCGGCCACGAAATCGTTGGTCGAGTCAAAAACATCGGGAGCACGGTAACTAAGTTCAAGCCTGGTCAATTGGTTGGGGTTGGCGTTTTTATTGACTCTTGTCGTGTGTGTGAAAACTGCAAAGCTGGTTTGCAGCAGTATTGTCTTGAGGGAATGACGGGCACCTACAACACCTTCGAGCGCGATGGTGTCAGCGTTGCGTATGGCGGCTACTCAAATGTCATTGTTGTTGATGAAAACTATGTGGTCAGTGTTCCAGAGACGCTCGATGTTGCAGGAGTAGCGCCGCTTATGTGTGCAGGAATCACCTTGTATTCGCCACTTCGCCATTGGCAGGCTGGTCCTGATAAGAAGGTGGGAATCATCGGCCTTGGAGGTTTGGGGCATATGGGAGTGAAATTTGCCGATGCCATGGGCGCACATGTGACGGTGTTTAGCCATTCCGAAAGAAAGAAAGCAGATGCGCTAGCGATGGGAGCTGATGAATTCATCGCCAATCCATCTGAGGAGTTCTTCAAGAAAAATGGCAGCTCGTTTGACCTCATTCTCAATACCGTCTCAGTTGATGTCGATCTAGAAAAATATCTCTCGCTTCTTCGGCTCAATGGAACTCTCGTGCTCATAGGTTTGCCTGGTAAGCCCTATCAAGTACCGGCCGGTGTGCTTCTAGGAAAACGACGCCGCTTGGCAGGTTCGATGATTGGTGGCATTCCAGAACTGCAGGAGATGCTCAATTTTTGCGGGGATAAAGGGATTGTCAGTGATGTCGAGTTGATTAAAGCTGATTACATCAATACCGCATGGGAACGTACTGTGGCCAGTGATGTGAAATATCGTTTCGTCATTGACGCATCTACCTTTTAAACGTTGATCAAACGGCTAGCGCCACAACCGTAGCAAGAATTGGTGCGATGAACAGCGCTGGTAACATATCTCCAATTGCAATGTTTTTGATGTTCAAAAGTCTTAAACCGATACCAATCAGAAGCAAGCCGCCAACGCCGGTGATTGCATCTATTTGATATTCCTGAAGGACGCTTCCTAACAACGCGCCTACCGCACTCCATGCTCCCTGGTAGATAAGGACGCTGAGCGCTGAAGCTGCTACTCCCCATCCAAGTGCAGCAGCAAAGGCAATCGCAGCAAAACCATCCATAATGCTCTTGAGAATTAATAACTCGTTCCCGTTACCCAAACCATCGCTGATGCTCCCCAGAATCGCCATTGGTCCAATGACAAATATCAGAGAGGCGGTGACAAAACCTGTGACAAAATCGGAATCTCCCTCTCGAGCGAATCGTCGCTTGAGTCGTTCCCCCGCACCATCTAAACGCTCTTCAAGGCGAAGTAGCGAGCCAAGAACGCCACCAATCAGAAGTGCGCCCAAGGTGATCAGGAT
>CAYQLC010000002.1:51730-122440 GCA_964418325.1 uncultured Bifidobacterium sp.
ATTGCCGAGACAATCGACCCAACTAACACTGGTCCTAGGATGTGCGAAATTTCAGGGTCAAAAAGTTTCGGCAACTTGAGAATGCTCGCTCCAACAATAACAGGAGTAGCGATGAGGAAGGCGAAATCCGAGGCAGCTGAGTGGGAAAGCCCGCGCGCCAATCCAGCAGACATCGTGATACCAAATCTACTAATGCCAGGAAAGAGCGCAGCAGATTGCGCTACTCCGATAGCGAAAGCTTGCCCGTTGCCGATTTGCTCTGTGTCTGAAAGTTCTCGTTTGATTCGATACTTTTTGTACACCTCAATGCCTGCGAGTAAAAATCCATTCAGAAAAAGAAATGAACCGACTGCAAATGGATCACTGAAAAGATCTGCCACTTGCTCTTGAAAAAGAATTCCCAACACACCAACAGGAATTGTTGCGAGAATAATCTTCCAGATGAGTTGTTGCGATGGATCAAACTTCTCTCGCTTGGTCACTTTGTTCCAACTAGAGAAAAAGGCTTTAATGAGAATTAGCCACCGTTCCCGAAAAAACCAGATTAAAGTGAGCGAGCTAGCCAGGTGCAACGCAATAATCATCAGTAAATAGGGAGACTCCCCTGAAGTTTCGTTGCTAAGAAAACGCTCCCAACTTCCCCCAATCCATGCCGGCACTAACACCGAGTGACCCAGGCTCGAAATGGGAAAGAGTTCTGAGATCCCCTGCAATATGCCGGTAAGAATTGACTGAAGATAGGAAACCTCGAGTGATTTCACCTTCATAGGGTACGCGACTACGCTCTGATAAATGCGCAGGTTCTTTTCGCACTCCATACCGACAACCCGCTGGCGCGCTCGACATCAATGGGATCTCTCCTTCACGCGCTCTGTGATTCTCACCCTTGGACTAGTGATTTTTGGGATTGGTGATGGGTTACTCATAGCCAGCCATTTAGGTAATGCGCCATGGAGCGTTCTTGCACAAGGATTATCAGTTCGTCTTGATATCGCGATTGGTTGGGCAACTTTCATCGTCTCGACGGCGGTATTGCTGCTCTGGATTCCTTTTAGACAACGCCCAGGGTTCGGCACCCTGGCAAACATTGCCGTGATAGCGGTAGCGATTGATTTCACCGTGGCCTGGACGCCGGTGCCGCAAAATCTTCCGCTGCGCATTGCGATGGTCATCATTGGCATCGCACTGGTTGGAGCTGGATCGGCGATTTACCTAACCTGTGGGCTGGGAGCTGGTCCCCGTGACGGACTGATGACCGCCATTCATTACGCGAGCGGCTATTCGGTGGCCAGGGTCCGAGCGGCTATCGAGGGCACGGTCCTCGCCCTGGGATGGCTTCTGGGCGGGCGAGTCGGCGTCGGAACCCTCCTCTTTGCCCTAGGAATTGGGGGCTCGGTTGCCCTCTGGCTAACAGTGATGGGACACCTGACGAGAAATACTCCGCAGTAACTGAAAATTGGCTGAGCCTGGGGGTACGTTTGAGCCCTTCTCCCGGTATCACGAGCCGTCATTTCGTGGCGGGGTCGTAAACACCCCCGAAACCAAAATAGTTGAGAGGGATACATGCTCGAATCGTTATTCAAGATATCCGAACGTAAATCCTCTGTGGGTCAAGAGATTCGGGGTGGTTTAGTCACATTCTTCACGATGGCATACATCGTGGCGCTAAACCCGTTGATTCTGGCGACTACAGATGGTGCTGGTCAGTTCATCGGCGGTGGCGATCGCACTAATGCCATCGTCATCGTTGCCGCTGGAACGGCGCTCATTGCTGGTCTATTGACCATTCTTATGGGCGCAGTTGCTAACTTCCCATTGGCTCTTGCCACTGGCCTTGGCCTCAATACCTTCGTTGCCGTCTCCATCGCCAAGAATTCCACTTGGGCACAAGCCATGGGGTTGGTCTTGCTCGAAGGCATCGTGATTTTGATTCTCGTTCTTACAGGCTTTCGAGTTGCGGTATTTAAGGCGATACCGACTCCGCTGAAAGTCGCAATCTCCGTCGGTATTGGTCTCTTCATCGCGCTCATAGGTTTGGTGGATGCTGGATTTGTTCGCCGTACGCCAAATGCCGTCTGGGGAAGCACCAACTCCAAGCCCTCTGCCGTTCCACTCGAACTGGGCGATGGCGGTCAATTAGTTGGTTGGCCAATTGTGGTCTTTGCCCTTGGTTTATTCCTCACCATCATTTTGATGGTGCGCAAAGTCAAAGGCGCAATCCTCATCGGAATTGTGGTGTCCACGATTCTTGCCATCGTCCTCGAGAACGCGTTCAAGATTGGAAATAGCTTCATCAGTCCAACCGAGTCGAATCCGCGTGGCTGGGGCTTGAACACTCCTGCTATCCCGGAGAACATCGTGGCAACGCCACGTTTTGACACCTTGGGATTGGGATTTGAGGACATCTTTGGCGCATTCACCAATCCAAAGACCGGCTTCCTTGCTGCCTTGCTTCTGGTCTTCACACTTCTCTTAGCAGACTTCTTCGACACCATGGGCACCATGACTGCTATCGGAAACCAAGCAGGTCTCACCGACTCTGAAGGTAATGTTCAGAATGCAAACAAGATTCTGATCGTTGACTCCATTGCAGCTGCCGCTGGCGGCGCAGGTGGCGTCTCGTCAAATACCTCATACATTGAATCAGCATCGGGAGTCGGCGAAGGTGCTCGCACCGGCCTTGCCTCTATCGTGACAGGAATCTGCTTCCTACTCACCACCTTCCTTGCGCCGCTAGTTGCCGTGATCCCTTACGAGGCTGCTACACCAGCGCTCTTGGTTGTTGGCTTCCTCATGATGGCTCAGGTAAAGGCTATTGATTGGCAGGATCTTGGAATTGGAATTCCAGCATTCCTCACCATCATCTTGATGCCATTCTCCTACAACATTTCAGTAGGTATTGGCGCAGGATTTGTCTCGCACGTTGTTATCCGTGCGGTACAAGGTCGCGGCAAGGATGTCCACCCACTTCTATGGGTTGTCTCCTTGCTCTTCATGGTCTACTTCCTTAGCTCACCAATCAGATCGTGGATTGGTTAGCACTAACGTAACCATTCATATCTAGAGAATCCCCGAGATGAACTTGAAAGAGTTTTTCTCGGGGATTTTTATATTCTCCAGTCGATAGGTTCGATACCCGCTTGAGCCAGATAATTGTTTACTGATGAGAAGGGCTTGGAACCGAAGAAGCCCCGATACGCCGATAGCGGTGAGGGATGTGGCGAGAAAAAAATTGAAGGTTGAGAAAAACCTGCACTCTGGGCAGCAGTCAAGGCTTGCTTTCCCCAGCAGATAATCGGAATCTCAAGACGTTTGGAGTGCGCACTCGCATTTCCAGTTAGGGCGTGCAAGATCGCATCAGTTATCTTCTCCCAACCGAGACCATGATGAGAGAGTGGAACCCCAGCCCGGACCGTGAGCACTCGATTAAGTAGGAGAACTCCTGAACTTACCCACCCGCCAAGGTGACCGGAGGCGGGAGGCGGCAATTGCAAATCATCAACGTACTCAGAAAATATATTTTTTAACGATGGGGGAAGTTTGGTGATGTGCGCTGGGACTGAAAATGCTAACCCTTCTGCCATTCCGGGGGTTGGATAGGGATCCTGTCCAAGGATGATGACACGCACTTGATGTACAGGTAACGACAGCGCTCTAAAGATCTTCTCTGGTTCAGGCAGCGCCTTCTCTCGCTCTGCTAGCAAGAGGAGAGAATTGATGAGCTCTTCGTATGGTTCTAATACTGGTAGCCAACTCTCATCCATACTGAAAGATTACGCCCTGGCAAACCAACGTTGTCCGTCGTATGCCAGTGAAATCGGTATCCCAAAGGTTGCCGAGAGAGAGTCGGGCGAAAGAGTGCTCATGATGGGACCAGCGGCGACTATGTTGCCCTCGCGAATCAAGAGCACATGAGTAGTCCCATAAGGAATCTCTTCAACGTGATGAGTTACTAGAACGCTTGTCGGTGAAGTGGGATCAAGGGCCAACGCTGAAAGACGGCGAACCAAATCCTCGCGCGCTCCTAAATCAAGACCCGCGGCAGGCTCATCGAGAATGAGAAGTTCAGGATCAGGCATCAACGCACGGGCAATTTGCACGCGTTTTCGCTCCCCTTCACTCATGGTGTAGAAAAGTTGTTCTTTGCGATCACCAACACCGAATTGATCGAGTAAAGCGAGCGCGCGGGATTCATCCCAAAGATCATAAAGCTCTCGCCAGCGTCCGGTAACCGCGTACGCAGCGGTCATCACCACATCAATAGCTCGCTCTTCAGGGGGTATCCGCTCTGATAACGCCGCGCTCGCAAGGCCAATTCGGGGGCGCAATTCGAAGATATCGACTTTGCCTAACTGCTCATCGAGAATTTCGGCGCTGCCAGTTGTTGGGTGCATCAACGTTGCCGCAATCTGAATTAATGTGGTTTTACCAGCCCCATTGGGTCCGAGAATCACCCACCGCTGCCCCGCCTCGACCCGCCAATCAAGGGGGTGGAGGATCTCCCGCCCTCCCCGGCGGAGGGTAACCTGAGTGAAGTTGAGCACTGACACAATCGGAGAACTTACCGCACCAGGTGGAGCCAAAGTCGCTTATGGAACCTGGCACCGGATTGTGGTGGCGAAAGATAACCTTGAGCAATGAGCACCGTGGTGATTGTCAGCGGCGTAGATAAACCTGGTATCACCCAAGCATTGCTCGAGCGTCTTGATGCCCTAGATATTCCCCATGCCATCTCGGATATGGAGCAAGTGATTATCCATGGCCATCTCATTCTCACATTGGCTCTAGAAATCCAGGCTACCGATCGCGCTCACCTACTCGACCAGCTCAATCAATGTGCGCAAGAACACGGATTGGAGCTAGTTGCTCAGGAGGGTGACCATCATCAGATAGAGAGCGCAGGTAATGACCCTTCGGTACATATCACCGTGATGGGGCAAGAATTAACGGCAGGCACTTTGGAGAAAGTTGCAGGAATAGTGCGTAATGCCCAGGGGAATATTGAGCGAATTTTTCGAATAGCCCAATACCCGGTAACAGCGTTGGAAATCCTTGTCTCTAATGTACCGGTAGAGCGAATCAAAAAACCTTTAGCGGCTCTAGCTAATCAATCACCGGTAGATATTGGCGTGCAATCTGGAGGTTTACAAAGACGAGCCAAAAAATTAGTGGTGCTTGATGTCGATTCAACTCTGATTCAACAGGAGGTCATCGAACTCCTTGCTGCTCATGCCCGAGTGGAAGAGAAAGTCAAAGAGATCACGAGTCGGGCTATGAATGGTGAGATAGATTTTGCAGAGGCTCTAAAAGAACGAGTGGCGCTCTTGGCTGGCTTACCAGAGAGCGTTATCACTGAGGTGCGAGAGCAAATTTCACTCACTCCCGGTGCCCGAACCTTGGTTCGTACTCTGAAAAAACTTCACCATAAGGTGGGAATTGTCTCTGGTGGCTTTATCGAAGTGATAAAGCCTATTGCTGACGATTTAGGAATAGATTTTATGAGAGCCAATCAACTGGAGATAGTTGATGGCAAGCTGACAGGTCGCGTGACTGGAACAATCATCGACCGCGCCGGCAAAGCCGATGCGCTTCGTGAATTTGCAGCTCTTGCAGATGTAGATCTCTCGGACACTGTGGCTATTGGAGATGGTGCCAACGACTTGGATATGATTGCTTTGGCTGGATTGGGAGTGGCCTTTAATGCCAAACCTTTAGTCCGCGAATCAGCAGATACTTCCGTCACCACTCCGTATCTCGATACGGTTCTCTACCTCCTGGGAATACCTCGGAACGAAATAGCTGAATAGCCGAATAGCTGATTAGCCGAATAGCTCGTCTAGCAAAGGCCCAAATCAGAGGCGACAGGCGTGGATATCGGTTACCAAGATTCCTCTAGCGCCTAAAGCCCATAAATCATCCATCACTCGCTGCGCCTGCTTTCGCGGCACCATCGCTCGAACCGCGGACCATCCCTCTATTCGCAGCGGTGAAATGGTGGGCGATTCAAAACCAGGGGTAATTGCGCACGCCTGGTCGATTAACTCAATCTTTATATCGTAATCCATCAACACGTATTGACGGGCAATGATTACCCCGTTGATTCGTCTGATCAGATTTGCAACCTCCTCAGTAGTTGCTTTGGCGCTAATCAAAACCGCTTCGCTCTCAAGAATGGGTTCCCCAATGATGGCCAGACCAGCTTGACGCAGCGTGGTACCGGTTGATACGACATCAGCAATCGCATCCGCAACTCCCAGCTTGATGGAACTTTCTACGGCACCATCAAGGGAAACAATGTCGGCCTGTAATTTACGCTCACGCAGCGCTCGCTCCAGAATCCCTGGATAAGCAGTAGCGATTCGCTTTCCATTGAGATCTTTCTCAGTTGCACCTTTCGCGCTTGCAGGCAGGGCAAATCGAAAAGTCGAACGCCCGAAGCCTAACTTCAGCAAAATTTCGGCAGAGACGCCTGAGTCAATGAGCAAATCCTCACCAGTAATACCTAAATCCAGTTCCCCTGAGGAGACATAGATTGCGATATCTCGAGGACGTAAATAATAAAATTCGATGTCATTCTCAGAATCAAAGGTGATCAAATCACGAGCATCATTACGTTGTCGGTATCCCGCATCACTGAGAATCTTTACAGAATCGTCAGCAAGAGCACCTTTGTTAGGAAGAGCTATTTTTAGCATTACCAGAACCTACAATCTTTCATAGACATCTTCGATATCAATGCCGCGAGACAACATCAAAACTTGGAGGTGATAAAGGAGCTGACTTATTTCGTTCGCTAAGTTTTCATCGCTCTCGTACTCAGCAGCCATCCACACTTCAGCCGCCTCTTCGACTATTTTTTTACCAATCCCGTGCACCCCTGCGGCTAACAACTTTCCAGTAGAGCCTGCATCATCCGGTGGATTGGCATAGTCACGTTCAGATAATTCATCCCAGAGATCATCAAAACTCTTCATAGTCAGAGGGTAACTGAAAGCTCTCTCTCCTCGAGGCGAATTAGCCGAGTTCGATTACTGTGTTGCCAAGTGGCGGAGCAGGGTCACCATCTTTGCTGGGTCTTCGGCCTTGTAGACGGCCGAACCCGCGACAAAGGTATCTGCACCTGCTTGTGCAGCAACCTCTATCGTGTTTTGCGAGATACCACCATCCACCTGAAGCCAGACACCGCGCTCGTTTGCACCAAGGCGCGCTCGCGCTAGCCGGACTTTATCGAGCATCTCGCTCATAAAGCTCTGTCCCCCAAACCCCGGTTCTACAGTCATAATTAAAATCATGTCTATGTCCTCGATGAGATCATCGAGGACACCAAAGTCTGTTCCAGGTTTCAGCGCTACACCAACGCGAGCTCCTAATTTATGCACATCACGAATAATTTGTTGATGATGGATGGCTGCTTCATAGTGATAAGTGACGCTAGCCGAACCCATTTCAGCAAATCTTGGTGCAGCAACTTCGGGCTCTTCCACCATTAGATGTGAATCGACCGGGATTGGGCAATCACGAATGATCTCTGCTGCGCGATTGAAATCAAAGGTGAAGTTTGGGACGAATTTATTATCCATAATGTCAAGGTGGATTAGGTCAGAGACTGAGGCAACTCGTGCAATCTCTTCGTTTAATCGCGAGAAATCGGCATTAAGTATGCTTGGGGTAATCCGCACGGTCATTTCAAAATCCTATCCATAAGAAACTCGGTATCGCGCTAGGCCTTACGGAGCAAGGCAAGGTACATGGCATCGGTGTGGTGCTGCCCTGGCCAGAGTTGAACATCAAATGAGTGGCCAAGGGCCATCTCTCGTGGCAGGTACGCTCGAGCGTCGATTAGCTGTATGTCCGAGCGCTGATTCACAATCCATTGGGTATTGAGAGAAGTTTCCTCTTTCACCGGAGAGCAAGTGATATAGGCAAGGGTCCCACCCGGTGCCAGGAGATCAATGGCGGCAACGATAAGTTGTCGTTGCAAGCGGACCAGCTCATTTAACTCTTCGACCTGTTTTCGGTGACGCGCATCAGGTCGCCTACGAAGCGCCCCCAATCCAGAGCATGGCGCGTCGAGGAGAATTTTCTCGACAGAATTGGGGCGTATTGGTGGGATTGCGCTATCGGCGATGGCAACCTTGTTGGTCATTCGAGTAATTAGTTCGGCTCGATGCGGGGTGATCTCCAAAGCAAGGAAATTTGCTTCCGCATCAATAGCCCACCGGCTTAAGAGCGCAGCTTTTCCTCCAGGCCCTGCGCACATATCAAGCCAAATGCGGGCCTTGTTTATTGGCCTATGAACGTTGGGAACCAGCGAGAGCGCCCGGGCCACAAGGTAGGAGCCTTGGTCCTGTACTCCGCCAGTAGCGTTCTTTATTTCAGTTATCGACTCAGGATTTCCCTCTAAATATCGGCATTCAGTTGTCCACTCACAGCTTTGGCTTATCTCCCTCGTCGCTTCTGACCACTCACCTCCAGGATAGATAACACCGGTGGTTCGTGGATTTACATTATTTGCCTGCAATTCTCGTTCAACCGCTTGCCAATCTCCGAGATTCTCAAAATATTTCTCAACAATCCATCGCGGGTGGGCATGTTCGATGGAGAGGCGGTCTGCAGTATCTAGGCTTTTGGTTAGTATCTCTATCCATTCTGCACGAGTGCGCTCACTGATTCGCCGTGAAATGGCGTTAACGAAACCTGATGCAGTCCCAGATTTATTCCGCACAGTAAGTCGCACGGCAGAATCGACTGCTGCATGCGGTGGAGTTTCCAAAGCCAAGAGTTGATGTGCCGTAATTCGTAAGATATTCAAAGGAACCACATCGATTTTTTTGGTGACTCTTCGTGCGGCGCTTTCAATAATTGCGTCGTAGAGAATTTGCTGACGGAGCGTTCCGTACACGAGTTCGGTCACGAAGGCCTTGTCTCGCGGATCTAGGGAAACCTTCCGTAATTCTGCTGGAAGAATAAGGTTTGCGTACCCTACCTGGGAATCTATCTTGAGGAGCGTTCCTAGCGCGAGGTTTCTGGACTCAAAGCCTGGATCCTGGCGCGGCGATTCACTTTTGCTCACTGAGTAAATCTCTCGTCATCGCGCAGAACAATGCCACGAGCCCATTCATTACCTGACATGCGTCGCTTACCTGCCGGCTGCACTTCAGTGAGCCTAATCCACCCGTTCCCAGTCGCGACGAAAAGCTCATCCTTCTCGGTGTGCATCAATCCTGGCTCGCTATGAGGGAAAGTTTTTTCATCGGATTCTGCCCGATGGACGATAAATCGCTCCCCTCGAAAAGTGGTCCAAGCGCTCGGCGCTGGATTAAATGCGCGAATGCGAGCGAGAACCTTCTCTCTCGCCTGGGACCAATCAATCCGGGCTTCATCGCTGGAGATTTTTGGCGCAATTGGCACCGCTCCCTCGTATGACTCCTGAGTAATCGGCGTTAAACCAGTTCCAATCTGTCGAAGAAGCGGGAGAACTTCTCGGGCTGCCTGACTGACCAATTCCTGCCAAACCTCTCCAGTGGTCATGCCAGTGATATCTATCGCTGCGCTTCGGTGGAAGGTCGGACCGGTATCCATCCCTCGCTCGAGTCGAAAGAGCGTGTATCCAATCCTGGTAGCTCCAGAGGCAATCAGGCGTTGAACCGGTGCGGCGCCCCTAGCTTCAGGTAAGTGTGAAAAATGAATATTTACCCATCCACATTTAGGCAGAGTGAGTAGATTCTCAGGAATCAAATGTCCGAAGGCAACCACCAGGACCAAGTCAACTTTCGCAAGCAGCGGTTCAAGGGAACTTAAGTCACCGTCCTCGAAGACTAAAAGATCATGAGAGTGCGCCCATTGACTCACTGGGGACAATATCGGCGTGCCACTTCTTCCCTGAGCTTTTGGTGGATTGGTAATTACTGCCACAATCTCAAGATCGCTTTGACGAATCTCATCGAATATCGGTAGCACTAACGATGGTGTTCCCGCAAGAATAACTCGCACTAGAAACCTAAACCTCCGGTGGAATGGGGAGAGATTCTAATTTCTGGCATTTGCATTCCGAACCAATCGCTCTCTTTAATATCACGAAGCGCCTGTTTCCGAGTTTGATTATCTAGTCGATCTACAAAAAGTATTCCGTTGAGGTGATCAGTTTCATGTTGGAAAATTCGTGCAAGTAATTCTTCTCCTTTAAGTTGAATGGGCTCGCCATGCATCGTAAAACCATCAGCTATCACGGAGAAAGCTCTTTTGCAGTTGTATGCCAAGCCAGGAATTGATAGACACCCTTCGTCTCCCTCTTGTTCCTCCACCCCCAACGTCAGTATCGGATTGATGAGATGCCCCACTTCATCATCTATTGACCAGGTAAAAACGCGAAGCGAAACCCCAATTTGAGGGGCGGCCAATCCAGCGCCAGGGGCGGCTAACATAGTGTCAGTAAGATCTTGAACAAGCTGTCGGATTTCTTTATCGAAATGATCAACTTCTACGGCTCGCGTTGCCAATACAGGATCCCCAAATAGCCGTATTGGTTGAATCGCCATAGCGAAATCTTACCTTCCTAAATCGATACTGGGTCGACTTTCACTCGAGCCATTGGAGCCCCTGAGGCAGACTGCGAAGCAACGCGCCCAAAGATCTCTTGTACCACTGGGAGAGGTTGATGGCTCACAATCCGAATTAGAGCAGCGCTCTCCCCTAGTTCATTTCTTTGCGAATTGGAGACCAACACGTAATCAGGCAGATTTCTTACAATTTGAGATACGGCCGCATACTCGCCAGAAATTTCAATAGTCTTAACAGCCGGCGGAAGATTTAATCTCTTTCGCTCTTCCAACTCATTAACTGCTGCCCCGATTGGATTCCAGCGGATTAACGCTTGAAGAGTTGGATGAGAAGTTTCGGTATCAACAAACAATGTTCCATTCTTCCGGAGCAAGGTAGCTAGTGCAAACCATCGATTTCTCGCATCAACATCTGCATCAAGGGTTGCTCGTTCAAGAGCAAGGTTGGAGTTGACTACCGCTATTGCGCTGTAACCTAAATCTGCGATTGGTTCGGACCCTGGCGTTGCGACAACGAGTACTGATTCATTCTCAAGTGTGAATAACCGGTGATCCCTATTCGAAAAGAGTATTTTTTGGTTAGGCAGCGATTTTCCTAATTCTTCGACAACTCGTAAATCTCCAATTTGGTTATTTCGCAACTCTCGTCGTGAACAATAAGGACAGACCCACCCATGAATAACCGAGCGACAGATAATACATTCTGGAGAGCTTGCCGCTTGGGGCAATATCAGTTTTCCACCACATTGGCATAGCGCTCGATTGCGACAGAAGCTGCAAGCAAGTGACTGGATATACCCTCGAATCGGAACTTGAACCAAAACTGGTCCATTCAACAAACCTGCTCGAATGATGCGCCAAGCTTTGGTGGATAGCCGACCACTCTCTTGCGGGGTATTTCGATCTTCTATTCCCACCACGGAAATGGTCCGTGCTTGGTTAGGCCTCGGGGATTCTTCAAGAACCCTGAGGTATCTTCGTTCAACATAAAGAGCGCATTGAATTGAAGGTGAATACCCCGCAACTATGAGATGAGCCATCTCAATATTAGCCCGCATTATGGCTACCTCTCGCGAATGAAAATAGGGCGAGCGTTGTTCGGAATGGCTAACGCTTGCCTCATCCCACAGGAGGATTAAGTCGAGATTCTTTACGGGAAGAAATAGTGATCCGCGCACCCCGAGAATCACTATTTGTTCTGAGTTGAGAACCTCGAGAAAGGTGGATTCGCGCTGCGCACGCGGCATTTGCGAGTGCCATTTCACAATTTTTCTATTATGTACATTTGGCTCTGAAAGTAATTTTTTCCACAGTCTTTCCACCTCTGCAAAATCTGGAAGAACAACCAGAGCACTTCGTGAAGATTGCCTAATGAATTCCGCCAACATGAAAAAAGGATCAGCGCCTGCTGTCGGCGACCAGTAAGCACGAATCTGTTTATCTTGCGAGGGTTGATGAGAAAGTGCATCCCAAAAGGAAGCTGGGTAGGAAGATTGGACCTGCGAATTTACGGTGGACACCTTTGGCACTACTTGCTCCTGATTAGTTATCGCCGCATCGCTAAGAGGCGCCATTTGTTGTACCTGCTTGGAGAAGGTAGGAAGTGCAAAGCGCAAGACATCCCACCGTGTTCCGCCGTAATATTTTCGAACTTCATCACAAAGTGTAAGAATGTTCTTTGAAACAAGAGGAAACGGTCTGACTACCTCCGAAATGAAACGTAATTCTCCACGAAATTGCGATTGATTTTTTCGCGCTGTCACTACTCCAAGAACCCGTTTTCTTCGAAACGGCACTTTCACCAGCGTTCCAGGAGTTATCACTTCAGCCATTTCATGGGGAACGAGGAAATCAAATTCTTGGTCAAGATGAAGAACGCCACTATCAACCAAAATCGCTGCAACTGGCGCTACGAGGGCTTGTGCCGGTTTAGCGCTTGCCTTGAGGATGCGTTCTTGTTTTAGGCGTAAGGGCTTAATCGCTTCATTCATCGATCTTTCCCCCTCGCGCCCTTTGACGGCCCCAATGGCGCCTGATTGAGCTTGCGAGGACGCACCCTCGTGATTAACCGCCTAGTTCCCGGTGGCCCGCCGCAATTGCTCCACTCTATCGCTCCGCTCCCACGTGAATTCAGGTAGTGGGCGACCGAAATGGCCGTAATTACTGGTTTTTCGGTAGATGGGACGCAAAAGATCAAGGTCGCGAATAATCGCCGCTGGCCGTAGATCAAAGACTTCAGTGACAGCGCTTTGGATTCTCGAGATGTCCACTTGTTCGGTTCCAAACGTTTCCACAAATAGACCAACCGGTTGCGCCTTTCCGATTGCATATGCCACTTGAACTTCACAGCGCTGCGCCAACCCTGCGGCAACTATATTTTTTGCTACCCATCGCATGGCATAAGCCGCTGAACGATCTACTTTCGATGGATCTTTGCCACTGAAGGCTCCCCCACCGTGGCGAGCCATTCCGCCATAGGAATCTACGATGATCTTTCTACCAGTCAATCCAGCATCGCCCATTGGTCCGCCAAGTACAAATCTCCCCGTTGGATTAACAAGGATTCGCATCTGATGGGTATTCAATTCGTAACGATTGAGAACTGGATCAATAACATGCTTTTTCAAATCTATCGGTAAGGTTTTTTCAAGATCGACATCCGGGTCGTGCTGTGTTGACACAACCAAAGTGTCAAGGCGCGTGGCCAGATTTCCCTCGTACTCCACAGTGACTTGAGTTTTAGCATCAGGTCGGAGATACGTTAGTACTCCAGACTTTCGCACCTGAGCTAATTGACTAGATAATGCGTGCGCTATTGCGATGGGTAATGGCATCAACTCTGGCGTCTCGTCGGAGGCATATCCGAACATCAATCCTTGGTCGCCTGCTCCTTGTTGATCCAGCGGGTCGGCGGATGCATTGGTTCGCCCCTCGAGAGCAACATCAACTCCCTGGGCGATATCCGGTGACTGTTTCCCCAGGGAAAGACTGATGCCACACGAATTTCCATCGAATCCCCGCTCACTACTGTTGTATCCGATATCGAGAATTACTGAGCGAATTAAGGACATTAGATCGGGATTGGCGTTAGTGGTTACTTCGCCGGCCACGTGCACCTGTCCTGTTGTCAAAAGCGTTTCAACAGCGACTCGACTCTTTGGGTCTGCTTCAAGAAATGCATCGAGAATGGAATCTGATATCTGATCTGCCATTTTGTCGGGATGGCCTTCGGTAACTGACTCGGATGTGAAAAGTCTCTTGGACACGGGCCTAACCTAGCGCCTTAGTAACCACATTGAGCAGTTCGTGGCTAAGCGTGTCTTTTGATTGATAGGGAAAGCGACTGATCGAACCATCACGACCAAGCAAAGTTCCTCCGTTGGAGTCAGAGTGAAATACCGATTGGCCTGTCACATCATTGACAAAGAGATAATCAGCGCCTTTTTTTGATAATTTAGATGAAGCGGCTTCCAGATCTACAGAACTCTCTGCAGCGAAACCTACGACGATTCCGCGTCCGCCGCTACTGCGATGTTCGCGGGTGAAGGCGGCCAACACATCTGGATTTTCAATCAAATTCAAGGTGGGTGCGCTGCCGTCTCGTTTGATTTTAGATGAGCTGACCATTGCAGGTCGGTAATCTGCTACTGCTGCCGCCATAAAAAGCGCATCAAAAATTTTTATCCTAGAAAGTGCCTCGTGAAGTTCTGCCGCTGTTCCCACTTTATCAATAGTGATAGAAGGATCTTGAGGAAGAATCGCAGATTCGATATTGGCCGCAAGAAGGGTAACGCGCGCACCTCGACTTGCAGCAGCTTTTGCCAGGGCTACGCCTTGTTTACCTGAAGAGAGATTTCCGATAAATCGAACTGGATCAATCATCTCTCGAGTGCCACCGGCGGTGATGACAATATTTTTCCCGATTAGGTCGCTTTTGAGAAAACCTTTATCGCGAAGAAAATCGAGAATTTCGAAAACTTCCGGAAATCGACCGACGCCAACATCGCCGTTATTCAGCGGCCCTTCAACGGGATCCATAACTATGATTCCTCGAGACCGTAGCGTGGCAACGTTCGAGACCGTGGCCGGGTTATTCCACATTTGGTGATGCATTGCAGGAACGATTATCACTGGCGCCTGAGCGGTGAGGAGGGTGGCCGAGAGCAAATCATCGCTGCGCCCCTGCGCCACCCGAGCAAGAAAATCCGCGGTGGCGGGAGCAATGATCATCATTTCTGCATCACGAGCTAATTCGATATGCGCCCCACTTGCCACATCCTCCCAGAGTGAGGAGAGAACTTTTTTCCCGGAGAGCGCTTCCCAAGTTGCAGCGCCCACAAATCGCAGGGCATTCTCGGTAGGAATGACCGTGACCTCTAAGTGTCGATCTTGAAGTCTGCGAAGTAATTCGCATGATTTGTACGCGGCAATACCGCCAGTGACTCCAAGAATCACTTTTCGGGGAAGCATGGTTGAGAGAACTTGCGCCGTTAGGCGCTTTCGTCAGTTTCTAAAGATTCAAGGGTCAGTAACCCACCGTTGATCTCACGGAGGGCAATAGAGAGAGGCTTCTCATGGACATGTGTCTCAACCAGTGGTCCTACATACTCAAGCAAGCCCTCACTCAGTTGTGAGTAGTAAGCGTTTATCTGACGAGCGCGCTTAGCAGAGAAGAGAACAAGACTGTACTTTGAGCCACTCTTGGCGAGTAGGTCATCGATGGGTGGGTTGGTGATTCCGTCGCTGTGAATCATGCTCTGCTCCTCGGGTTTTAGCCCATTCCCGCAGCTCTAGCGCCGCTTATCTGGACTGGAGGCCAAGGTTATCAGCCTGCCCGCCACCTCTTCGACCGAGGTATTGATGAGCACCTCGTCGAACCAATGGCTCTGAGCCATCTCCTCTTGGGCTATCTCCAAGCGCTGCGCCGCCCGCTCAGGAGTGTCGGTGCCCCTGCCGAGCAGGCGCCGCTCCAGTTCAGAGATAGATGGCGGGGCAAGGAAGACCAGATAGGCATGGGGCGAACTCTGGCGGACTTGGCGCGCACCGGATATTTCTATCTCTAAGAGGACTGAGCGCCCTTGTGAGATTTTCTCGAAAACTTGAGCTTTGGGTGTTCCATAGTAGTTGCCGGCAAAGTGAGCCCACTCAAGAAATTCCCCTGCCTCAATCGAGCTGGTGAATTCCTCTTCAGAGCGAAAATAGTAATCAACGCCATCTACCTCACCAGGTCTGGGAGAACGGGTGGTGCTAGAGATGCTTACCCAGATTTCATCGCTGTTGCGTCGTAAATAATCGGAGACAGTGGACTTGCCAACACCACCAGGGCCGGAGAGGACTAGGAGTTCCACCCGCTTAGCGTAGTTGGAACTCCGCCAATAATTCACGAGTCTGATGGATTCCAAGCCCCCTAATACGTCGACTTGCGGCAATTCCAACCTTCTCCATCACTGCCGTGGCTCGAACCTTGCCAACCCCCGGAAGTGACTCAATCAGAGCGCTGACTTTCATTTTGCCGATAACTTCATCGCTCTTGCCGAGGTCAATCACCTCTTTTAGCGTACGTTTTCCCATTTTTAAATCTGCTTTGATCTCTGCACGAACTTTGCGAGCGTGCGCTGCAGCTTCAAGCGCTGCGGCCCGTTCGCTGTCGCTCAACGGTGGAAGTGGCATACCTCCACGGTAACCAATATTTGCTCGAGTGGCATCTTCAAATTGATTCTGAGATTCGCTTCGCGTTGAGCGCGATCTCTTCTAGAGATACTCCTGAAGTTATTGGACGGCCGATAACGACATAATCTGCACCCCATTGGATTGCTTGGGTAGGTGTTGCCACTCGCGCTTGATCACCCAATTGCGCGCCCTCTGGGCGAACGCCAGGTGTTATCAACGTAATTTCAGCAGGTAGCTGAGCGCGGAGCGCTCCTACTTCATGCGGGGAGGCAACAATAGCTTTCGCACCAGATTCAACCGCGATTCTCGCCCACTTGATAACAATTTCGTGAGAATTTCCTGAGATACCTAATTTCTTTATCTCATTCTCAGAAAGCGAGGTGAGCAGGGTAACCGCTGTGATGGCGCCATTAGGCAACGCGTTTGCTGCTGCCTCAATCATAGAAGGTCCACCTGATGCATGAACCGTGAGAAAGTCAGGCTCTAAATCTTTTACTGCGCGCACGGCACCGGCAACGGTGTTAGGAATATCGTGTAATTTTAAATCAAGAAATAATTTTAATTCAGGCGCTTTTTTGCGAACCTCTTGCACCCCTTGGCTGCCGTTAGCCAAAAAGAATTCGAGACCTAGTTTCACAACACCGATGTAGCTTCGAGTTACCTCTACCCACTTGGAAGCGAGAGATCGATCGATAGTATCTACGGCAAGAACTATGGAATTCATGATTGCTCTCTATGTGCATATCCGACGGCATCTACGAAACGGGTAAAGCCTCGCTTAATGAGTAATTCTTCCAATTCTCTTTTGATTCGCACTGGCGCTGAGGGATCATGAAAAGTGGCGGTACCTACCGAAATTGCACTAGCGCCTGCGAGCACTAACTCAAAAGCATCGTTACCAGTCAACACTCCACCCATTCCCACAATCGGCACACTTGGCATAGCTCGGTGAACTTGATAGATCGCGCGCACTGCAACTGGTCGTATTGCTGGGCCAGAGAGCCCACCTGTTTTATTTGCCAAGTGCGGGCGCATCGTTTCTGTATTGATTACCATGCCCAGGAGCGTATTAATCATGGCAAGACCATCTGCTCCAGCGGAGATGACCTCCTCTGCTATCGCGACGATATCGGTAACGTCAGGTGAAAGTTTTGCGATTATCGGAAGCGAATTTCCAACGCTTCGTTTCACCGCCTCAATGACCTCGCGCGCTGATGCGCGATCACAGGCAAAGACCAATCCCCTATTTTCAACATTAGGGCAAGAGATATTGACCTCGAGCGCACTGACCCCAGGCGCATTTCTAACCTTTCGTGAGAGCGATGCAAACTCATCAACGCTTTCACCAGCAATCGAGACAATTGTGCGTGCACCATGATTAACTAGCCAGGGTAAATCTTCTTTGAGAAAATTCTCAATTCCCGGTCCCTGTAAACCAATTGCATTGAGCATGCCACTTGGGGTTTCAGCCATTCGTGGCGTCGCTCTACCGGAGCGGGGATGGCTCATCACCGACTTGGTAACTACGGCACCGATTTCACTTAAATGAAAGAAGGCCGAGAGCTCCTTTCCATTTGCGGCACAACCGCTTGCTGTCAGTATGGGATTTGGCAGCAGGGCGCTAGCGAGTTTGGTGCTGTAGTCAAAGGATGGTTGCGTCATTTCGGCGCCCCATATGTTCCTTGCGGAATCGTGCCTATTGCATCCCACTGCACCGAAACTCCATCAAAGATTGGGCCATCGACACAGGAGCGAAGCATTTTGATGACGCCATCGGAATCCCGCACTGGCAAGACACAGGTCATGCACAATCCCACGCCACATGCCATGGATTCCTCGACGGCGCATTGGACCGAAACTCCAGCGCTCTCGCCAATCTTTGTGAGCGCCTTAAGCATTGCCATTGGCCCACAGGCATAAACAATGTCGATATTGGTAAGAGCGTTATCGAAAAGGTCAGTTACGCGACCTTTACTCCCCATCGAGCCATCTTCGGTAGCTATGGCAAGGGAGTGAACTGAGCGCTTTCCTTCAACAGGGGCAAATATCCGTTCAGCAGTGCTCGCTCCAACAGCCATCTCCACTCGGGAATTTTTCTGACGAAGGAGCTCTGCAAGGGAAAATAGCGGTGCTGATCCGTATCCACCGCCAACGAGTAACGCTCGCACGGGATCCTTAGGTATCTTAAAAGCATTACCTAGTGGGCCTACTACATTCAGTCGCTCGTGTGGAGCTCGCTCTGCAATCCATGAACTCCCTGGGCCATGAGGCGCAACAATTATCTCTAAGGTTCCACCAAATGGGCCACGATTAATTGATTGATAGATTGCAAAGGATCTACGAAGCAGCATAGAGGTACGTAGATCGCCAACGCTGATAGCCACGAAGTTTCCTGGCCGCGCCAATTCAGCAATCCCTGGCGCTGCGAGAGTTAAATGCTGATAGGCCCCGACTTTCCTATTTGAGACTACTTCGCACTCGGTTTGTATCGGTCGCGTTTGATGAGAACTCATCGCAACCACTCCTGAAGTGAGGTAACGGTGAAATCACCAGAGCGCTGAGCGAGCATCGCTTCAGAAGCTGCATTCAATCCAGATATCGTGGTGATGATTGGGATGCCACGAGCAACCGCTGAGGTGCGAATTCGCCAACCGTCTTCTCGGGGGCCCGAACCAAAGGGAGTATTCACTACTAGCGCAACGGTTCCCGTTTCAATAAGGTCAAGAGCGGTGAGCTCACCTTGAGGACCTTTTCCTTCGGAGAATTTTCGAACGAGCTCAACAGCTATCCCTTCCTGCTGCAATGCTTGCGCAGTGCCAGTGGTGGCATAAATCTGATATCCAGCGTCAAAAAGTCTTCGAGTTGCGGCCAAGCCCTCTTTTTTATCCCTATCTGCAAAGGAAACGAAAATCGCCCCACTATTGGGCAACGCTCCTGATGCAGCGCTTTGACTCTTTGAAAAGGCGCGCCCGAAAGAATCATCTCGTCCCATGACTTCACCGGTGCTTCTCATCTCTGGACCAAGTAGCGCATCCACTCCACTTCCATCCCGTTTTCTAAATCGATTCCACGGCAAAACTGCCTCTTTCACACTTACTCCCCTAGCAATTCCATCTCCTGATGCAGGCAACATTTTTTCACTGCGCAACTCTGTGATTGTTTTTCCAAGTGATATTTGTGCTGCCGCTTTCGCTAATGGCACCCCGATTGCTTTGCTAACAAAGGGAACGGTGCGTGAAGCTCGTGGATTGGCTTCCAGCACAAAGAGAGTCCCATCCTCAATAGCAAATTGGATATTGACTAATCCGCGAACACCCACTCCTCTGGCAATCTTCTCTGTGGCTTGTCGGATCTCCTGGAGCGATATTGCGCTTAAATCTACTGGAGGCAAAACGCAGGCAGAGTCACCAGAATGAATACCAGCTTCTTCAATGTGCTCCATCACTCCAGCAAGAAAAAGGTCTGTTCCGTCATAGAGAGCATCTACATCGAGCTCGATGGCGTGGTCTAAGAATCTATCTACTAGAACAGGATGATCCGGACTAATTTCAGTGGCGCGCGAAATATAATTTTCTAGCGCCTCGTCATCGTAAACAATCTCCATCCCTCGACCGCCTAATACGTAGGAGGGACGAACCAAAACTGGATAGCCGATTCGAGCGGAAATTTTTGCGGCATCCTCATAGGAATATGCCAGACCAAATTCGGGTGCGCGTAATCCCTCCCTCTCCAGAAGTGCTCCGAATTCACCGCGATCTTCGGCAATATCAATCGCGGCTGGGCTTGTTCCGACAATAGGAACACCGGCATCCTCCAAGGCTTTCGCCAGACCCAAAGGAGTTTGGCCACCCAATTGAACTACCACGCCGGCAATGGGCCCGACCGCTAATTCCGCCCGGTAAATCTCCATGACATCTTCAAAGGTGAGCGGTTCAAAGTAGAGTCGATCTGAAGTGTCATAATCGGTAGAGACAGTCTCAGGGTTGCAATTGATCATAATCGTCTCAAAATCCATAGCCTTCAAAGCGAAAGCAGCATGGACACACGAATAATCAAATTCCACTCCTTGGCCGATCCGATTTGGTCCACTACCAAGGATTAACACTGCCGGCTTAGTCCGTGGTTCCACTTCGCTCTCTTCGTCGTAACTTGAGTAGTGGTAGGGGGTAAGCGCTTTAAACTCGGCAGCGCAAGTATCCACTGTCTTGTACACAGGGTGAATACCAAAAGCCTCCCGCTTCCGACGAATATCACTCTCAGTTAAAGCGACGATTGCCGCTATTTGCAGATCAGAAAATCCAAGTCGCTTGGCTTTTTTCAAGAGCGGTCCAGTTAGTTCGCCAGGTCGGGCCAGCTCCCGTGCCATTTCATTGATCTGCTCGATTTGATCGAGGAACCAGGGATCGATTTTGGATACCTCGTGAACCCGTTCGATACCTGCTCCGAGAAAAAGGGCTCGCTGAACATGGTGAATGCGCATCTCGGTGGGAGTTGCCGCTGCCATCAACTCGCGTTCGACATCCCCTTCGGTATCGAAGGCGAAAGCGTAATTTTTCTTTTCTAGAGATCTCATCGCCTTTTGCAGCGCTTCAGGAAAGCTCCGCCCAATCGCCATCGCCTCACCGACGCTTTTCATGGTGGTGGTTAAACGTGGATCTGCTGCTGGAAATTTCTCGAAATTAAAACGAGGAATTTTGACGACAACATAATCCAAAGTTGGTTCAAAAGAGGCTGGAGTCTCTCGTGTGATGTCATTTTGGATTTCATCAAGTGCATAGCCAATGGCCAATTTCGCCGCTATTTTTGCAATGGGAAAACCAGTTGCCTTTGACGCTAGGGCGCTTGACCGTGATACGCGTGGATTCATTTCGATCACAACAATTCGACCGTTATCCGGGTTGACCGCGAATTGAATGTTGCAACCACCGGTATCGACTCCAACCGTTCGAATGATGTTTATCGCAAGATCGCGTAATTTCTGATACTCAACATCTGTCAGAGTCAGTGATGGTGCTACGGTAATCGAATCGCCGGTGTGCACCCCCATTGGATCAAAATTCTCAATTGAACAAATGACAACAACGTTGTCCTTATAATCGCGCATCATTTCGAGTTCGAATTCTTTCCATCCCAGGATAGATTCTTCGATGAGAACTTCAGTAGTAGGGCTGTAACGAAGTCCGGCACCCGCGATCTCGCGTAATTCACTTTCATCCTTGGCAATCCCAGAACCTAGACCCCCCATAGTGAAGGAAGGTCGGACCACCACCGGATAATTAAAATCTTGAGCTGCCTTAATGCACTCCTCAATGGTGTGGCAAATTTGTGAGCGCGCCGACTCGCCCCCAATACTCTCTACGATTCCCTTGAAGATTTCGCGATTCTCTCCTCGATTAATCGCATCAACATTGGCTCCAATAAGTCGAACGCCATATTTTTCCAGTACACCAGCTTCGTGGAGTCTGATCGCTGTATTGAGAGCTGTTTGGCCGCCAAGGGTAGCCAGCAACGCATCTGGTCGCTCCTTCTCAATTACCTTTGTCACAAATTCTGGGGTGATTGGCTCGATGTAAGTCGCATCCGCAAATTCTGGGTCGGTCATGATGGTCGCAGGGTTGGAATTGATGAGAATTACTCGAAGACCTTCTGCCCGAAGTACTCGACAAGCCTGCGTTCCCGAATAATCAAATTCACAGGCCTGTCCAATCACAATCGGGCCTGAACCTATGACAAGAACGCTCTTGATATCACTTCGCTTAGGCATCAGCGCTTACCTTTCATGAGATTCAAGAAGCGATCAAAAAGATAGCCAGCATCGTGCGGGCCTGCGGCAGCCTCCGGATGATATTGCACGCTAAAACCTGGACGGTCTAAAAGCTCTAAACCTTCAACCACATTGTCATTAAGGTTAATGTGTGAAACTCGTCCCCGCCCAAAAACTGTATCGAAGATACCTTCGATAGGTGCTTGAACGGCAAATCCGTGATTATGTGCGGTGATTTCCACTTTACCGGTCGCTTTATCGAGAACTGGTTGATTAATGCCTCTATGACCAAAACGCAATTTGTACGTTTCAAAACCTAGCGCTTGCCCGAATATCTGATGTCCAAAACAAATTCCAAAAACTGGAATTTCCCGTTGCAGCACCTCTCGAACCAACGCAACAGTATCGCGCATAGTCGAGGGATCCCCAGGTCCATTGGAGAGGAATATCCCATCTGGCTTAATTGCGAGTAAATCTTCTAGTGAAGCGTTGTAGGGAAATACGTGAACTTCAATACCGCGTTCTGACATCATTCGAGGCGTAGCTGCTTTGATGCCAAGGTCAAGCGCAGCAACTGTTGCTGTTCGGTTGCCGAGGGCAGGGACCACATATTTTGTAGGAATTGAAACGTCCGCGACGAGGTTAGCTCCGGCCATCTCTGGGGATTTTCGCACTTTGCGAATCATCTCTTCTCGCGGTAGTTCTACACCCGAAAAAATACCCACGCGCATTGCGCCACAATCTCGCAAATGGCGGGTGAGAGCCCGAGTATCAATATTGCAAATTCCCACGACTCCACTCGAGAGTAGCTCAGATTCCAAATCTCGCTCCGAGCGCCAATTGCTGGAAATTCGAGATGGATCTCGCACAACAAATCCAGAAACCCAGATTTGTCGTGATTCTTCATCAACTGTATTCATGCCAGTGTTACCTATGTGCGGAGCGGTCATCACTACCACTTGACGATAATAAGAAGGGTCCGTCAACGTCTCTTGATATCCGGTCATGCCTGTAGCAAAAACCGCCTCACCAAAGGTTTCACCCTCCTTGGCCCATGATTGACCTTCAAAAATACGACCATCATCAAGAACTAGGTACGCGCTTTTTCGAGCACTCACAATGGATTCACCAGCTCTCCCTGCGCCACAACTAGCTTCCCATGAAGGAAGGTGTACATAACCTGTCCTGGAAGCGTGCGATTGAAATATGGATTGTTCTGACTTTTACTTGCACTTCTCATCTCGCTCACCTTGCGCCTGGTTTGCCAGTCGTAGAGGATGACATTTGCTGGTGAGCCCTGATTTATTCCTAGACCATGGTCTGGAATTCGACCAATTCTTGCGGGGGCGATTGACATACGTTCTGCGATTGTTTTCCAGTTAGTCAGTTTATTATCGATAACGCTCTCCTGAACAACCGAAAGCGCAGTCTCTAAACCAATCATTCCATTGGCAGCTTCGCTCCATTCACATTCCTTGCTTTCCTTTGGATGAGGTGCGTGATCGGTCGCAACAATATCGATAGTTCCATCAACCAAAGCGGCGCGTAGCGCCTGCACATCTTTCGCTGTGCGAAGAGGTGGATTGACCTTAAACGCTGGGTTGTAGCTTTCAGCAGCGTCGTCAGTGAGTAAAAGATGATGCGGTGTTACTTCGGCAGTAACTTGGATACCGCGAGCCTTTGCCCATCGAATGATGTCAACACTTCCAGACGTTGATACATGGCATATGTGGAGGCGAGCCTGCACGTGTTCAGCAAGGAGTACATCTCGAGCAATAATCGCCTCTTCGGCAACGGCTGGCCAACCAGCAAGTCCTAACTTTGACGAAACCACTCCCTCATTCATTTGCGCGTTTTCGGTCAGTCGAGGGTCTTGAGCATGTTGTGCGATAACTCCATCAAATTGTTTGACGTACTCAAGCGCGCGCCGCATCACCAAAGAATCAAAAACACATTTGCCATCGTCACTGAAAACCCGCACATTGGCCATCGAATGGGCCATGGCGCCAAGCTCTGCCAACTCTTTCCCATTTAATCCCTGAGTTACGGCGCCCACGGCAAAAACATCGCAATATCCAGCTGCGCGCCCAAGTCGGACAACCTGTTCGACCACCCCGGCTGTATCGGCTACCGGATCGGTATTCGCCATCGCATGTACTGCAGTAAATCCTCCGAGGGCGGCGGCAGCACTTCCGGTGCGGACCGTCTCGGCATCTTCGCGCCCTGGCTCACGAAGATGTGTGTGGAGATCAACCAAACCTGGTAACAGTTGCATTCCATCAGCTGCAATCAATTCCGAATTTCCGATTTCTAGCGTGCCACTCGCGCCCACTTCGCTAATAACACCTGCATGAACTCGAAGATCTATCGACTTACCTTCGGGTGAGATTGCCGAGGTTATTAAGTATGACTCGGCCAATCTGGCGACATTACTATTCATTGGAACCCCCAAGTAGCAGATAGAGCACGGCCATTCGAACGCTCACACCATTAGTTACCTGTTCAAGAATTACCGATTCCACAGCATCAGCGCACTCGGCAGAAATTTCCAATCCCCGGTTTATTGGTCCGGGATGAAGAATCAGCGGGTTCTTGTGAGCTTTCTTTATCCGCTCTTCATCTAAACCAAAAAGTCGTGAGTATTCGCGAGCGCTAGGGAAAAAGGCGCTCTTCATCCGCTCAAGTTGTAACCGAAGCATCATTACTGCATCGCACTCTTTGATGGCTTCATCAAAGTTGTAGGAAATATCTGCAGGCCAGCTCGCGACCCCTACCGGCAAGAGCGTTGGTGGCGCAACTAAAGTGACTTTTGCACCGAGTAGCGAGAGCAGAAGAACATTGCTTCGCGCCACACGAGAATGGAGGATATCTCCCACGATGGCGATTCGAACTCCTGAGAGATCGCTTCCTCGGCCACCATCAATAGCATCTTTTTTCAGATGTTTGCGCAAGGTATAAGCATCAAGAAGTGCCTGAGTGGGGTGCTCGTGTGTTCCATCACCAGCGTTGATTACTGCACCGTTGGTCCATTCCGCAAGGCGATGGGCTGCACCAGAAGCGCTGTGTCGCAAAATCACTGCATCAGCGCCCATCGATTGGAGGGTGAGCGCGGTGTCTTTCAGACTCTCACCCTTAGACACGCTCGATCCCTTTGCGGAGAAATTAATGACATCAGCGGAAAGTCGCTTAGCTGCGGCTTCGAAGGAGATTCGCGTGCGAGTGGAATCCTCATAGAACAGATTTACAACAGTTCTGCCACGCAGTGTCGGTAGTTTCTTGATTGGGGCATCAGATATTCGGGCCAATTCGTCTGCTGTATCAAGAATTAGAATGGCGCTCTCTCGATTGAGATCATTGATTGAGAGCAGGTGACGAGAAAGGGTAGGTGTGGTCATGTCGGCGCGGTTACTCATGGTTGTTCGCAATCGCCACTAGATCTTCGCCATCAACCTCGGTCAGGTTAACCCGAACAATTTCGTCATGTGAGGTAGGTAGATTTTTTCCCACGTAATCAGCTCGTATCGGCAACTCACGATGACCTCTGTCGATTAATACTGCGAGTTGCACCAAGGCTGGACGACCTAATTCACCTAACGCATCAAGGGCTGCGCGGATGGTGCGCCCTGAGTACAAGACATCATCAACCAATACCACCCTCTTGCCGTCGATACTCGCACCAGGTATTCGGGTAGGCAGCAAGGCTCGTGGTGGTTTAGATCGAAGGTCATCGCGATGCAGGGTGATATCTAACGTGCCGACCGGAATACTCTGCGAATCGATTCGCCCCATCTCGAGGGCGATACGTTCAGCCAAATATGTGCCCCGAGTAGGAATGCCTAAAAGGAGAATGTCTTCGCTGCCGCGATTTTTTTCGATGATTTCATGGGAAATGCGAGTTAAAGCGCGAGCGATATCAGCGCTACTCAAAACAGCCTTCATGGCCACCGTTCCTTCCTCGCCTCTCTGGACGAGTCTTAAAGGATCGAGGGAGACTATATAGGAGAGGTGGTGGATATCTCCAAACTCCCTTTTCAAGGCGCGCCTACCCTGCGCTCATGGAATTCGATCGCATAGAGGCCCTTCGAATCGGGCAAGAGCTAAAGAAGATTCGAAAGCAACGTGGACTCTCCCTAGCCGAGGTGGAGAGTCTCTCCCAGGGGCGCTGGAAAGCGGTGGTGGTTGGCTCCTACGAACGAGCCGATCGCGCTATCACTATCGGACGTCTTGGCGCCCTCATGGCTCTGTATCAAGCACCAATCAGCGCACTTTTCCCCGTGAAGGAATCTTCCAGAGACGATGCACCCCTTGCATTTGATTTAAGCCGGAGAGAACAACTGCAGCAGCAGCACCCTGGCCTAGGACAATTTCTCTCTTTTATCATTAACTCACGTGGAGATTGGAATGGCCACATAATCACCTTGCGCACTACTGACCTGCAGATGGCTGCGAGCTATGAAGGACTTACCTATCTTGAATTGATTCAAACTTTGCGCGCTAAGAAATTTCTCCTGCAATGGCACTGAGTATTCCATGGATATATTTAGGTGAGTCATCGGTAGATAACGCTTTTGCAAGTTCTATAGCCTCATCTATAACAACAGGTACCGGAATTTCTCGCGCTTTGGCATTCAACAACTCGAAAACAGCAATTCGTAAAATATTGCGATCCACGCTAGCAAGCCGATCTAAATCCCAATTTTTGGCATTTCGATCAATCAGGGCATCAATCTCAATTGCCTGATTACCAAACCCTTCTACCAGTTCTAGCGCAAACTGTGAGATCTCATCAGCAGAGACAGTGCGCTCTTTGACTAGCCAAAGCGGGTTAACTGATTTGATATCGCTTTCGTAAAGTATGTCGAGCGCGCGTTTTCGCCCTTTCGAGCGCGCTGACATTAATTTGCTCGCCCGAGATATGAACCGTCTCTGGTGTCAATTCGAACCAATTCGTCCTGATTAATAAAGAGTGGAACATTTACCGTCGCACCAGTTTCCAAAGTTGCGGGTTTGGTTCCGGCGTTGGAACGATCGCCTTGTAGACCAGGCTCGGTGTAGGTGATTCGCAATTCAACAGAAGCGGGTAGCTCTACATAAAGCGGTTCGCCCTCGTGCACAGCGACAATAGCTTGTACGTTCTCGAGCATATATTTGGCCGCTTCACCAACTGTGCCTTCAGAAATATACATTTGATCAAAGTTCTCTTTATCCATAAAGACGAAACTATCCCCATCTTTATACAGATAGGTCATGTCGCGTTTGTCAACAGTTGCCACTTCCACCTTGAGACCGGCATTGAAGGTTTTCTCGACAACTTTCCCAGAGAGCACATGCTTCATCTTGGTGCGGACAAAAGCTGGACCTTTACCCGGTTTGACGTGCTGAAACTCAACTACGGTCCAAAGTTGGCCATCAAGATTAAGAGTCATGCCATTCTTGAGATCATTAGTAGTTGCCACAGCAAATCCTTTTCACATAAACGTTTTCTTGGAAGAGTGAATTCTACCTGAATCGCTACTTGGTTTTCTCCATTAGAGCGGCAAGGGCCCGAAGGGCTAATTCGTAGGAGAGCAGCCCAAATCCCCCGATAGTTCCGGTCGAAACCCCAGAGACAACCGAAGTGTGTCGGAATTCTTCACGAGCCAAAGGATTAGATAGATGGACTTCAATCACTGGCGCTTTCAGCATGGCAACCGCGTCGCGAATCGCATAGGAGTAGTGCGTAAAGGCAGCGGGGTTAAATGCTAAAGGAATTTTTTGGTCGGCAGCTTCGTGAAGCCAGTGGATAATTTGAGTCTCACTATCGCTCTGTCGAACCTCTACATCAAGACCTAAACTTTTTCCCGTGGCTACACAGAAATCACTCAAGTCGCTAAAAGAGATATCGCCATAAATCGAGTGGTCGCGCAAATCTAATCGTCCCAAGTTAGGCCCGTTGAGTACCCAAATCTTCATGATGAAATTCTCTCATAAGCTGCCCGCAACACTTCGTTCTCCACGCCCTCGAGTCGAACCACCTCATACTGGTCGTTAACTGCTACAAAACGTAACCCAGTCGCCCGCGCTTTTTTATCGATTTGCATGGCATTGAGTAATTCAGGCCACGCGTTACCAGTGAAGGTCGTCGGCAAACCCACTTTTTTCAGGATAGCCAGGTGTCGATCGCGTAGCCCCTCAGTAGCTATTCCACAGAGAAGCGCAAGATTGGCAATGTATGCCAAGCCAACAGCAACTGCATCACCGTGGCGCCAAGAGTAATTCTCAAACTTCTCTATCGCATGTGCCAGTGTATGGCCGTAATTCAAGGTTTCGCGAAGGTAACTTTCCTTCAGATCCTTGGATACGACATCGGCTTTTACTGCGACCGCTCGTTCAATCAACTCGCGAACAGTTTCACTGGTAGGCGCCATAAAATCACTTCGATTCTCGAATAATTCAAGAATTTTTTGATCTGCAATAAACCCGCATTTGATTACTTCAGCAAGACCTGCTCGGAACTCCGATACAGGCAAAGTACTTAGATAATCACGATCTATCACTACTACTTGCGGAGAATAGAAGGAGCCGACCAAGTTCTTGCCCGCTCCGGTGTTAATCCCAGTCTTTCCTCCTATTGCTGCATCAACCATTCCCGCAAGCGAGGTTGGAACCGCCGCCCACCGAATACCGCGCAGCCACGTTGCAGCGACAAAACCTGCTAGATCAGTGGTGGCTCCCCCACCTATACCTATGATGGAATCACTCCGACGAAAATTTTCGCGCCCTAAAATCTGCCAGCAATGATTGACTGATTCTAAAGTTTTTTGATTCTCGCCCTCTTCAACCTCGATCCAGACAATTCTTTCTAAAGTATCAAGAGCCGCAACTTCCTCGGCCATGGATTGAGCACAATGCCGCAAATCTCTTGGAACGATAATTGCTAATTTGCTCGCTTCAACAATGATGGGCTCTAGTGATTCTCGCGTCGCCTTCGCGAAGAGAACTTCATATTGGTGTTCGGCAGTAATCGTGATGCGCTTCATAATGCGTTCGCAATTTCTCTAGCAACTTCTCGGGCGCTCTTTCCATCAGTATTGACAACGACATCAGCAAGAGATTCGTAGATGGGTTGCCGTTCTTTCATAAGTGCTACCCACTTTGCTCGGGGGTTATCAACCAAAAGAGGCCTATCTCTGTTGAAACCTATACGTGGCGCAGCATGCGCGATCGAGACATCTAAGAAAAAAATCTTTCCATTTGATGCCCGGAGCCGTTGCTGATTCACTTCAGAGAGAACTGCCCCACCCCCCAGCGAAATGATTATTGACTTAGTACCCTGATGGCGCAGCGCTCGATCTACAGCACCTTCCTCTAATTCTCGAAAGTGCGGCTCACCATCATCTGTAAATATCTCGGAAATCTTCTTGCCAGAAGATTCTTCGATGAGTTGATCGGTGTCTATTACCTCACCATCAATCAATTCGGCCAACACTCGGGCAGTGCTACTTTTCCCAGCGCCGGGTGGGCCTGTAATGATTACCAGTGTTTTACTCGTGGATTGCATGAGGCAGGCTCGCTATCGAATTTCTAGAGAATCTAGATAACCCCTGATGTTTCGCGCCACTTCTTGCAAACTGTCTCCACCGAATTTCTCAATCAGAGCATCTGCAAGGACGAGCGCGAGCATTGCCTCTCCTACTACACCTGCGGCAGGCACCGCACACACATCAGAGCGTTGATTGATGGCTTTAGCAGGTTCTTTGGTAGCCACATCAACTGTATCGAGCGCTTTGGGTACAGTAGAAATTGGTTTCATCGCAATTCGCACGCGCAAAGGTTCACCGGTGCTCATTCCACCTTCGGTTCCGCCGGCGCGACCTGTTCTGCGCTTGATACCTGAGGCTGTCATATCAATTTCATCGTGCGCCTGTGAACCGCGGCGAGTTGCGGTCGTAAACCCGTCACCAAGCTCAACTCCCTTGATAGCTTGGATGCTCATCATGGCGCCAGCAATTCGACTATCTAAGCGGCGATCCCAATGCACATGAGATCCCAATCCTGGTGGAAGGTTGTAGGCCAAAATTTCGATAACGCCACCCAAAGTGTCACCTGATGAATGTGCCTGGTCTATCTCGGCAATCATCAGTGCGCTTGCCCCTTCATGATGTGCCCGAACTGGGTTCGCATCAATTGATTTCATATCCTCTGGTGTCGGCATCAGGTAATCATCCGGAACTCGAGCACCGCCAATAGAAATCACATGGCTAAAAATCTTTATCTCTGCCGCTTGTTCTAGGAACAAACGAGCTACTGCCCCAAGCGCCACCCGGGCTGCAGTTTCTCGAGCCGATGCACGTTCGAGGATTGGTCGCGCATCATCGAAGTTGTATTTCTGCATTCCCACTAAATCAGCATGTCCTGGTCGCGGCCGGGTTAAAGGCGCGTTCCGACCAAGTCCCTCGAGTTCGCTCGGATCAACAGGATCGGCAGACATTACCTTTTCCCATTTAGGCCACTCTGTATTTCCCACTTGTATGGAGATAGGGCCACCTTGACTCACTCCATGACGAACGCCACCGAGAATAGTTATTTGATCGGCCTCGAAGTTCTGCCGAGCGCCTCGCCCCACCCCTAACCTGCGACGAGCGAGGTGGTAATCCAAATCGGCGGAGGTTATTCGCACATGCGCCGGCAACCCTTCGAGAATCGCTGAAAGAGCTGGACCATGAGATTCGCCTGCTGTGAGCCATCGAAGCATTGGAGAATTCTCTCAGATAAGGAGACCTTCTTGACGCCGAACGCGTTAGGTCCTTCGACCTTGCCTCTCACACGGCTAAATCAGGTTATCCCGACAATCCTGGTGCTCCCACCAGGAGCATGGCAGCCGCTGATAGTGCCGGTCCAAAAGGGAAATGACGAGATGACCCTGATCTCAAGCCGACGAGGGCTGCCGGCACGGTGACAAGGCAGGCCAGAAAAAGCAGATGACTCAAGAAGGAGAGCGGCGCAATTTTCGTACAAAAACTACTAGCTAAGATTAACGTGGCAATTAACTTGATATCTCCTCTACCTACGAGCGAGGACTTGAAGTGGGTTAGTAAGTACATAATTGCTACCCAACCCCAAGCGCACGCTAATACTTCTACTGATTGAATCTGGGCAATGCTCAGGGCGAATAGCCCTGGTTTTGTAAAGACATCAGGTATTCGAAACTCGCGTCGATCTATCTCCGCAATCACTAAAAGAATCGATCCGAGAAGTAGCGTCACTGGATTAACAAAGAGAAGTGAAAGCGTAAATGCATAAAAAAAAGTCATCGTGCGCGGAAGATTAAGGAGAAATCTCTGCTGCAAGAAGTCTGTCAGCAAGAAGATAAGAATAGCCGAAGTTAATTTGAGAATTACCTGTTCTGGCACTTGATTAGGCTAGATGGGGAAATGGATTATCAATCGAGATATCAACAAGTTAAAGTTTGGCTAAAGCAGCTAAACGCATTTCTCTATATAGCTCTTCTTTTCGCCCTGCTAATGAATCTCCATCAAGGCTCATAACTTCTAGCTGGCCGATAGCCTGCCAAACCAAAAGTTCAAGACCATCGAGACTCACGCCATCTGCGTCATGCCATCTTTGCAATAAAGGTGTTGGCCATGGGTTATATAACGACTCAAAGAGCACAGCAGAAGTGTTAGGAACCTCCATGAAGTCTGTTGCACCCCTTGGTGTTGTTGCGATAACCAACTCTGCTTCAAACGCTAAGAGTGCCTTCTCCCAAGGAAGAACTGAAACAATCGCGCTTTTGGCAGAATTTACTAAAGCCCGCGAACGATGTGCAGATCGGGAGTAGACGTTAATTCGCCTGGCGTACGAATCAACCGCTGCTATTGCAGATCGAGCCGTCGCGCCACCGCCGAGAATCGAGACGCTCTCAGGTATCGAGATTCCGCGATAGTTCAGGGCATCTATAAATCCTTGAACGTCGGTATTAAAACCGTGGGAACCAAGATCATCAAAAACTATGGTATTCACTGCATTTACGCGTTTTGCCAAATCGGCGACCGAATCTACATGGAATATTGCCTCTTCCTTTAAAGGCATCGTCAGCGAAAGACCACGAAATTCCGAACTATGTTTGTCGAGGAAATCGGGGAGCTCCCCTGAAGCGACCTCATATTTTGAATATTGCCACTTCCATCCTAAAACTTCATAAGCTCGTTGATGAATGACCGGCGAAAGGGAATGCGCAATAGGAGATCCCAAGACTGCTGCTTTAATCATGAATCTCCTTCAAAGAGACCAGCCTTAAGGTTCCGTTGGAATTCCCGCTTGAAAGTAAGAAATTCCTCATACGAGGCGGTGAATTTAGTTTCAGTTGGAGCCACCGTGACAAAGTATAACCAGTTACCGTTTTCGGGGGTGAGCGTGGCTTCAAGCGCTTTTACTCCAGGATTTCCTATAGGCGTAGGCGGCAAACCTCGTCGATTGTAGGTGTTGTATGAAGAGGAGATGTTGATGTCTTTATTCGTTACAGCAATTCTTCGTTCTCGCAGCGCATACAACACTGTGCTATCCATTTGCAAAGGCATATTCACATTGATTCGGTTATAGATGACTTGCGCAACTTTACCGAAATCACGTTCATCGTACCCTTCCGCTTGAACAATAGATGCGATGATTAAAGCCTCGTAAGGAGTGAGGTTTCGAAGTTTTGCTCGCGGAGCAAAGTCAAGCTTTCCTGTTACTTCAACGAACTTCTTTAATAGTCGCTCTTTAACCGCACTGATACTCTCACCTGGCAAAAGGTTATATGTGGCTGGGAAGAGAAAACCTTCAATCTCACGTGTGCCAAAACTCGGTACTGTCACTCTGCTGTTGAATACCCGCTCAATCTCGGACTTTTTGAATTTCAAACTTTCCAAGTCATCCTTTAGCTCATATGCGCGCTCTCCCTCTCTGATTAAGAGAACCAGCACTCTTCTTTTCCGATCCAAAAGCTGTAGCACCGCCTCTTTAGCGGGGATGCGACGTTCAATCTGATAAGTACCTGGTTGGATAGATTGAGATTGCGGATTTGCAGTGGCAGCAGCAAAAAAAGCTCGGCTACTTTTTACGACGTCGGCATCATAAAGAATTTTTGATATTTCGTTGCCGCTCGCGCCCTCAGGGATAATCACTGTTGTCTCAGATGTTCGTTCACTTGATTGGTAATCCGGGATGGGTGCTGGCTTCCTAAGTTCTCGTACCACGAATAGGCCTGCGATTAACGCGAGTATTACTCCACCGATAATGACAAGAAGAATTTTTCTATTTATCGTCGCCACGAGCATCCAAATAGATCTGCAGAATTTCGGCGGCTGCAGATGCATCTAACTTTGACTTCATGCTCCGGGAATCATGACCTAACTCCCGAAGCCTTTTGGTTGCCAAAACTGTAGTGAATCGCTCATCAACGCCAACGATTGGTACATTGCTTACCTCTGAAAGGGCGCTAATGAATTGATTAGCTTCGTTCTCAGCAATCTTGTTCTCATTCGTGAGACTTTTTGGAACACCCACAATAATTCTCGATACTTCTTCTTCTGCGGTGATTTTGAGCAACTGCTGTATCAACTCATCATCTTTGGCTGTCACTCGCTTAATTGTTGTGAAAGGAGAGGCAAGAATGCCTCGCGCATCTGAGAGAGCCACACCTACCCGCGCCTTGCCCAAATCCACTCCCATGATTCGGCCACGGGCAATTGACTCACCCTCTGATTGCTGCGCTTCCATCGCTCCCAGGTTAGCCAATCGAGGCCAGATATGCCTCTAAATCGCTGACTGCCTCCGGTATCGCCGATGAGTTGACGCCACCGCCTTGAGCAAAGTCATCTTTCCCGCCACCGCCACCGCCAAGAATTTTGGAGGCCCGCTTCACAAGCTCGCCTGCTCTTACCCCAGCCGCACGTGAACCTTCGTTTGTTTGGGCAATCACGATCGGTTTTGCTCCTCCGCTAAAGAGAACGATGACTGATGGCTGCCCGCCTAGGCGAGAGGTTAATGCGCCAGTTATAGCCCGTAATTCATCGTTTGATAAATCCCCGGCAACTTTCGCAATAAGCGAGCTCATGGCGCCATGCTGTTTTACATTTTTCACGAGATCGTCAACTTGACTAAGCGCCTCTTTGCTCTTGAATTGAGTAATTTCTCGTTCGGCAGTTTTCAAGCGTTCTAAAATTCCTTCGACCCGTTCTGGGAGTTCTTCACTCTTGGTCACTTTCAATGCTTCGTTGACGGAATTAAGAATTACATGTTCTCGAGCGAAGAAGCGATAGGCATCTACACCAACGAGAGCCTCGACTCGTCGCACACCAGAACCAATCGACGATTCACCGAGGAGCTTCACGATTCCTAACTGACTTGAATTAGATACGTGGGTACCGCCACAGAGTTCTTTAGCCCAATCCCCCACAGAGATCACACGAACTTCATCGCCATACTTTTCACCGAAGAGGGCTATCGCTCCGCTCTTCTTTGCATCAGATTGCGACATAACTTCAGCGCTTACTGGTAAATCTAGAATGAGTTGGGAGTTAACTCGATCCTCCACTTCACTCATCGTGCTTTCTGAGACTGCACCAACAGCGGCAAAGTCAAAACGAAAACGGCCAGGCTGATTCTCAGTTCCCGCTTGTGTAGCCGTCTCACCAAGAGCTTCTCGGAATGACTTATGAACCATGTGAGTTGCTGTGTGTGAACGCGATAGGGCATGTCGGCGCTCGTTATCAATTTCGGCAAACACCTGCTCGTTCAGCACTACCTCGCCCTTAGTTACCTTTCCACGATGGACAAATAATCCCGGCAACGGCGCTTGGACATCATCGATTTCCACTTGCGCTCCAGATGCGCTGACGATTCTCCCCCAGTCAGCAACTTGACCGCCGCCTTCAGCATAGAACGGGGTTCGATCAAGAATGATTTCGACCTCGTCTCCGACTTTCGCACTTGTAACTGGCACACCTTTACTCAAGAGAAATGCAAGTTTTGCTTCCGCATTAAAAAGCTCGTAACCCAAGAATTTTGTTGACCCTGCAGTATCGATAGCTGCCCGATAGACAGTGAGATCGGTATGCCCAGTCTTTTTCGCCTTTGCATCTGCTTTAGCGCGAGTTTTCTGCTCGTTCATCAACTTTTTAAAGGCATCTTGATCTACCTCTAGACCAATCTCTTGAGCCATTTCCAAAGTGAGATCAATAGGGAATCCATAGGTGTCGTGTAATTTGAAGGCATCATCACCAGAAATCACCTTTGATTGGCGCTTATGAAGATCCCCAGCAGCATTCTCAAAGAGAGTGGTGCCTGCGCGAAGTGTTTGTAGGAACGAATCTTCTTCACCGGCAGCTACTTGAGTAATTCGAGCTCGATCCGTGATTAATTCTGGGTATTGAGCGCCCATCGCACCGATTGCGCTGTCGATTAATTCAGTGATAGTTGGATCTTGCGCTCCAAGAATACGCATATTACGAATTGTCCGTCGCATCATCCGACGAAGGACGTATCCGCGTCCTTCGTTGCCGGGTATCACTCCATCACAAATCAACATCGCAGCAGTTCTAGCGTGGTCTGCAATGACACGTAGGGATACATCATTCTTTTCATTCGCGCCATATTTCTTACCAGTTAACACCGAGGCGGTATCGAGAATTTTTCGAGTTGTATCGATCTCATAGATATTCTCGACCCCTTGCAATAGCGCAGCGGTTCGCTCTAGACCAAGTCCAGTATCAATACTCTTCTTGGGAAGTTCACCAAGAATTGGAAAATCGTCTTTTCCGCTTCCTGCACCCCGCTCGAATTGCATGAATACCAAGTTCCAAATCTCGAGATATCTATCTTCATCAGCGACCGGACCGCCCTCGCGGCCATATTCAGATCCACGATCAAAATAAATCTCTGAACACGGGCCACATGGACCAGGCACACCCATAGACCAATAGTTATCCGCCATTCCTCGGCGTTGGATTCGTTCGGCAGGAACTCCTATTGTGTTCTCCCATATTGAGGCGGCTTCATCGTCATCGTGATAGACCGTTACCCACAATTTCGATTCAGGAAAGCCATACCCACCCTCGGCAACTGACTTGGTGAGTAGCTCCCAGGCAAGGGCAATAGCTCCCTCTTTGAAGTAATCACCAAACGAAAAATTGCCGCACATTTGAAAGAAAGATGCGTGCCGTGTGGTTTTGCCAACTTCATCAATATCAAGAGTTCGCACGCACTTTTGCACCGATGTTGCGCGTTGATAAGGAGGTGCTAGCTCACCGAGGAAAAATGGTTTAAATGGAACCATCCCAGCATTGACTAAGAGCAAGTTGGGGTCATCAGCGATTAGAGAGGCTGATGGCACAACGGTGTGCTTGAGTCCGACCCTATTCTCACTCTCAAAAAAAGATAACCACCGACGGCGAATCTCCGCAGAATCCATAGGGGTGATTTCCTGCTCGTTACTTCTTCTTTTTTCTCGACGCTTTAGCAATACCCCACGCCACGCCAGCCAATTTCGCGGCAGAGCCCTTGGAGAGTACTGAGTCTGCAGAACTAGAGAGCTTCGTAGCGAATGTTTCTACGCTTCGCGTTAAGTGGTCGACGCGCTCGAGTTGTCTATTTGTCAATTCCACAGTTGTGGTCACTTCCTCAATCAATGGCAGAGTCTCGGTGCTGACGTTTTTAATAGCAGTACTGGCCTCGTCAAGAACCTTGCTAAAACGAATGACCGCGTAGGCGATAGCGATGGCGACAATTGCCAAAGCGCTCGCTGCGATGATGGCGGCAATACCCCCTGCGCTCATTCTTTGCCCTCCAAAATTTCACGTATTCGTAAGAGCGCTTGCGCGATTCGACTCTCTGCCCCGCGGTTGGTGGGTTCGTAGTATCTCCGACCCACCAGTGGTCCGGGTAGATATCTCGCGCTCACAACCCCCTCTGGATAGTCATGAGGGTACCGGTAAATCCCCGTCTGACCGAACGGTGAATTGCCGTCTCGTAAATTTTCTGGCACTTCGCCAATGTTGGCGCTGGCAATATCTGCACCGGCTTGCTGCATCGCTACGTACAGGGCGTTGGATTTTGGTGCCAACGCGCAATAGACCGTGGCGTGAACGAGGGCGTAATGGCCCTCCGGTGCTCCCACCAACGCCACTGCCTGCGCCGCTGCTGTTGTCACCATTAAAGCCTGGGAATCAGCCATTCCGATATCTTCGCTAGCCAGAATTACTAATCTCCGGGCAAGAAAGCGAAGGTCTTCACCGCCTTCTATGGCACGCAACAAGTAATGAATTGCGGCATCAACATCGGATCCTCGAACTGATTTGATAAAGGCGCTGATGATGTCGTAATGAAGATCGATATTGAAATCGACTAACGAACGGTCAGCTGCGGTGGCGACACTTTCACGCGTAATCCGGTTTCCGTTCGGCGCTCCTGCTGCCGCCTCGAGGTAGGTAAGTAGCCGACGGGCATCACCATGGGCCAACCTAATCAATTCTTCGCGCGCCTCGACATCTATTTCTAGTGAACCCTTGAGACCGCTCTCTGATTCAAGCGCTCTTGTAATCAACAAATCAGCGCTCGATTTGCTCAAGGCTTGCAATCGCAGCACTAGAGAGCGAGAGAGTAGTGGGGTGATAATCGAGAACGAGGGATTTTCTGTAGTAGCAGCTACTAAGGTAATAATTTTATCTTCAACCGCTGGAAGCAGCGCATCCTGTTGCGCCTTATTGAATCTATGTACCTCATCGATAAAAAGTATCGTTTCTGTTCCGCGCTGACTTAATTGATAGCGGGCGCTTTCAATCTCCTCCCGAACTTCTTTTATCCCCGCCGAAACTGCAGAGAGTTGTCGAAAGCGCCGGTCTTTTGCCAATAACAGGGCAAGAGTTGTCTTTCCGCAACCTGGTGGACCATACAAAATCAACGCTGGCGGCGCCGAACGCTCCCCAGCCAGTAACCGCATCAAGGGCGATCCATTATTCATAAGGTGTTCTTGACCAAGAACTTCTGCGAGAGATTGTGGACGCATTCGCGCTGCTAGTGGCGCTTGATCGCTCACATTCGCAGGATTATCGAAAAGATCCACTAGTCAATATCACTGCAGTTCAGGTAATGGGATGGAGGGAGAATTATGATCGCGATGAGCCCGCACGGCAGCCTCATGATAATTCTCCAGAATCTTAATATTCTTTGATTTGGTGTATGGGCGACCATCAACGATTGGTCCGGCAACGCCGTCAATCACCGCCGCAACATCTTCACCCGAGAGCGTTTTATGCACTTCTAAGGCATGAGCGAGTGCAAGAACTTGGTCGCGATTCTCTTTGAGTAACTTCTCGGCTTTGTTGAGCAAGGTTGCCAGATTGTTCTCGATCCGGTCAGCAAGCGAACGGCGTAACTCTTTGCTGGCATCTCCGCGTTTTTCCTTACCGCCACCACCAGGCGCTCCTACCTCAAAGCGTTTATTGGATGCATGAGAGGAGACTGTTGATCCCATTCCCCAGTGACCTTCCATAAAACTGGCAATTGTGGTGGCGCTCTCCAAATCTCCAGAAACTCCCGAAGAGTTATCGCCACCAAAGAACATCCGTTCACCTGCTAATGAGGCTAGCGACACGAGAATGTCAGATTCGTACTCACTCTTCCACCGCGTGAATTGATCATCTGGTGGAATGCTCGCGACCATGCCGAGATAATCGGAACCCTTTTCGATGGTTGCTAGATCGATCATCATATGGCGACGGACTACATGCGCCATGACTCCATGACACGCCTCATGGATCGCTACCGCATGTCGTTCACGCTCGATGTATTCAACATCTTCTGGTGGGCCTAATTCCTTCAGTTGCTTTGCTTTGATTACATCAGGCCAAGTGATAGTGGTTCGACCGCTTCTGATTGCGTAGATCAGCGCTTCGTTGATCGTGTCCTTTATCCGTGCGCCAGTGGCATAAGGAGTGATGGTCGCCAATTTATCTATCTCTTCTGGAGTCAGCGAATGTGAGACTTTGGCTAGATATCCCTCGTAAGTACGAATTCGGCCGGCCTTGCTGGGATAACCAACTCGATACATCCGATCAATACGACCTGGTCGAAGCAAAGCTTCATCGAGGGCTTCGGGCAGGTTTGTTGCCATGACAATGAGAATTCGATATTTGGGCGGAGTTTTAGGTCGCATCCCCAATGTTCGTCGCACCACTCTGTTAAAAAAACCCCGAGGCTTTTTTAGTCCAGAAAGTTCGGTGAGCAGGGCTTGCAAAGTGCCCATGCCGCCCCCGCCACCACCCCCTGCGCCCATCACAAACTTTTCGCGGAAGACTAAGTTCGCACTTATCGGAGAGAGGTAGTTTCCACCATGGCATTCGCTCTCGCTATAGCGACCAATTCCGCCAGCTGGCGCTAAACCTCGGTTACCTAATGCATCAGCTTCATCGAAGAAGGCCACAACACCGCCATAACGGAGCGCAAGCTTTCGTAATTTTCGAAAGAGCGATTTCACTTTGAGTATTCCGATTCCGAAAAACATGTTGTTGAAGGCGCCAGGATCCACAAAGACGAATGGTTTACCGGTTTCCCCCGCCATTGCCTCGGCCATCAACGTTTTACCAGTGCCCGGAGGGCCCCATAACAGAATTCCACCAGGCACGTAGCCGCCGAATTTTTCAATCTCTTCCGGACGCTCAAGAAACATTAGATTCTCACGAATTCGTGCTAAGACGTGATCCTGTCCCCAGACATCTGTGAATCGAGTTCGAATGTCATCGGGGAAATAGGTATCTATTCCGCCTCGAGAAAGGAACCAGAACAACGCAACAAATTGAATAAGGATGAAAACAACGGCAAACATCAACTGAGCAATGAATGGTAAAGCTGCAAAGAGCGCGGCAGGCGCAAGGAAGAGCGCTCGCACCGGGGCTTCGTCGTAGATAGCCCCAAGAATCACTGCTAACAGCGCGATGAACAGTAGCCACTTGATAGCCCTGGAGAGTCTAAAACGATTCCAATCGCTGATCCGGTGCAAAGTTCTGTCGACAAAAGCAAAGTACTTTTGCCAAATTCCGTGATAGGGCGAGGCATATTCAGAGATTAAGAAATGAATCTGTCGAATTATCTCGATGCCGGCAAGAAGAAAAAGCCACCATGTTGAGCGGGTGCGATCGATTAATGCGTCGTTAAAACCCAGAAGGGGGTTCCCTGCCATGTCCGACCAGACCAAAACGAAGAAAGTGATGGTGAAGGCAATAAGGAATTTAAGTCGGTCAAAAAGACCTAGGTGAATTCGAGTTTTACGATCGGTATCTCGAGGTCTACTGACAAACTGAGTTGGAGTGGACATAGTTATCTCCTTCCTTTCACCGTGAATGACTTCACAATGTCATTCACTGTTGCCTCGGACTCGTTAAAACATTCAGTCGTACATCGAACGAGGAAAAAATAGATTGACCTGCGATCATTAGCAAGAAGCGCTGTTTGATCTACTGTCTCATTCTCACCGTTTTTCGGAGTAAATGAGTAAACCGTGCGTAGCCCACGACCCGCATCAGTGATGACCTCTTGCTCATCCAATAATTGAAATTCATCAACGACAGTGGATTCCCCGATTGCCAATTCGGTCACCGGCAGCACCAGATTTCGCAATCCGTTGTAGGACATCGCATCGCTCTCATCGAGCGTGAGTGCACGTACCCGCGCAAAAGCGGTCAACGCGAGAGGTGCCTCCAGTTGGAGGAGATTGCGCGCTGAAGTTTTCTTACTCTCGCTAAACGCTTCCTGCCAGAGCACCAGGTCAGCTTTGTTCTTTGTTGCTGCGTCAGCGCTCTCTAATTCATAGGTGCGAATATCTTCGGAAGTGATCTTGTGCCATCCAGCGGGCACGGTGAAATAAACCCCTAACTGGGCATTCTTGGCGTAAATCTGTGATGGCGCTCCACAAGCGCTCAACGTCACAATAAGTGCGCATGCGGACAAGAGTGCGAGCGGCACTCTTGGACGCTTCACCTTATTTCACGCTCTTTCCTGCTTTGTCCTGCTCCTCAGGAAGGGCATCAATTCCAGCTTCTCGTCGTTGGGCAGAGGTAATAGGAGTTGGTGCACCGGTGAGAGGGTCTGCTCCACTGGCAGTCTTAGGGAAGGCAATCACCTCGCGAATGGAGTCCACTCCAGCCATTAAAGCAGTGAGACGATCTATTCCAAGAGCGATACCGCCGTGCGGAGGTGGACCATAGGTAAACGCTTCGAGCAGAAATCCAAATTTAGATTGGGCTTCTTCAGTGGAGAGTCCAATGACATCAAATACTCGCTGCTGCATCTCCCGTTGATGAATTCGGATGGAGCCGCCGCCAATCTCATTGCCATTGAGAACGATGTCATATGCATAGGCTAAAGCTCGATCTGGTTCAGAGTGAAATGTGGCAGCAAATTCCGGCTTCGGTCCCGTAAAAGGGTGATGCACTGCCGTCCATCTTCCCTCCTCAGTTCGTTCGAACATTGGAGCGTCAACCACCCAGAGGAATTTCCATTCATTCTCAGCAATCAAGCCACAACGCTTACCAATTTCAAGTCGCGCCGCTCCAAGAAGTGCAAGGGATGGCGCTCGCTCACCCGCTGCAAAGAAAATCGCATCGTTGTTTTGAGCTCCAACCGCATCGGCAATTGCACTCCGTTCGCGCTCAGAAATGTTTTTAGCCACCGGTCCCGACACTTCACCGTTTTCGCCCACAAGGATGTAGGCCAGCCCCTTCGCGCCCCGAGCTTTGGCCCACTCTTGCCATGCATCGAGTTCCCGACGAGCTTGCTGTGCGCCCTTTGGCATGACCACTGCGCCAACGAAATCACTCTGGAAAATCTTAAATTCAGTCTCTTTAAAGAAATCAGTGACATCAACTATTTCATTGCCGAACCGTAAATCTGGCTTATCAGAACCAAAGCGTCGCATCGCTTCTGCATAAGTCATGCGAGGAATAGGCATAGGAATCTCGTAATTGAGAAGTTCTTTCCAGAGTCGTGCCAATAATTTCTCGGTTAAGGCAAGCACATCATCTTCAGTGACAAAACTCATTTCAATATCGAGTTGAGTAAATTCTGGCTGGCGATCCGCGCGAAAATCTTCGTCACGAAAACATCGTGCGATTTGGTAATAGCGTTCCATGCCAGCAACCATCAAAAGTTGTTTGAAGAGTTGAGGAGATTGCGGAAGGGCATACCAACTGCCAGGCTGTAATCGCACCGGTACGAGAAAATCTCGAGCCCCTTCGGGGGTTGATCGTGTGAGATTCGGTGTTTCAATCTCCAAAAATTCTGACTCTTCCATAACTCGCCGGATGATGGAGGTCACCTTTGAGCGAGTTCGCAGCGCCCGAGCCGGCCCCTCTCGTCGCAAATCCAAATAGCGATACTTCAAGCGAGTCTCTTCATTCGCTTCCACTCGTTCGCCACTATCGATGGGGAAAGGTAGCGGCGCCGCTTCACTGAGAACAGTTAGCTTTTCGCAAAGCACTTCAATCTCTCCGGTTGCCACAGCAGTGTTTTCATTTCCTGCGGGGCGACGACGGACGATACCTTCTACTCGAACACACCACTCAGCCCTGAGCGCTGCCGCAACAGATTCATCGTTGATAACAACCTGCACCCATCCTGATGCATCACGTAAATCGATAAAGGCAACCCCGCCATGATCGCGTCGGCGGGCAATCCATCCAGCCAATGCGACTGATTGACCCTCAGAAGCGAGTGTGAGTGATCCTGCCTTGTGTGATCGCACTAGTTATCTCTCATTCGTTGAGTGGCGCCCGTCAGAACTGCCGCTAGCTCCGTGAGCCTAACTGATTGCACCTGTCCGGTACCAAGTTCCTTCAGTTCAATCTCCCCGCTTTGGCTCTCTCGCTCACCTAGAACGAATGCGAAGAGAGCCCCTGATTTATCTGCAGCTTTCATGGAGCCCTTGAGAGAGCGATCCCCGAAGGCGAAGTCGATGCGCAGACCAGCGTTCCGCAACTGTGCGCCAATCTTGAACGCTTCCAATTCCCACGCTTTGCCAAGGGGAATGATGAAACAAGAGAGGGGCAATTCTCCAGAGAGATCTATCCCTTCGGCCTGGCAAGCTAACATCACGCGATCCACTCCGATGCCAAAACCTATCCCCGAGAGCGGTTGGCCTCCGAGTGATTCCATAAGTCCGTCATAGCGACCGCCTCCCCCGATTCCTGATTGGGCGCCCAACATGGGATGAACGAATTCGAAAGTCGTCTTCGTGTAGTAATCAAGACCTCGAACTAACTTCGGATTAATTTCAAAAGTGATTCCTAATGCCGTTAAACCTTGCTGCACGGCTTCAAAATCTTCCCTTGACTGATTATTGAGCGAATTCATAATGCTTGGAGCATCTGCTAAGGCTCTTATCATCTCTGGTCTCTTATCATCGAGCACTCGAAGGGGATTGATTCGGGCGCGCTCTCTAGTGACATCATCGAGAGGAAGTTTTTCTAAGAATGCGGAGAGGTCATTTCGATAGGCATTTCTACTCTCGCTATCACCGAGGGAGTTGATGACAAGCGAGAACTCAGTTAGACCAAGTGCCGCGAACCCTTGCGTGGCAATAGAAATAACTTCAACATCTATAAGCGGATCGTCGCTTCCGATTGCCTCGATTCCCACTTGATAAAACTGGCGGTACCGACCAGCTTGCGGTCGCTCAGCGCGAAAAAACGGACCGGAATAGAAAACTTTGACAGGTAGCGCTCCGCGATCCATTCCGCTCTCGATAACTGCTCGCATCACACCAGCAGTTCCTTCGGGTCGAAGAGTCAGTGATCGTTCGGCTCGATCTGTGAAGGTGTACATCTCTTTTGAAACGACATCAGTTGATTCACCCACGCCGCGCGTAAAGACTTCGGTCTCTTCGAAAATGGCCAGTTCCATCAATTGATAATTAGCGAGTCGAGCTGGAGCGAGCAAAGTTTCACGAACGCGTTCGAATTGAGCAGAAGAGGGTGGCAGATACTCCTTGACACCCTTTGGCGCTTGAAACTTCATCCCAATCGTCCCTCCATAGCAGCGCGAAGGAACGGGTTGTTTCGACGCTCTGCTCCGATGGTTGTTGGCCGGCCATGTCCTGGCAGCACCTGCAACTCATCGGGCAAGGGAATAATTTTCTCACGCAAACTTGATTCCATATCGCTTAACGAGCCAAGAGGTAAGTCGGTTCGCCCTATCGATCCGGCGAAAAGCACATCACCGGAGAGGAGATAGCTTTCGTTGACGATCGCCACGAGCGAACCTGGGGTATGTCCTGGAGTATGAAGGAATTTCAGTCGTAGCCCGGCGAGTTCAATGATGGCGCCATCGGTGAGCTCGAAAACCTCATCAGGCTCAATAAATTCCATCCCTGAGGGAATCATCGTTCGAGTGCTCGGAGTCAACGCCCGCTCTGGATGAGCCAAGAGTTGGCGATCTGCGCTATGTATGTAGGCAGGAATTTTCTCTGTTGAACAGAGCGGAGCGACCGAAAAAATATGGTCGAGGTGGCCATGCGTTACGAAGGTGGCCACGGGCTTGACCCCCAGCGTCCGGCACCGTTCAAGCAGCGCCTCATGGAGGTAAGGGTCTCCGATTCCTGGATCGACAATGAGCCCCAGTCCACTGCCCTCTGTGGAGAGGATCCAGCAATTAGTAGCGAAGGCCTTGGCAACCAGGTGGTCGACGACCACTCCATCTCCTGACATCGTTGCCATTTGAGAGCTCAGACCTCTTCCCGCTACGCTGACCCTCCTCGCGCTCAGCCAACCGGCTGAACTGAGGGAATACTCGAATCGTACTTACTACAGCGAACCCCTTGTGGGCCCCGCGCAAAGGAGCCGGAGATGTCAGAAGGTTTGGTATCAGCAGCAAGCGCCCTTATCGGCGATCCAGCTCTCTTTGGTCGCGTGGCAGATGATGGCACGGTCTATGTCTGGACTCGCCACGGCGAGAAGCCGGTTGGCTCCTATCCCGGCAAGAGTAAAGAAGAGGCGCTGGCTTACTTCGTTAGAAAATTCGAACAATTGGCTTCGGAGATTGCTCTCACCGCTGCCCGAGTGCGCAGTGGTGCCATGGTTCCCAGCGATGCCGACCAAGCGGTCGCTCGCTTGCGCGAACAGGTTGCCACTATCAACGCCGTTGGTGACTTAGCTGCACTGGCCATTGCTGTCGAACAAATTCCCCCATTGATTGATGAGCAGCGCGCTGCCTATGCCGCCAAAAAAGCTCAAGCCGCCCAAGAACGTGCAGAGCAACGCGTGGCCACTCGCGAAGCAAAAGAGAAATTGGTTACCGAAGCTGAAGAAGTTGCGGCGAAAGATAATTGGAAACTCTCTGGAGATCGATTAAAGGAACTCTTGGATCAATGGAAGTCCCTGCCACGAATTGAAAAAGCTGCCGATGAAGAGTTGTGGAAGCGTTTTTCCGCGGCGCGAAATGGTTTCGACCGACGCCGCCGGACACATTTTGCCAAGCTCGCTAGCGCCAACGACGCAGTAGCCTCTGCAAAAGAGGCGATTGTTGCCGAAGCCGAAAAATTGGCCACATCTCGAGATTGGGTGAATACGGCAAAGAGATTTGCTGCCTTGATGAACGAGTGGAAGAACTCAGGGCGAGGTTCCAAGAAAAGCGATGATGCGCTCTGGGCAAGATTTAGAGCGGCACAAGAACAATTCTTCACTGCCAAGAAGGCCGATCTTGAAAAGCGCGACTCCTCCAATGCATCCAACTTGGCGGCGAAGGAAGCGCTACTTGTGGAGTTCGAGGCGCTGCTTCCTATTTCTGCCGCTAATTTTGGTGAAAGAAAAAAGAAATTCCGCGAGTTGCTGCAGAAGTGGGAACGAATCGGGAATGTTCCGCGAGATAAGCGCGATGCCCTTGATTTACGGCTTGGCGCCGTAGAGAGTGAAATTCGCGTCCTCGAAGAGGAAGAGAAGCGCAAATCAGATCCAAGCGCTAAGGCGCGGGCAGTCGACGTAGTGCGACAACTCAGTGAAGCTATCGCAAATTACGAGGCAGCTGCCACTAAGGCTGAGGCCGCAGGCGATACCAAGAAGGCGCAGGCTGCTAGAGAATCTGCAGAGGCGCGTCGGGTATGGCTCCAAGAGGCCGAGCGCTCGCTCGCTTCATTTTCGTAATTCGCTCAAAATTCGCTCAATTATTTGTTACCCGGTACACATCGTATACACCAGGAACTGCTCGGACTGATCTGAGAACAGCATCTAGATGGCTTGCATCAGCCATCTCAAAAGTGAACTTGGAGAATGCCGTTCTATCTTTAGCAGTAGTCACCGAAGCATGCAAAATATTTACCGCATTATCTGACAAAGCTTTCGTGACATCAGAGAGCAGCCGTGCCCGATCGAGCGCCTCCACTTGGATATTGACGAGGAATACTGAATTGGCGCCCGGGCTCCAGCGCACTTCGATAAACCTATCCCCTTGGTTCAACCGAAGATCTGACACGTTGATGCAATCCTCGCGGTGCACCGAAACGCCACTGCCTTTAGTGATAAAACCAGTTATCTGGTCTCCAGGAACCGGAGTACAACATCGCGCCAATTTCACCAAGAGATCCTCGGCTCCAACTACCTCGACGCCGCTGTCGCTCTTTCTTGCTCGTTGATTACTTGATTCGGACGCAGTATCCAAACTGGCAAATTCCTGCTCTTGTGTGCCAAGAAGATTCAATAATTTTTCAACGACCGAGGCGGCGCTGATATGTCCATCACCAACGGCAGCATAAAGAGCTGTGATGTCTGGATATTTCATCTCATGAGCAAGTTCAAGAAGAGACTGACCAGCGAAGATCTTCTGTAGCGGGGCGCCTTGTTTACGCAACTGTCGCGCTATCGACTCCTTACCCGCATCAATGGCCTCCTCTTTACGTTCTTTTGTGAACCACGCTTTAATCTTGGAGCGTGCACGTGGGCTTTGTACGAAATTCAGCCAATCACGGCTTGGTCCAGCTCCCTCAACTTTGTTCGTCACCACTTCAACAACATCACCGTTCGTCAAAGGTGTGCTCAACGAAACTAGGCGTCCATTCACCTTGGCTCCAACGCATCGATTACCGATTTCAGTATGGACTGCGTAGGCAAAATCAACCGGGGTAGACCCTGCAGGAAGGGCAATAACACTTCCTTTTGGAGTGAAGATAAACACCTCGGGAGTCCCCAAATCAAAGCGAAGTGACTCTAAGAATTCCTCCGGATCGGCAGTCTCCTTCTGCCATTCGTGAAGTTGCTTCAGCCAAGCCATCTCCGGTTCGTTAGCGCCCCGATTTCCTGATTTATATTTCCAATGCGCTGCGATACCGAATTCGGCGCGCCGGTGCATATCGTGAGTTCGAATTTGGATTTCAATGGCCCGACCGTCTGGACCAATAACTGTAGTGTGCAAGGACTGATACAAATTGAATTTCGGCATTGCAATGTAATCTTTGAATCTTCCTGGCACTGGGCTCCAATGGGCATGAATTGCACCAAGAACTCCATAACAATCTTTCACATCATTGACCAACACTCGAACTCCGGTGAGATCGTAGATTTCATTGAATTCCCGGCCTCGCACGACCATTTTCTGATAGATCGAAAAATAATGCTTGTACCGACCTGTTACTACTGCATCAAACTCCCCCGCAAGTTGTTGTCGGATTTCAGTAATCACTTTGTCAGTATGTTCTTTTCGCTCACTTTGACGTTGTGCGACCAGTCGTGTGATCTCTTCGTACTTTTTGGGTTCCAGCGCAGCAAAAGCCAAATCTTCAAGCTCCCACTTGATGGCGTTCATGCCAAGCCGGTGCGCGAGGGGCGCATAAATGTCGAGAGTTTCGCGGGCTTTACGAGAGACTGTCTCTGGTTCTAGATACTTCCACGTTCGCGCATTATGCAATCTATCTGCCAATTTGATAACGAGCACGCGAATATCACGTGACATCGCAATAACCATCTTACGAACAGTTTCCGCCTCGGCATCGGGGCCGTAAACGACTCGATCTAATTTAGTGACACCATCAACCAGGTCAGCGATTTCAGAGCCAAAATCATTGCGCAACTGAGTTAGTGAATACGGGGTATCTTCAACGGTGTCATGCAAGAGCGCCGCAATGATGGTGGCGGTGTTCATCCCTAGTTCACCAAGGATCTCAGCTACCGCAACCGGATGGGTGATGTAGGGCTCTCCCGATTTACGCTTTTGGCCTCGGTGGGCTTGTTCTGCTATTTCAAAAGCGCGCACGATCCGTTCGCGATCACTTCCTTGCGATTCTAATGATGCAAGAACCGGGGCTAACAGTGCGGCATTTGCCATGGACAATAGAGTACGCCGAAGCGAGAGTTACCGCTTTTTCTTCGCCTTAGCGCTCTTGCCGCTCTTGCTCTTTTGACGTTTGGGTTGATTGCGGGGCCCGCGCAGGGTGTCGGCATCGACGGTGCTCTCGCTCTCTACGATCACTCCCGATGCAACCTTGCTCGTGCGATTCTGTACCCGTTTAGCCAAGGCTTGCATTGCAGGTTCACGCTCGCGCATCGCAGCCAAAAATGGAGTAGCAACGCAAATTGAGGAGTAGGTTCCTACCGCGAGTCCAATCAGTAGGGCAAGCGAGAGATCTTTGAGCGTTCCGGCACCTAGTACGCCAGCGCCAACAATCAAAATCGCACCCACCGGCAGCAGCGCCACGATTGAGGTGTTGATAGAGCGAACCAAAGTCTGATTGACCGCAAGGTTTGCCGCTTCAGAATAAGTTGAGCGAGATCCACCAGCTATGCCCCGAGTATTTTCTCGCACCTTGTCGAAGACAACCACCGTGTCATACAACGAATATCCCAGAATGGTTAAGAATCCGATGACTGTCGCGGGCGTCACCTCGAATCCTACGAGCGCATAAATACCCACGGTGATAAAAACATCGTGGAAGAGAGCGATGATTGCAGCAATCGCCATTTTCGGCTCAAAGGTAATCGAGAGAAAGAGAATGATGATGATTAAGAAGACGACGAGGGCGGTCGCAGCTTTTCGCGTGATCTCGCGTCCCCATGAAGGGCCAATCAAACGAGTATCGATATCCGCTTTGGATACTGAGAAGGTCGTTGAAAGAACATCAAGGACCTTTGATGATTGAGCGTTAGTCAATGCACCAGTTTGAATCCGCACCTTGCTATTTCCCACCGTTTGCACAATCGGCTCTCCTGGAACATCCGCCTTATCCATAGCAGCGCGCGCCTCTGGAACGGTGACCCCCGCCTTATTGAGCACGAACTCGGAACCGCCTTTGAATTCGATACCCAGTTCAAGACCCTTAACGCCAAGTGCGAAGATTGAGGCGATAAGCAATAGCGCCGAGAGCGAATACCAGCGACGTCGATTTTGTACGAAATTGAAAGATTTCTCTCCGCGATAGAGGCGGTCACCAAATGAGACTTTCGTTGTCATGATTGACGACCTCCAGCATTTCCGCGAACCACCCTGCTGGTATCAAGACCAGAGAGCGGATGGCCATTTGCAAAGAATGGAACTCTCGACAAAATCGTAATGAGCGGTTTTGTGAAGAGGAAGATGATGATCAAGTCGATGATGGTGGTAAGTCCAAGAGTGAAGGCGAAACCACGAACGCCACCAATTGCGAAGATAAACAACAAGACCGCTGCGATAAGTGATACAACATCTGAAATTACGATGGTGCGTCGAGCGCGAACCCATGCAGTCTCGGCCGCAGAGCGCAGAGTTCTCCCCTCTCGAATCTCATCTCGGAGGCGTTCAAAATAAATAATAAATGAGTCTGCGGTGATACCAATTGCGACGATAGTTCCGGCAATGCCTGCCAAGGTCAACGTGAAGCCAAGATTGTTTCCAAGAATCACCGCTGACATCCAGAGCAGAAGTGCTGCAAGCGCCAAGGAGCCAACGGTCACGATGCCCAGTGCGCGGTAATAGAAGAAGGAATAAACAATGACAAGAATCAGACCGAGCGCTCCAGCCATGATGCCGGCGCGCAACTGATCGCTACCAAGAGTAGGTGAGACTTGTTGGACTTCGCCTCTGTCAAAAGCAAGTGGGAGTGAACCATACTTGAGCACATTGGCAAGGTCGCTTGCCTCTTGTTGTGTGAAATTGCCCGTGATTTGAGCTTGACCACCAAGAATTGCATCGATGATTCGTGGAGCGGAGACCACAAGTCCATCAAGCACAATGGCTACCTGGTTTTGCGGCGGAGTCAATGACACTACGCGTTGAGTAATCTCACCAAATTTCTTTGTTCCTTCGCGGTTAAAGTCAAGAGAGACAAACCAACCGCCAGTTCCCTGTTGATCAATTCCCGCACTTGCTCCACGCACTTGTCGGCCGAGAACCTCTGCAGGTCCGAGGACAAAGCGGCTCGTGCCATCACGATCACACGTAACTAGGGGTTGATCGGGGTCATCTCCACCGCCGACGAGATTCTTCTCGTCCGTGCAATCGAGAGCAGCAAACTTTTGTGCAAGCTCATTACTTACTTGCGCTGCTTGGTCGGTAGGAACGCCAGCAGAAGTAGTCGCGTCAGGGGTAACAATCGGTTCTGGAGTAGCAGCAGGAGATGGATCAGAGAGAAAGACCGCGCTCTTTGTTAATTTGCTACCCGACGGTGCTGGAGTTGCCGCTGATGCGCCAGTCGGAGAGGGTGCGGGGGCAGGAGCAGGCGGGGCTTCCACCGCGCTTCCGACCGCTAGTACCTGACGAAAACGTAACTCTGCTGTTTGACCCACGAGGTCAACAACGCGCTCGCCAGTCTCACCAGGAACCGAGATCACAATCTGGCGGTTTACCCCACTTCCCTGGGCTACCACTTCGCTTTCGGCAACACCGAGCGAGTTCACTCGTTGGCGGATAATCTCGACCGCTTGATCGATTGCCGCTGCCGTCACCGAACCTTCAGTGCCATCGATACGGGGTTGAAGGACCACGCTTGTACCGCCCTGAAGATCTAGGCCGTAACGAATCTTGGCATCACCTTGCAAGAAGATGACCGAAGCCCCTGCGATCAGAATGACCAGAAGGGCGACAATGGCGCGACCTGGCCGTGAGGTGGAGGTAGACACAAGGGCGAAGTCTAGGGGCCTTTTCTAGTTGGGTCTAATCACCAAAAGTGAGGGGTATTTCAAGAGTTGCTGGCGGCGTAAGTCCCAGGTGCTTCCATGCAAGTGCGGTCGCCATTCGCCCTCTGGGCGTCCTGGCCAAGAATCCAGAGCGGAGCAGGAAGGGCTCACAGACGCTCTCAATAGTTTCGCTCTCTTCGCCTACAGACATCGCCATCGTAGTCAAACCCACCGGGCCGCCATTAAATCGCTCGATGATTGCCCGCAATAAAGATCGATCAAGCCTATCCAGACCACGTTCATCCACCTCATAAAGTTCAAGCGCTGCTCGAACGTCGTTACGAACCAACGCTGCACCTGACCCATGTACATCCCCGTAATCACGCACCCGTCGTAACAGTCGATTTGCTATTCGTGGTGTCCCTCGCGAGCGAGAGGCAATTTCAATGAGGGCATCGCGAGCTACACCAATTGCAAGAAGCTCTGCGCTCCTGGAAACCACTTCTACCAATTCTGATTCCTCATAAAAATCAAGTTGCGCCGTAAATCCAAATCGATCCCGTAAGGGACTGGGTAGTAGCCCGGCTCGAGTAGTGGCCCCAACTAAGGTAAACCTCGGCAACTGCAGCGGTATTGCAGTTGCTCCCGGCCCCTTGCCAACGATGATGTCGACGCGAAAATCCTCCATCGCTAAATACAACATCTCCTCTGCTGGACGAGACATCCGATGAATCTCATCGATAAAAAGAATTTCGCCTTCGGTTATCGATGAAAGGATTGCTGCAACATCGCCTGCTCGTTGCAGCGTTGGACCACTGGTGAGTCGAATTCCTGCACCGATTTCTTGAGCAATGATGTGAGCCAAAGTGGTTTTTCCTAATCCAGGTGGGCCAGCTAGAAGAATATGGTCGGTTATATGTCCGCGTTTCTTCGAGGCTGCCACGACAAGACTGAGCTGTTCTTTGATTCGCTCTTGTCCAATGAATTCCGCAAGTCTCTTGGGGCGTAAGGCTCCTTCAGCGCTGACTTCATCGCCATCTGAATGGGGGGAAAGAATCTTCTCCTCAGCCACGCGAACCTCCGCTGTGCAACGCTGCCAATGCGATTTTCAGTCGTTCTTCCATTGAGATTGCTCCGGAATTTTTCACGATTTCTATCGCGTGATCAATTTCGCGTGGGTTGAAGCCTAAACCTGCAAGCGCCTGAGCCAACGATAAGCCATCGCTATTACTCTCAGCATTTGTTTTGGTATCGGCTGAACTAAAGTTGCCCACTTTATCTTTCAATTCAAGGATTATTCGTTGTGCACCTTTCTTACCAAGGCCTGAAACCTGTTCTAACGACTTACTCTCTCCGATAGTGATCGCGCGCACGATATCGGCAACCGCAAGAGTGCTCAGAATCGCATGTGACACCTTCGGTCCTATTCCGGACACGGTTTGCAGAAGTTGAAAGAGATCGCGTTCGGTAGACGAGAGGTAACCAAAGAGCGTGAACGCATCTTCGCGGACAATTAAGGAGGTGTAGAGAAAGACCTCAGTACCGATGTCGTTGCCCACGCGCACCCTTGGTGCTGTGGCAACGGCGAAACCCATTCCCCCTACTTCAACGATCAAACCTGATTCGGTGGTGGCGAGAACTTTTCCTCGCAGAGTAGCTATCACTTCTTTGCCAATCTCACTTGTGCCGCGATAGGACTCTGATAAATATGACAAATAGCAAGGGCTAACGCATCAGCGGCATCGGCTGGTTCGGGGATATCTTTCAATCCCAGCAAACGCCGAACCATCTCGCCCACTTGCGCCTTATCAGCACGCCCCGAACCGGTCACAGCTGCCTTTACCTCACTTGGTGTATGGAGCGTCACCGGAATGTTTCGAGAGGCTGCAAGAGTTAGCGCCAACCCCGCTGCTTGGGCAGTTTCCATCGCTGATCTTCTATTGGCTTGCACAAAGACTCGCTCGACTGAAATCTCATCAGGAGTGTGTCTATCGACCCATTCAGTAATTCCGATGTTGATGTGATGGAGGCGTTCAGAGAGCGGCATCGTCGCAGGGGTGCGAATCACCCCAACTTCGATGAGCGATAAAGGTTTGCCAGGTTGACCTGAAAGAACGCCAACGCCACAACGCGTCAAGCCAGGGTCAATTCCCAACACCTTCATTGCTACAGAGTAGCCATCACTTCGTCAGAAATGTCGAAGTTTGCGTAGACATTCTGTACGTCGTCGCAATCTTCAATCGCCTCGATGAGCTTGAAGACTTTTGTTGCTCCCTCATTATCCAAAGGAACTGAAACGGTGGGGAGAAAAGGGGTGTCAGCCGAGTCATACTCGACTCCAACCTTTTCCAGAGCTTTTCGAACTGAAGGCATATCAGAGGGATCTGAGACAATTTCGAAGTTCTCCCCCAAATCATTAATCTCTTCTGCGCCGGCATCAATCACGACATTCATCAAAGATTCTTCGGTGACTTGAGAAGATTTTTTTACAATCACCACTCCACGTCGAGCAAAAAGATACGAAACTGATCCAGGATCTGCCATCGACCCGCCATTGCGAGTGACCGCTAGTCGTACCTCACCTGCTGCTCGGTTTCGGTTATCCGAGAGACACTCGATGAGAAGCGCTACTCCATTAGGGCCATAGCCTTCATACATGATGGTTTCCCAATTAGCGCCACCGGATTCCAAGCCTGCCCCACGTTTAACTGCCCGTTCGATGTTATCTGATGGAACCGAATTTTTTCGCGCTTTGGCGAGAGCGTCAAAGAGCGTTGGATTACCAGCTGGGTCAGGGCCACCGGTACGAGCTGCAACTTCGATTGCTTTGATGAGTTTTGCAAAAGTTTTAGCGCGTCGCGAATCAAGAATTGCCTTCTTGTGTTTGGTTGTTGCCCACTTGGAGTGACCTGACATCTTCGTAACCTACTTTGCTCTTTACTATCTGTATTGGAGATTCTAGCCGGCTACCTCGTGAATAAAATACTCGTGAACGCCATACTTTTCTGAATCGATAAGTTCAGGGTGAAAGGATGCCGCTAACTGCATACCTTGGCGAGCCAGAACCACGCGCTCCCCAGTTTCACTTGCCACCGATGCCAAGGCAGTGACCGTTGACGAATGACTTTCAATCCATGGCGCTCGAATAAATACCGCCGTGAGGGCGCTAGATCCAATGCTGGATAGGTCCAGAGTTTTTTCGAAGGAATCTACTTGACGTCCAAAAGCATTCCTTCGGACGGTGATATCCATAGTTCCAAGAGTTTCTTGATCATGACTTCCGTCGATAACATCTTTTGCTAGAAGGATCATGCCGGCGCATGTGCCAAAGACAGGCAGACCTTCCGTGATTGCTTGCTTTAAAGGATCGAAGAGTTCAAAGATGCGAAGGAGCTTGCCGATTGTCGTTGATTCCCCTCCGGGGATTACCAACGCATCAATGCTCGCTAAATCCTCTGGTCTACGAACCAAGCTATCAAGACCACCTGATTTTTGAATCGCCTTGCAATGTTCTCGCACATCACCTTGTAGTGCGAGAACTCCAATTCGCTTCCGCTTTTTCACCAACCGCGCTCTGCAAGACGGTGCGGAACAGGGATATCGGAGACGTTAATTCCCACCATCGCATCTCCGAGCCCGCGTGAAACTTGAGCGACAACTTTCGGATCATCAAAGAAAGTGGTCGCCTTGACGCATGCGGAGGCGCGTTGTGCAGGATTTCCGGATTTGAAGATTCCAGATCCGATAAAGACTCCATCTGCGCCAAGTTGCATCATCATTGAAGCATCTGCTGGAGTGGCAATTCCTCCTGCGGTGAAAAGTACTACCGGCAACTTACCTGTTTCCGCTACCTCTTTAACGAGGGCATACGGCGCCTGTAACTCTTTTGCGGCGACATAGAGCTCATCTTCACGCATTGAAGTTAATCTGCGAATCTCTCCCGTGATTTTTCGAATGTGCGTGGTGGCATTGGAAACATCACCCGTGCCTGCCTCGCCCTTGGAGCGAATCATTGCTGCTCCTTCGTTGATACGTCGAAGCGCCTCACCAAGATTTGTCGCTCCACAAACGAATGGCACAGTGAAGTTCCATTTGTCGATGTGATTCTCATAATCTGCTGGAGTAAGAACTTCGGATTCGTCGATGTAATCCACGCCGAGTTCTTGGAGAATTTGCGCCTCAGCAAAATGTCCTATTCGAGCCTTTGCCATCACCGGAATCGACACTGCGCGTTGAATCTCTTCAATCATCGAGGGATCGGACATGCGTGCAACCCCGCCTTGCGCACGGATATCGGCAGGGACTCGCTCCAAGGCCATCACAGCTACGGCGCCAGCATCTTCAGCGATCTTCGCTTGCTCTGCGTTGACCACATCCATGATCACGCCGCCTTTGAGCATCTCTGCCATGCCGCGTTTGACTCTCGAGGTGCCTGTTACTTCACTCATCGTCTCCCCAACTTCTTCTCCCACCAGTGAATGTAAGAGCAGTAAGAGTAGGCAGTCTACTTCTAAGGCGTTGGAGCGGCGCTCTCAAGGGGTTCGGGCTGGGCCCGGTAGGTGATTTTTGGCTCCTGCCCTACCAAGGCAAACCAAATTTGACCGCGAGCAAAGGTGATTTCTTTCCCGTCCTCGGAGGCAAAAGAAGTGCCCTCCTGGGCCGTTGGGCGATTCCATGTGCCGGTGATCACTCGACCGTTTTTAAAGATAAAGACTGGGCCTTGACCTACTGTGGTGACTAATGGCGTGCGCCCGCCAAATTTGTCCCCGTATTCGGAATCGGTGATGTCGACAACCTGAGCCACAAATGTGCTCGCCACGATTGGAACCCCTCGTGCATCGTCTTTACTCGAACCATCATGAGTTAACAACCAGCCAGAATAATCCTCGGACCAAGCGATTTCATATTTAGTGGCAGGCCAGCGCATTTGTGCAGTGATGATCTCCGCACCTTCCGCACCTTTCCCAACGTCACCGGCTTCAACTTCATCACTAGTTTCATCACGCTCCTTTGCTTGAGCGAAGTTCCATCCGCGATTAGATGCGAGCGCCACATCAAGGTTTCTTTTATCTATTCGGGCGAAAAGTGCACGAGTATTGAGAATCATGTTCCAAGGTGCGCGACGCTCCTTGTCGCGCGAGTAAACCAAAATGCCCTCACGCTCAGCACCGACATTGAAAAGATTTGCGCTATCAATGACCGGTCGAAGTTTGCGCTGGGCTCCAGAGAAGGCAAAGGCAACTTTCCCGTACTGTTCAAGTAACTCGATATCGCTGATGCGCGCGCTTCGAATGGGCCCTATCTGTGCAGGCATTCGCGAACTGTAAATTGCCGCTAATCGCGTGACACCGCCCTCTACTTGTTCGACATACACCACATCAGCTTCCGTGAGGCCAATTTGAGGGCGCGCTTGCTCGGTATCATCAATTTTCACCGCAAGAACTCGATTATCTTCTCCCACTCTGCCGCTAAGCGAATTGAAGGTGAATGTAGGAGTGGGTGCAGGTGGAATCCAATCATTTTTAGCAGTACGCGCGCTATCAATCATCGAACATGATGTGAGCAGCAACATTAATACTGACGCTAGAACCATCTGACAGACGCGAGGTCGATAAAACTTCGATGTCATCTCAGACCTGAATATCTTCAAAGGGATACTTCACTGGTAGCGGGGCTCGACCTGCTAAGCGAAAAAGTCGGACCAATGGACGTTTGCGTTGAGCTTGGGTTCGCGAAACCGCTTCTAAGTGCAATGCAATCGCAATACGTAGACGATCGCGCGCAACATTCAGCTCCTGAAAAATCTCGGCTCCTGAGTCGAGCGCTCTCTCTTCCAGAAGCGAGCGCAAGAGCTCAGATAGCTCCTCTTCCGCATCGGATCGCTCAGAATGGTCAGCGACCACCGCAACATGGGCTGCCGCCAAGAGCAACATGGATGTAGCGGGGTCGACAAGATTCGAGCGAGCTATCTCTAAAGCGAGCGCCGACCGAGTTTTCAGTGCAGCATCGAGATTTGCCCAGGAGGTTTCCACTCGGTGATGGAGGCGATCAAGACGAGTTGCGGTAAAAGAGAGGTACCAGACAACCACGAGCATCAAAGCTAATAATGTGAAAAGTAGAGCGCTCATGAAGACCTGCCTGAGCGATTAAATCGCAGATCGGTGCCAAGTCGCACTTTCTCGCCGGTGGCGCTTACGAGCCGATAAATATCGAATATCGATTCGCCCACGACGGTCCAATCAAATTTCTTCGCACGCACTTGCCCTCGCTCTTTCAAACCCATTCTTCGCTCTCGATCATCAAGTAGTTCGCGAATAGCTTTGGCTAGCGCTTGAGAGTCTTCTGTGGGAAAGAGAATTCCAGAGGCTCCATCTTCGAGAACATCTCTAAATGCCGGAAGATCACTGGCAACCACTGGGGCGCCAGCAGCTAGCGCTTCGGCAAGGATGATGCCAAAACTCTCACCACCAGTGTTTGGCGCGACATAAATCGCTACTGATCGAAGTAATTGCTGCTTTCGCGAATCTGAAACTCGACCAAGGAATACGGTGCGCTCCTTGAGCTTCTGTGACATCTGATTTAGATATTCATCTTTCGAACCGGGGCCAGCAATCACTAATTGAAAATCAACGTTGGTAGCAATCAGGTACTCACAGCTCTCTAGAAGGATGGCGAGCCCCTTTCGAGGCTCATCGAATCTCCCGACAAATCCAATAGCCCGGTCGCCAAATTCTTGGGTTCTCTCTCCTTGCGCAAATGCGTGCACGTTGATGCCATTGGGAATGACCACAGCATCTGTCTCAAGGTGTTCGGTAAGGGTATTCCGAGCGGTTTGGCTCACCGCGATTCGCGCATGCAGTTTTTCGATCGCTGGCTCCAAGATCGGTCCCACTGCGTAAATCGCCTTCTGCTTGGGAGCTGAAACATGGAAGGTGCCTACCAATGGTCCCTCGGCTGCCCAACATGCAAGGAGTGAGAGCGAGGGAATCGCTGGCTCATGTAAATGAAGGAGATCGAAATCGCCCTCCTGAATCCATTTGCGAACTCGCCGGTTGACCACTGGTCCAAAAGCTACTCGCGCCACTGCTCCGTTGTATGGAATGGAAATAGGTCGGCCTGAACTTTGCACCCAAGCAGGAAGGGTCTGCTCCTCCATTGCTGGCGCTAATACTGATACCTCATGACCGCGTTCCATACAGTAGAGAGCGAGGTCATGGATATGCGCTTGAACTCCACCAGGCAAATCCCAACCATATGGAGAGACCATTCCGATGCGTAGCCGCCGTAGATCCTCTGCCATGGTTACGCCACCCAAATTTTCTGAAGCATGTGCCAATCCTCTGGATGCTGCGAAATGCCCGCTTCGAAAAAGTGAGCAGTTTGTTGAATCAAATCTTCGATCTTTCCTTGTTCGGTTGGCGCATTGGATGTTAAGGGTTCCGAGAATTTGATATGAATCCCATTTTCGGTATACGTCACGTGTGCAACAATCAGGTAGGAATTATTCCGAGTCGCCAAGAGCGCCGGGCCACTTGGCATTTTTGCCACTCCGCCGAAGAATTTCACTTCGATACCGCTTCTTGAGAGATCTCTATCTGCAACCAGTGCAACAACGTCACCATTTGCCAGGTGCTTGTGGAGCGAAGGAATGACATTTTCTGCAGCCGAATAGATCTTCATGCCAATTCGCTCTCGATATTTTAAGAAAGCCTTAAATACTCGATCTGGCTTGAGCTGCTCTGCAACGCTCACGATGGGAATACCGGTGGCCGAAAAATAAGCACCGGCATGATCCCAATTTCCTGAGTGCGGGAGCGAAACCACTACCCCCTTTCGCTGGGCAACAAACGATCTGAACATCTCTTCGCCGTCAACTGACACTGAGGTGGTGAGCCGATTGTGGTTCCATGATGGCAATCGGAAAGCATCACACCAGTAACGAAGATAACTGCGCATGCCAGCAGTGGCTAATTGATCTAACTCCATATCGGTGATGTCTGGTTTCACTCTTTGGAGATTCCCGCGCAGTCGCCGATAGGACTTTCCTTTTTTTCTCGATGAACGATTAGCAAGTCGTTCGAAAATACGATAAGCAAATTTCTCCGGGAGCACTCGGATTAGCTTCCATCCGAGTAAATAGGCGAATCCCGTTAGTTGTTCAATCATCGTTGTTGCCATACTTGTATCAGTCGATATCCGACTGTGAGGAAAGATGAGATCGCGATCGCCCAAATACCCACGGCAAGAATGTATGGGATGCCTAATCCAGCAAATCCAGTCGACACCAGCAGGATGATTGTCCGTTCTGGGCGCTCAGCAAAACCCCCTTCACAGGAGAAGCCAGATGCCTCTGCTCGGGCTTTCACATAGGAGACCAGGTAGCCGCCAGCGAGAGCAAACCATGCAACGATGTGCAGTCGATCATCGTTCGAAAAAAGGTAATAAGTAATACTTCCCACCAATGCTGCATCGACTATGCGATCTGTAGTCGAGTCGAGGAAAGCTCCGAATCTTGAGGTAAAACCACCAAGTCGTGCCATAGTGCCATCAACGAGATCGCTGAAAATAAAAATCAACATTGTCAACGTACCGACGAATAGTTCGCCGCGCGTGAAGAAGTACAGTGAAGTGGCAACCGTGCCTACAGCCCCAATCACTGTCACCTGATTGGGGGTTACTTTTCCTCTGATGAGGGCGCGCGCAGTCGGCTCGACAACACGAGTAACTGGGGCGCGCAAGAATGAACTAATCATGGTGGTTACATCGTAGGCTCTCTATGTGATTTCGACCTTGAATGGTACGCGTATCGCTGTTATCGGCCATCCCTCTGCCGATCTAGCGGGGGTGGCTGCGGCTCTTCCGGAAAAGTTCGCCATATCTATCGCCCATGACGATAATCTTTCTTATGAGTTTGCCGAGTTCGCAGCGGTAATCCTTGTCATGAGTGCACATGAAGGTGCCCCTAACTCCCTCATCAAAGCCTGGGAGGAAATTGCTGAGTTTCAAATTCCAAGGATGATTGTCGTAAGCAAAATTGAAAACCCAGAGGCTGACTTCGATGAGGCGGTGCTCATCGCTCGCCGGATGTTTGGTGAAGGTGTGACTCCATACCTCGTTCTTCACGATGACATTGGTCAACCATGTGCATACATTGATTTAGAAACTCTGGAGGTGCGAGATTATTCGCGAGGGACATTAGAACTACGAGCAAGCGAAGAAGATCATCGGATCTTGGTTCAAGAATTTCGCGAGGAATATTTAGAAGCGGTTAGCGATCTCGAAGGTCGCCGATTTGCCACTGGGCTATTCGTTCCTATCATCCCCTTTTCCGCCGCGTTGAACCTGGGAGGCAATGAGGTGCGTGCTTATCTTGAAGAGGTAGTGGAAAGCTAGCGAGTGCGCCGTTAGCTATTCCTATCTTTTCCTATCTATTCCACAGATTGGCAAGAATTGCTCTCGTTTCATCTAACATCTGTGAAAGCACTTTGGTTCCACCGATTACTGGCATGAAATTAGAATCTCCTTGCCAGCGCGGAACGATGTGTTGGTGAAAATGGTCCGGGATGCCAGCGCCGGCAATTCGTCCTTGATTAATTCCGATATTGAAATTGACATCACTGCTTACTCCGCGCAACGCGTGGATGCTCGCCTTAGTGAGCTGATTAATCTCAGTTAGTTCCTCGTCATTTAATTCAAGATACTCACCGACATGGCGATATGTGCAAATCAAGAGATGGCCTGGGTTATATGGATAGCGATTGAGAACTGCAAATGCGTGGCTACCGCGAGCAAGAATTAAGCTGGCTTCATCGGTCAAGCGTGGAATATGACAGAAGGGGCACTCCATCCCGCCCTGAGCGAGTTTGTCGTGATACTCCTTGCGATGAGGCGACCAGATTCGATCCCAGTTATCGCCAACCCCGCTCACGTTAGACCTGAATTCGGGTATCGATGGCGTTTTGAATTTCCTCTATTGCCGCAGCGATAGGAATTCCATTTTTCTGCTCGCCATTTCGATATCGAATTGATATCGCTTGGGCTTGTTGATCGACCTCACCGGCGATAATCATGAACGGAATCTTCTCCATCTGCGCGTTCCGGATCTTTTTCTGCATACGATCATCGCTGCCATCAACATCAATCCGTATTCCAGAGCGGCGCATTACGGCAGCTATCTCTTCGAGGTATGGCAAGAAGGCTTCGGCCACCGGAATTGCTCGAACCTGGACTGGGGCAAGCCACGGTGGGAACGCGCCTGCGTAATGTTCGGTAAGAACTCCAAAGAATCGTTCAATGGAACCAAAGAGCGCTCGATGAATCATCACCGGACGAGCACGGGAGCCATCTGGGGCTACGTACTCCAAGTCAAAGCGGGAGGGCAATTGGAAATCCACTTGGATGGTGGACATTTGCCAGGTTCGACCAATCGCATCTTTTGCCTGAACTGAGATCTTCGGTCCATAGAAAGCTGCCCCACCTTCATCGAGAACCAACTCAAGATTCTGTCGTTGGGCCGCTTCACGTAGACGCTCTGTGGCAACCGACCAATCGCGGTCTTCGCCCACGAACTTCTCATCATTTCGGGTAGAGAGTTCAAGGTAGAAATCAGTTAATCCATAATCGCGAAGGAGGTTGAGCACGAATGTGAGTAGGTTGTCGAGTTCTTCGGGCATCTGTTCCGGGGTGCAATAAATATGTGCATCATCCTGTGTAAATCCGCGAGCTCGCGTTAATCCCTGGATCACTCCAGATTTCTCGTATCGGTAGACCGTTCCAAACTCAAAGAGTCGTAACGGCAATTCTCGATAAGAACGTCCGCGTGAGCGGTAAATCAAATTATGGAAGGGGCAATTCATCGGCTTCATGTAGTACGAGGCGCCAGCACGTTTGATACTTCCATCGCTATTTCGCTCTTCGTCAAGAACCATCGGCGGATACATACCTTCGGCATACCACTCAAGATGTCCTGAAGTCTCAAAGAGCGCAGATTTGGTGAGATGGGGTGAGTAGACGAATTGATAATCCTCTTCTTCGTGGCGCTTACGCGAATAATCCTCCATCGCCCTACGAATGATTCCGCCCTTCGGATGGAAAACAGCAAGCCCCGAGCCGATCTCCTCTGGGAAGGAGAAAAGGTCTAATTCCGAACCAAGTCTCCGGTGATCACGCTTCTCAGCTTCTTCGAGAAAATTGAGGTAAGCATCCAACTCTTCTTGAGTTGGCCAGGCAGTGCCGTAAATCCGTTGCAACATGGGATTTTTCTCAGAGCCACGCCAATATGCACCGGAAGAGCGCATCAGTTTTACCGCAGGGATTAATTTTGTCGTCGGAAGATGTGGCCCGCGGCAGAGATCTTTCCAAGCAATCTCACCGTCGCGATTGAGATTGTCATAGATGGTCAATTCACCAGATCCGACTTCTACGGAAGATTCATCGCTCGCCTCAGATTTGATAGAAATAAGTTCACACTTAAAAGGTTCACTTGCTAACTCTGCTAGCGCCTCTACATCGGTGACCACGCGACGACGGAAGCGTTGGTTACCTTTGATGATTTTGCTCATCTCTTTCTCAAGTGATTGCAAATCTTCTGGGGTAAAGGGTTTGGCAACATCAAAGTCGTAATAGAAACCATCTTTGATGGGTGGCCCTATACCCAGACGAGTTCCGGGAAAAAGGGTCTGGACCGCTTGGGCCAGTACGTGAGCGCTTGAGTGGCGAAGAATCGCCAAGCCATCGGGTGAAGAGATGGAGACGGTCTCAACAACATCTCCATCAAACAATGGGGTGTTGAGATCGCGAAGCTCGCCATTGATTCGTAGCGCAATTACCTCAGGCCGTTCCTTAAAGAGCTCGCCAGTATATTTTTCGATGGTCACTTCTCGTTTTTCACCATCAAGGGCGATAGCAACCTGAGCCATAATTCGAAAGCCTATCGCGGGCCGGAGCTAACTAGGCGAAATTTCGACGGATCGCCAAGAGCGCAACAACTACGAGAGCCAATACGACGATTGCTATCGATATATAGAGCCTACGTTTTCCAGGTGGCAAGGCTTTCTGCGCCGCCCGTAATGCAACCATCTTGGTTTTGATGAGTGCACGCTCAGCCCAGGCGAACTCCGAAGCGAGAATTCCGAGGCCGGCAAAAATGATCAACCACCCGGGTCCAGGTGTAATAAGGAAGACGGCGCCCAAGGCAGTGATGGTGCCACCGAGAACAGCTACGCCAATTCGCCATGCCAATTCCCCGGCAGGTGTCGTTTTCGCTCTCGCTCGAAACCGTCTAATCACGGGTTTAGATTACCGGCCAGTGACCTCTTATATAAAGTGGAGATTTCCTCGACCTTCCCACCCAGCTTGTACTTCCGTCCATTTATCTCGCCGATCGGCTGGATGCTCCGCAAGCTCGAGATGAGGGCTACCGACTCACACCTCTGGAGCTCTTCAAAGATCAATTCTCGTTCGCTCACTAAGCCCCATTCGATGAGCAGTTCGCGAGTGATGCCTGGGAGCGGTCCCGCCGAGAGGGGTGGAGTGACCCACTTTCCACCGATAAGCGCGATGATGTTGGCTGTACTTGATTCCATAATCTGGTCCGCTTGATTGAAAAGCAACGCGTCATCCGCATTTCGATCCTGTGCATACTTGAAGGCCAGTAAGTATTCACCGTATGAGGTCGATTTGACCTTCTGCAGCGGTGATTTTGCATTGAATGGGTGTGGATAGGTCACAATTCGCGCCGGTTCACTCCATTCGACATACGCCTGATGGGTGATAAGTAAGGTGCCCGAACTAGAAACGGTAATCCGCATCCGCCCAAGTGAGATGTCTTGAGTGCTTTGCAGCAAAGCAGTCGCCGCGACTGCAAGTACATCACCAGGTGGTGGAGTAAAACCCAGAACCTCTGCCCCACGATGAATGCGCCCAATATGGCGATCGAGGGCAACGGCTTTGCCACTAATCGTGAGAATCGTCTCGAAGGTTCCCTCACCCAAGAGAAAGGAGCGATCGGTCGCTGGAATGAGAGCTGGGTGCTGTCGTTCATCGACTAATTGGTCATTAAGCCAGAGCATCTCGGGTGACTTTCGCTAGATGTGATTGATAAGGGATAGTAAACGACTGGCCTTAAGTTCAGTCTCAGCCCACTCCAGCTCGGGGTCAGATCCCCAAGTGATTCCTGCTCCGGTTCCAAATTTGATAACCCCGTCAACTAACCAGAAGGTTCTAATTCCCACCGCTAATTCTGCTCGATCGCCGTGGATCCACCCGATAGCACCACAGTAAGGACCGCGCTCTTGGCTCTCGATTTTCTGGATAAGTTCGATAGCAGATGACTTGGGCGCCCCACTTATCGAACCAGCGGGAAGTATCGCATCAAATATTTCGCTCCATGAAGTATCACTTCGTAAGGTTCCTTCAACATCAGAAACCAGGTGGACTAAACCAGGGTGCTCTTCAACCCCGAGTAGACGAGGAATCTGAATCGAACCAGTTGTGCAGATTGCCCCAAAGTCATGTCGCACCAGATCCACAATCATCACATTCTCTGCTCGATCTTTTTCGAGGAACTCGTCCGCGTTTCTGGCAGTTCCTTTGATAGGACTTGAGGTGATAACTGAACCTTCACGACGAAGTAGTAATTCGGGAGAGGCAGAGGCTATGGAGATACCAGGCAGTTCGATTGAGGTTAAGTAAGGGGCGGGATTGCCCGAACGTAACCGCGACATGACACCGAGTAGATGTGCAGAGTGCGATGTGGTTGCCAAGGTTCGACAGAGATTAATTTGATACACCTCGCCACGTTCAATGGCCTCTCGCACGCGAGTCACTCCAGCTATGTACTCATCGCAAGATAGTGAACTGGTCCATGGCGAGTTGAGAGGATGCCACTGGGAACCCTCGGCATACTCGAAAAACTCTCGCTCAACCTGAGTTCGCACATTATTGAATCGCGCGAAGCTCTTTTTTCCTTCGTATGTAATGACTACTGCCCAGAAATTGCCATCGTGCAGTACAGCAGGATCATCGGAAATTTCCTGTAAATCCTGGGCCCACAGCCCATTCCGATAGAAACCAAACTCCATGCTCCCCACCGTAGCCCAAGCCCACCACCAATAGATGGGTTCGCCCTACCCCCTGCCCCTGCGGTAGATTTCGCCCCTGTTACTCCCTGGCTTGTGGGGGTAAGAAATGCGGATGTAGCGCAGTTGGTAGCGCATCACCTTGCCAAGGTGAATGTCGCGGGTTCGAGTCCCGTCATCCGCTCGAAAGTGGTTTACCAACGGGTGAACTCCTTTGGTGGGATGGCCGAGAGGCGAGGCTCAGGACTGCAAATCCTGCTACACGGGTTCAAATCCCGTTCCCACCTCGATAGACATTACAACTGAATATCGAATAATGGACGATTGGCGCAGCGGTAGCGCACTTCCTTGACATGGAAGGGGTCACTGGTTCGATCCCAGTATCGTCCACTCTCAGATAACCCTCTTGTAAGGTTCACCGATGCTTGCGCTCGTACCTGGTTTTGTTACAGGACTCTCTCTGATTATCGCAATTGGCGCCCAGAACGCTTTCGTGATTCGCCAAGGTCTACTTCGCCAACACGTCCTGTTGATTGTCGCTATCTGTGCGATTTCAGATGCAACTCTCATCTTCCTTGGGACTGGCGGACTGGGCACTCTTATTCAAAGCAAACCGTCTCTACTCGAGTTTATTCGATGGTTCGGTGTTATCTATCTGACGTGGTTTGGAGTAAGAAGTATTCGTTCTGCCTTCAAGAATCAGAGCTTGGAGGCTACGGCCGGTTCAGCAATCAGTAAATCCACAATAGTAAGCACCTGCCTCTCTCTTACATTTCTCAATCCCCACGTTTATCTAGACACCGTGATTCTTCTCGGAAGTATCGCCAATCAATTCGAAAACAATCGCTGGTTCTTTGCCGTGGGAGCTTCATTCGCGAGCATTGTTTGGTTTACTTCAATAGGTTATGGGGCGCGCGCAGCTTCTCGGTTCATGTCTAAGCCAATTTTCTGGAAGATACTTGATTCACTGATTGCTGTCGTGATGTTCACTATCGCAATATCATTAGCTTTCTACGATTTCTGACAAGTCATCCTAAGGGAATTTATCTAATAGACTAGGGAGACTATGAAGTCCTCAGCCAAGCAAGGTGGTTTCGACTCATCAGAACAACTACCCGAATGGTTCAGTGCATTCTTAGCTTCACGACGGTCAACCCGGGAATTCCGTGACGACCAAATTCCCGGAAAAGTTATTGAACAACTACTTACCGATGCCTTGACTGCGCCGAGCTGGTCTAACACTCGACCCTTTAAGGTGTGTGTTGCTACTGGCGAGACCAAAGATCGAATCAGCGCCGAATTTAGCTCGCGTTGGGAGAAGCTCTCTCGATTCCGCAATGGAAGTATCGCCACCAAAATTCGATTATTGCTCACAGGTGCCGGATTGCCCACCAGTCATAGATTGATGGCTCGACCGTACGTACCCGAACTCAAACCTCGCGCAGAACGAGTTGGCAAGGAGCTATACAACTGGATCGGCGTCGAGCGCGGAGATCGCAAAGCCCGCGATGAGCAGTGGGGAAAAAATTACGAATTCTTTGGTGCTCCTGTAGAACTTTTCATCTACATTCACAAGAGCTTGCACATATTTGCAGCAAATGATGCTGGTTTGATGTTGCAGAATCTCATTCTTTCAGCGCACGCACAAGGCCTTGGCACATGCCTGCAGGGTGCAGTCATCATTTGGGATGATGTGATTAGGAAAGAATTTGATGTGCCGAAAGATTACAAACTTCTCACTGGCCTAGCTATTGGCTACCCAAAGGATTCACATGTCAATAAATTCGGCGCCCATCGCCTGACACCCGAAGAAATCATCATTAAGCCTCGATCCGAGAATTAATTCTGAAGGAGTAGGCGCGCTTGATGGAGAATCTCGCCCCGATATTGCTCAACTAGAGAGATGTGCCCATGGCCGGGCACGAAGTTAAGTTGCGCTGTGGGGATATGTCTAGCTAACCACTCACTATGTGCCCGCGGCACCATGAAATCATCATCGCCTTGCCACACCAAGATTGGCTTAGAAATCTCCTGCAGAGAGAAGCCAAATTTCTGCACAAATGCCAGATCGTCATCGAGCCAACCGTAATAGCCATTCATCAAGGAGCGGCGGTAGGAGGCTGCATCATGTTCAGCGACTTCGCTCGTGAGCGCTCGCTTGTCTGCATCACCAATCAATCCACCAAACGCTTCAATTAAGTCAGCGCCAGTCACGGCGGCAAATCCTGGGGCATTTTTCGCCATCCACTCCTCGATTGCCCGCTCCCCCTCCAGCGCTGCACCAAACTCCTCGTGGTTCTCCGGCCCCATCCCCTCAAGAAAATCAAGATCGCCATGGCCCCACTCGCCAACTCCAGCCAGAGTAATGGCCCCAACAGAGTGTGGATGTCGAGTCATATTGATCGCGTGTGGTCCACCTCCCGACCATCCGATTGAGACAAATTTCTCTATTCCCAAATAGGCAAGCAATTGAGTGTGATCATCGAGATCCATCGCAACTGTTCGACCCTTTCGTCGATCGCTCAATCCATACCCGGGTCGACTTGCCGCAACGGCAGTAACGTCAGTTATCTCATCAATCCAGGGCGACCAGAGCGTGCACTCTCCTGGAGTGCCGTGATGGAAAAGGATTGCCTGCTTCGAGTTAACACCATTGGTGATGAAATCGAATCTTCGATTATCACTAAGAATGAACTCCATGGTCGATGAGTTTCCCACACCCAATATTTACTATTTACTTCTTGGCTAACTTTGCAAAAATGGAATCGAAGAATTGAGCGAAGACTAGTGATTCATCTAGCGACATAATCCAACAGTCGCTCCGACCCCGTATCTTTTTAGAGAAATCATCAGCCATTAATTGATAGGGATCGCACGGTGCAAACTCTTCTACTCGCTTTCCGTGCTTTCCGTAAATTTCGAGCGTGCTTGGTTGATTGTGTGAGTTAAATGCATCATTGCCTCCCATCACCACTGCACCTTCACTTCCAAAAACTTCGAAATAGAGCGTTGATGGCACATTCATTGATGTAATCGCTTCTGCTTTAGCGCCACCTATTGTGAACTCCACTCGGACCGTCTCGTCACTTCCAAGGTGATGCCAGGCAACTTCTGCTTTTGTAATTTCCGTAGCTGCACCATTCATCAACCAAATCGGGGCGGCGACTGAATACGGCCCTAAGTCATAGAGCCCGCCACCTCCCAATTCTGGAAAAGCGCGAATGTTGTCATCAGGCAAACCGTCATAGGTGAAACAGGTTCGAATCCGCTCCACCATGCCAATCTCGCCGGATCGTACGATTTCGGCGAGGCGCTTAGTTCTCGGGTGCCACCTATTCCAGGACGCTTCCATGAACAGCCGGCCAGTTTCTTTAGCGACGGCTGTTGCATCACGAACCTCCTGAGCATTCATCGCCAGCGGTTTCTCACACAAAACATCTTTTCCAGCGTGCATCGCTTTGATAGACCACGGAATGTGTAGTGAGTTAGGAAGCGAGATGTAAATAGCCTCCACATTTGGGTCATCGATAAGTTCTTGATAATCAGTGTAAAAACGTCCGCTCGGCGAAAGCGCCTTTGCGCGCTGGGCGTCCTTACCCGCAACAGCGTAGATTTCACCCCACTGTGAATTCTTCAGCGCCGGGTAGAGCGCCTTCTTCGCAATCATTCCCGCACCGATAAACCCCCACCTAACTGGGGTAACCTTTTCGCTCATCTGGCTCTCCTTGTTCATCACTGTTAAGGGAAACGCACCGACAACCTGGAAATGTCAGGGTTAGAACATAGGCTTACCTCATCATGAGAGCAAGTAGTTCAGCCCCTATTCAGTCATCGATCGATGAAGTGCCGATTCCCTTACGTTTGAGCACCTTCGTCGTTGTTGACCTTGAGACCACCGGTACCTCGCCGTCTAGCGGCGCGATGATTACCGAGATTGGTGCAGTAAAGATCCGAGGTGGCCAGGTGCTGGGCGAATTTCATACCTTAGTCAACCCAGGATCGCCCATTCCACCATTCATCACTGTGCTCACCGGAATCACTGATGCGATGGTCGCGCCAGCCCCGCTCTTTGAGGAGGTGCTTCCGGCATTCTTGGAATTCTGCGGCGGAGCCGATGAAACGATTTTGATTGCGCACAACGCCCCTTTCGATATCGGTTTCCTCAAAGCTGCTGCCGATGCCCACTCTTACTCTTGGCCCAACTACCGGATTCTCGACACCGTCAAGATTGCGCGTCGAACTCTGACTAAGGATGAGACACCAAACGTCAAACTGGGAACTCTTGCTCAATATTTCGGTTTAGAGGAACCCCCCACTCACCGCGCACTCGACGACGCGCGTGCCACCGTTCATATTTTCCATCACCTCTTAGAGCGACTTGGAAATGTTGGAGTGGAAACTCTCGCCGATTTACAAAATTTCTCACACCCACTAAGCCCCAAAGAGCGGGCAAAGAAAAATCTCGCGGAGGGAGTGCCCAACACTGTAGGGGTGTATATCTTCCGTGATAGCGAAGATAAACCTCTCTATGTAGGTATCTCAAAAAATATTCGGAAACGAGTATTAACTTACTTCTCTGCTGCCGAAACCAGAGCCCGAATGCGGGAAATGATTGCGCTGACTGCGCGCATAGAAGCGCTGCCAACTCCAACCCTCCTTGATGCGCAAATTCGAGAACTGCGATTGATTGCCCACCATGCTCCTCGATACAACCGTCGCTCTCGCTTCCAAGAGCGCACGCTCTGGCTTACTCTCACCGAGGAGCGATTTCCACGGTTAGTTATTGCTAAAGGTCATGGGGCCCTAACCCACGAAAAGCGAGCGATTGGTCCTTTTGGTGGCGCAATAGATGCCGATCTTGCGCGAGAAGCCCTTCACGCCGCAACGCCCATTAGACAATGCACACCACGAATTACACAGGCATCAATAAAAAAGGCAAGTGCGTGCATTCTTCATGACATAAAGAAATGTTCTGCTCCCTGTATTGGTGCCACCAGCGAAGAGGCCTATGCAAAAGTTACTGAGAAGGTTTCGCACCATCTCTCAATTCAGGCTGGCGAAATTGTCGCCCACCACTTCGAACGAATTTCTGCGCTGGCCCGCGAGGAGAGATACGAAGAGGCAGCGCAACTTCGAAACCAAATTACGGCGTACCTTCGAGGTTTTGCCAGAAGCGAGAGCCTGCGTGCTTTCTCACTTATCGAAGAGTTAATTGTTGCCAAGCGCTCCGAAGAGCGCGATCAGGTTGAAATCGCACGCATACGACGAGGGCGTTTGGAATCGTCAATCACTGCTCAATCCTCCGGCGATGACGTGGAGAAAGTAGAGCTACTCCGTTCTCACGAGATGATGCCGGTCGACCAAGATCTGATATTTCCGCATTCAACTCCCGAGGAGGCAGAGCTGCTCTTACGTTGGATTTCCGACGGGCGAGCGCGACCACTGTACATTTCTGGCGAATGGCATCTGCCTACCTTTGGTGCCACATTTCATAAGCATAAAGTTGAGAAGTTAGCTAAACCTGATGCGAACGCTCACTCCACCGTTCGAGCAAA
>CAYQLC010000003.1:0-5223 GCA_964418325.1 uncultured Bifidobacterium sp.
ATTCCTTGAAGTCCTTGCTTACCAACTAAGTCACCAACGTTGTCCCATTTGTTGGTGAGTGAATTCCATACCAACAACGATCCATCTTGAACGATGATCCATGCGTCACCAGTGACTCCAATGATTCCCGCAGCATCAAATGCTGCACGAGTTGGGAATGAACCCTTTGTATTAAGAACTACTCCTTGCGCGCCTTGTGGACCCTGCGCTCCAACATCACCTTTCGGACCAGCTGGACCAGTTGCTCCCGTGAGACCCACTTCGCCTGGAGCGCCATCTTCCCCTGCAGGCCCTTGAGCTCCAACATCGCCATTCTTACCCGGTGCGCCCGTTGGTCCAGTCAATCCAGTTAATGATGCAGTCGACTGAATCGTTCCATCGGGAAACTTAACTGCACGAGCGAGAACTAAATAACCCTGGTCACCACTATTTCCAATTGTTATATCTTGATCGCTCACCAATGAATCAATTCCAGTGGCAGTAAATCGAACATTTCCGATACGAAGTGAGTCAGTTCCATCGAGCAAGAGCGCTCCTGCATTGACAGTTAGACCAGCCTGCGTACCGGTCTCCTGATCTTGGATGTAGAGAGTTCCCGGTCCGAGTTGGAGAGATTTCCAACGCATATCTTTTGTTCCCAGCGTGAATTTATTATCTGCAGAAGGCACAATATTGCCATTAGCTGACGCCTTACTGGAAATCAAGTGAGTTGTACCAGTCGCTTCCGTAATAACTATGGTCGAAGCTGCTGCTGCAATTAAAATTGCAATCGCACTTAGAGTTAATGAGGTTCTATTTCTAGTCGTCAATTTATGATCCAATCTTTGTGAGTTGGTCCCGGAGCGAAGCAATACTGATTGCTTGGCCCGGAATAGGGTCGTATATCTCTATTTGATAATTGGTACTTGGTATTGCAACAAACACTCCGGTGGTACGAAGCTTCGGGTAGAAAACAACATTTCCATTTGAATTTCTAAAAGAGATGTTCTCTTTTTTTGATGCTGCCGTTAGCGACTCCGAAAAAGCATTTGGTGAAAAGTAAGTACCAATAACTCGGGTGTCGGCAATCACTTTTTTATCTTTACTTTTCTGAGGCAAGTAAGTGAGAACAATTTGATTCTTTTTTGAACTATTGAGCGTATACAAAGTGTTGGTCATTGGACCTGTCCAATAGACAGTCAGACTCTCACTCGATACGAGCTTTTTTAGTTGAACCTCTGTCATCGCAACTTTGCCTTGCAAAGCGCTCATGCTCCAATCATTCTGACTGGTAGCGCCAACTTGGTAATTCCCGATCACCGCGGCAATGGCTACAACAGAAAGTGCTGCACCAATTAACTTCAGCGAACTTCTTTTACTACTGGTTTTTAAATTGCTTGGTGGAGATACATTTCTGACTTCGATACTCATTGCGAAAGAATAAAAATAACTACTTGCAGGAAGTTGACTTTTCCTTCACAAACAACGAGCAAGCGGAGCGGAGTGTCAGCGTTTTTCTGGTTGCACTCGAAGCGCAGTTAGCGCCCACAAAATGGCAATGACGTCAATTCCCTCCTGAATGAGCGCACCCTGACTGGCGTTCATAAATCCAAAAGCCCCAGCGAACATGGCAATTACCGATAGCCCCATACCAATAGAGACAGCCTCCGTCGCCTTTCGCATGGAATTCTTCGCAATACCAATCGCGACCGCAAGACGATCAATCGAGTCCTCAACAATAACTACGTCAGCGGCTTGACTAGCGGCAGATGCTCCACGTGCACCCATCGCAACTCCTACATCCGCAAGTGCTAACGCTGGTGCATCGTTAATGCCATCACCTACTAGCACTACTACGCCGTGATCTTTCTGCATGTATTGAGAGGTAATCTCCAGTTTGCGTTGCGGAGTGAGTTCTGAATGCACATTGGCTATTCCAATTTCAGCCGCTACTTTTTCAGCGGTCAATTTTTTATCTCCAGTGAGCATGGCTATCTCTAACACTCCTGCCTCGGCAAGATTTCTAAGTAGCTGTCGCGACTCACTACGAATGGGGTCGGCCATGCCAATGATTCCAATGAGCTGCTCATCTCGATAAACCCCCACTTGTAATTCATCATGCATGCGCCGCCAGGGAGGAGCCTGGCTAGTCATCTGTCCCACTGAAATATGCGCACCGCCAACATTCCCATTCATCGAGTGACCGAGTTTTTCGTGGAGATTAATCACGGGCAAGAGTTCTATGCGCCGATCTTTCGCACCGTTGACCAACGACTGCGCAACTGAATGACTGCTGTATTGGTCAATAGATGCGGCAAGTTGCAGTACTTGGTGTGGAGTGAATCCTGGGGCAGCATCAATCGAGTTGATCTCTGGACCCCCGTAGGTCAACGTCCCAGTCTTATCTAGGAGCACTACCCGGGTTTTTGCCAGCGCTTCTAAAGTCGCTCCACTCTTAATGATTGCTCCATGTTTTGCCGTTCGCGATAGACCCGAGACGACAGCGATAGGAACAGCAAGAATCAATGGGCATGGGGTTGCGGCTACGAGAACGGCGACAGCGCGCGAAAAGTCTCCCGTGAGAACCCATGCTCCTCCAGCCACACTAAGTGCAAAGGGCACAAATCTCATTGCCCACTTATTTGCCAAGCGAATACTTGGAGCGCTCTTTTTCTGTGCTTCGCGAACCAGTGCAATGATTCCTGCATAGGTACTGTTGGCAGCGGTATTTACCGTTTCAATAGTAAATGGCGTACCCGCATTAACGATTCCACTAGAAAGTAGTGCGCCTGCGCCGCGACGTTGTGGAAGTGGTTCTCCCGTAAGCGCCGACTCATCAATCACAGCATCGCTAAGAAGAAGTCCATCTACGGCAAGAATTTCACCAGTTCGCACAAGAATCTGATCCTTAATCGCAATATCCTCTACATCAATCTCTTGAAGCGAGCCATCTGATAAAACTTTTCTCGTCTTCCTCGGAATTCGCTCAAGAAGTGAAGACAGCTCGCGTTCTGCCTGTCCCTGAGCCCAACTTTCAAGTAGTCGCCCAGTAGCCAACATCAAAGAGATAATTGCCATAGCGAAAAACTCAGACGTAATGAGAGTTCCTAGCAATGAGAAAATTGCCAGTACGTCTGAACCCATCGAATTCATCGTAAAGTCATCAATTAACCATTTAATAGAAATTGCCAGTCCAATAAAACCGACGGCCACCCACGCTGGCCGGGTAAAGAAACCGAGAAGCGTGCCGAGTAAAGCTGATAGAAAGAGCGCCTGGTGGAAGCGTTTGCTCACAAGAAGCGAGTTCATATGGCTAGGTTACTTGTCAATCGATGAGTAGTCTGCAGCGTATGGACTCCCCCGCCATCACATTTCTTGGCGCCACCGAGACGGTCACCGGAAGCAGGTTCTTACTCTCGGCAGGTGATGAGCGAATCCTCATCGATTGTGGTCTTTATCAGGGAAGTAAAGAAATTCAAGCTCGAAATCGTGAGCCGTTTCCCGTAGATCCGAAAACAATCTCTGCCATTGTCCTTACTCACGCGCACCTGGATCACTCTGGATATGTTCCTCTGCTTGTGCGTCAAGGATTCTCTGGGAAAGTCATCACTACTAAATTCACCGAGCCGTTGCTGGCGGTGGTACTTCGTGATTCCGCGAAATTACAAGAAGAGGATGCTTTTTTTGCCGCTAAAAAGGGATATAGCAAGCATAAGCAACCAGAACCGCTCTACCGTATAGAGGATGTTGAAGCAGCGCTCACTCATGTTGCAACTTTTCCGTATCGACAACAATTCAAAATCGGCTCCCATTTCATCGGAACGTTCTACCCATCAGGTCACATCCTTGGTTCTGCCTTCTTAGTCGTTTCAGTAGGTGATAAAAACATTCTTTTCACAAGTGACATGGGGCGAAGTAATCACCCCTTGCTCTCACCTCCAGATGATCCGCCCGAAATGGACTTTGATGCAATCGTCACCGAATCCACTTACGGCGACCGCATCCACGAATCAATTTCTGGTGAATTTGCACGCGAGATCAACGCCGCAATCTCCCGAGGTGGCTCAGTTGTTATCCCTGCCTTCGCCATAGATCGGACCGAAGTTATCTTGATGGCGCTCAGATCATTAATTGATGCAAAAGAAATCCCAGCCGTGCCAATCTATGTTGACTCACCAATGGCAGTTGCCGCTCTGACGGAATACCGCAGAGCAGTGCGAGAGGAACATCCAGGAATCCGCGCAGGAATCACTCGTCAGTGGTCGAATCAGGATCCTTTTGATCCGGGGACTCTCACCAACGTCACCACTACTGAGCACTCAAAATCGCTCAACCAAATCGAAGAGCCACACATCATTATTTCGGCGAGCGGGATGGCCACTGGGGGTCGAGTAGTTCATCACCTGAAACGGATATTGCCCGATGAGAGGAATACCGTTTTACTCGTCGGATACCAAGCCCAAGGCAGCCGCGGTCGCGCTCTAGAGGATGGAGCGCCTCGTATCAAGATTCATGGTGAGTGGGTCAATGTACGCGCGCATATTGCGAAGATTGAGAGCTTCTCAGTACACGCAGATAGCGCAGAACTTCTTGGATGGCTTGGTAAGTGCAAACGACCATCAAAGATATTTGTGATTCATGGAGAGCAATCTGCTCAAGAAACCTTTCGAGAAAAAATAAGCTCAACACTTGGGTGGAATGCGATTGTTCCTCAAATTAATGAGAGATTTGAAATTTAAATCAACCTACCTGATTTATAGTCACAATTAACGATGGAATTGCAGGACGAACTGGAGCAATTGCCTCGCCAGAATAAGAGATTCGGACAGTGGCATCGGTGGAAAACCACATCAATTGCACAAAGTCATTTGCATTCAAGTCAATCATAAAATTCCAGGCTGCTACATATTTGTCATCTTTACGTTGGAAGGTGAATTGAGTATTACTATCTGGAACATCGTTGCCATTTACACGCAACCAAATTTCAGCAGTTGCTGCCTCATTGGCGGTGTGAAACATCTGAGCCGAGAAAGCGATGTTGTAAGTACCAGAGACTTCAACTTTAACCTTGCTGCCATCAACGACTGATACTTGGCGCTGAGAAACTACCGAGTTAAGTCGCATCGCAATCGGTTGACCAGGAGTTGTATTCGTTTGATTTGTAGTATCCAAATACGATCCATAAATTCCCTGCAATAAACCGGGTGCGCCAGTCGCACCAGTTGGACCAGTTGCACCTGTTGC
>CAYQLC010000003.1:5323-113939 GCA_964418325.1 uncultured Bifidobacterium sp.
AGTTGCTCCGGTTGGGCCTGTTGCTCCAGTTGCTCCGGTTGGGCCTGTTGCTCCGATTGGGCCAACAGGTCCTACCGGTCCAGTCTCACCACTCGCGCCTTGATCACCTTTAGCTCCTGCAGGGCCTCGAGGGCCCGTTTTGCCAGTTGGACCTAACGGACCGACTGGACCGACTGAGCCAACGCGACCTCTCGCACCCCGAGCTCCAGGTTCGCCCGCTGCACCTTGAGCACCAGTGGGACCAACTGGTCCTGCAGGACCAGTCAGACCAATCATTGAACGAGGGTCAAACTCCTCATTCTTACCACTTGAACCAAGATGCAAACTCTCGCTTATTGCTGTTGGAACCCACGACACATTATGAGTCGCGGAGGAAATTGTGAGAATAAAAAAAAGAATTGAGAGTGTTATTCCAATGCCTAGCGCAATTCTTCGGAGAAATTTGCGCATCTGATTACTCTACAACTTGAGCAATTTAGAGTCTATACAACGTGAATTGTTAGTGAGAGAATTATGAAGTGGATACACATACTGCACAAGTAAACGAGATACGCGCAGCACATATGTTCCATTTGCGTGGAACTGCAGTAATGGTTTTCATCATCTACTGGGCAGTGATTTTCACCTACACAGATTTCTTCTGGTTCCAACCATGGGAGAGTTCTGAGGTCGTTCGACAGGTAAGTCTCTGGCTCTGTCTCATCGGTTGGATAGTTGCTTCGATAGGAACGCCCCTCGCGCTCTTTGCAATTGCTTCAGGAACGCGCAAAGCGCTCAACTTCGTTCCATTGACCGCCCTGTGGTGGCCAGTCTCTGTCTTGATTTCTCAGGTGGTCGTCTTTGCCGAGACTGGCGAGAGTTACCTTGGCTATCTCTTTATTTACCCCATCTTTATTCTCACCGATATTGCCATCCCAATTTTCCTACTTATCAAATGGAGCCGCATCAAGGAATACCTGGTTCTGCAGGGCACTTAGTCCGCGATTCTGCAGTTTGTTACGATTGGCAACGTGGGTATCAAAAAGGTCATTCTCTACTACGGGTTTGCACCCGTCACTGATCCTTATGCTGTGAAGCTCTGGCAATTAGCGCTCTGTGAATCACTCAATCTCAAAGGTCGCATTCTCATCTCACCACATGGAATTAACGGCACTCTCGGCGGAGATATGCAGGACCTCAAGAAGTATGTAAAGACCACTCGACAATTTCCGGGTTTCAAAAAGATCGACTTCAAGTGGTCGAATGGAACCGGCAATGACTTCCCCCGACTAAAAGTTACGGTCAAGAAAGAGCTCGTCTCCTTCGGGCACCCTGATGAGATTCAAGTGGACGTCAATGGCGTGATTAATGGTGGCGTACACCTCAAACCGAAAGATGTTCATAAATTGGTAGAAGAACGTGGCGATGAAGTCGTCTTCTTTGATGGGCGCAATGCTTTTGAAGCCAAGATTGGTAAATTTAAGAATGCAGTAGTTCCAGATACGGTCACCTCACACGATTTCGTGAAAGAGATTGAAAGTGGCAAATACGATCACCTCAAGTCAAATCCCATAGTTACCTACTGCACCGGTGGTATTCGCTGCGAGATACTCTCGGCAGTTATGAAGAATCGAGGATTCCAAGAGGTTTACCAAATCGAAGGTGGCATCGTCCGCTATGGGGACAAATATAAGGACTCTGGGTTTTGGGAAGGCTCTCTCTATACATTCGACAATCGAATGACTATTGATTTCAGCAAAGAGGCCAAAGTTATTGGCCAGTGCGAGAAGTGCCAATCACCGACCAAGGATTTCTACAACTGCGCCGAATCAATCTGCAATGAGTTAATTCTGCTCTGTGATCCTTGTAGTGCCGCTGGTGAGAACCTACGGTGTACCCATTCCTCCGTGCGGAGCAATCGAAAGGAACTCATAGGGTAATGAACAGACCAACTAATGAATCTGGTAACGGCGGTCGCCGAAAATTCATCACCATCGTGGCGGGAGTTGCTTCAGCACTTTTTCTCGGTGAACGAGCGATGGCTGCGAAGAAGCCAGTAGCAAAGAAATCCACCAAGAAAAGCCCAAAGAAGCCTCCAAAGAAGCCGGTGAAAAAAGCTCCTGCAAAGCCCATCGCAAAATCCACTCCTACTCCGAGTTCCTCTCCTGCGCCAAGCGCCTCTGCGACACCTACTGCAGCGCCCTCCCCTTCAGCTTCAGTTTCAGCCTCGCCAGCACCAACGACTAGTTCTTCCCCAGCAGTCGCCACACCGCCTGCCGATGCAAAAGCACTGACGGTTGCCGGGAGAAATCTCACCACTGCAGAGCTTGCTATTGGCGCGACTACGGCTGCCACATTTTCAAAAAATGGACGTACAACTGCCGTATTGGTGACACGTTTAGATGAAAGAAAATTTGTAGCGTTGCGACCAGTGTGCACTCATGCCGGAGGTCCAGTAGAACTATCTGGAGGTTCGCTTGTCTGCCTCTGGCACAATTCCCGCTTTAATCAAAGGACCGGGGAAGTCACTAGCGGCCCCGCTGATTCGCCGCTACCCCAAGAAAACGTCTCACTCATCGGGGATGTTGTCTACTACGTTCCTTAATGAACTTTTAACGTTCCTCGATGTAGTGAAATTCCTCAACATATCGAACGCCGTATTTCGAATCTGCCGCTTTGAGAAATTCGCGCTTTATGAAGGAATCTAGATCGACTGACTCTCCTGGATGCATATCGTGATAAGTGCGAAGCATATTATCAAGTGGTGTGCGGTGAATTTTAATTGCATCAAATTTTTTATCAACGACAGGAGTGATATCTACTGCCCGATTGACAAGTTGGGGACCGCGTGCAACTAGGTATTTTCTAGTTACAAATTTTGGCTTCAAGCCGATATCTGCGAGTTCGGGAAGGTCAAGATGTCTTCCGGCAGTCCAGCAAGCCTGTTCTACGGCATGACCCGTGATGTAGTGATCTGGATTCTCTTCATAATGTCCCCAGGGATCAAAAGAAATGACTGTATCGACTTGTAAGAAGCGAAACAAAGTTATCAATCTATGACGAATCTCAGATAACTGCGAATGCTCTAGATAATGATTTTTATAATCTAGCGAGTACAGCTTCTTTAAACCCAAGAAGTTTGTTACCTCTACCGTTTCGTTATAGAGACGGTATACGGTTTCTGCCATCGAAAGATCATAAGAGTCCATCTCGTCATTCGTCGTCTTGATGAAGTAACCGGTATACCCTTCGGATAGTAGCTTCATCGTCAGGCCCCCAGCCAGTATGGCCAAATCGTCAGAATGGGCAAAAACCGCGGCAAAAACTCGGTTGCTGTTGACCGGTTCCGCGTTCCACGTTTCGAGGACTACGTCAGAATTCACCGCTGAACTCTAAAAGATAATTGATTGGTAGTCTAGCCGCTAGATTCCTTGCTACTCATCCCTGAAGGGCTTGCCATGGGTATTTACGATTCACTTGACATCAAAACTCGCATCAATGCCGCAGCTTGTTATACCGCGCTTGGTGGTTCAATCATGCCACAGCAAGTTCTCGATGCAATGGTTGATGCTTCCAGGTCATTCATCTCACTGCACGAATTGCAACAAAAGGCTGGCGAACGAGTAGCAAAGTTGACCAAGAATGAAGGCGCCTTCATAACTACAGGAGCTGCAGCAGGAATAGTGCTCTCGATTCTCGCGTGCAGAACTCGTGGAGATCTCGCTGAGATTCAAAGAATTATCGATGGAAATGCCAAACGCTCAGAGGTAATTATGTTCGCTGGTCAGCGGATACCTTATGATTCAAATATAAGAGTAGCTGGCTCTGAGTTAGTCACTGTTGGGGATTCAATTCAATCTTTTGATTATCAGCTCGAAGCGAAAATCAATGAGTTCACGACTGCAATTTTCTTCTGTGCTGGAGCTCATCTGGCCGGACCCGCACTGTCGCTGGAACGAACAATTGAAATTGCCGCAAAGCACTCGATTCCTGTCATTGTGGATGCTGCCGCACAATTACCTCCCGTCTCAAATCTATGGCGCTTTACCCATGAATTAGGTGCTGATCTTGCAATATTCAGCGGCGGTAAAGCTCTACGTGGCCCTCAATCAAGTGGATTAGTAGTTGGCAAAAAGTCATTCATCGAGGCAATCCGTGTTAATGCAGCTCCATATCCACGCCTTGGTCGAGGTTTTAAGGCTAGTAAAGAGGAGATAGCCGGATTACTAACTGCTATCGAGTTGTACTTGAATAGAGATCACGATGGCGACTGGAATCGTTGGAGCGCTGTTGTAGACCTTTGGTTAGATGTATTGCGAGGTCAAACTTCATGCAAACTCTGGCGCGATGATGTTAACGAAGCAGGTCAACCAACGCCGCGCGTAGCCATCCAACTAAGCGATCCAATAGCACTTGAAATAATTGCCAAACTTCAAACGTTAGATCCCATTATCGAGGTAGTTCATGACTCTCGGCGGATGATTTGGATTAGCCCAGATTCGCTGCAGGATGGTGAGGAAGTTTTGGTAACAAACCAACTTTTGAAGGTGCTACCAAGTAAGAACTAGATAGAAGCCTGATAGATGCTCTCTATTGCGCCATCAAGCACTTTATCGAATTCTGCATCACTTTGAGCGGCGCTAAGTCCCTCAGTGAGGGCACGCGAGAAGCTCGCAATCACTCCATCATTCTTTGCGAGCATTGCATTCGCATCATCACGGGTGTATCCGCCAGAAAGCGCAACCACCCGAAGGACACGAGGGTGGTCGACTAATTGCTTGTAGAAATTGACTTGCGAGGGCAAAGTTAACTTCAACATTACTTGTTGATCACCAGATAATTTGTCGAGTTCTTTGACAATCGCTTCTCGAAGTAACTCTTCACATTTTTCCTTCTCCACGCTCTTGATATCTACTTCAGGCTCAATAATTGGCATGAGACCACCAGCGAGAATCATTTTGCCAAATTCGAATTGCTGAGCGACAACTGCATCTATTCCCTTAGGGTTTGCGAGCTTGATCACAGAGCGCATTTTGGTGCCAAAGACCCCATGTGAAAGAGCGCTGGAGATTCGTGCTGCTAGTTGCGGAATTGGTTTCATGATCTGCACGCCATCAACTTCCTCTGCCAAACCATTATCCACTTTCAGGAATGGCACTATCCCCTTCTTTTGCCATAAGAATTCTGCGCTTCCCATGCCATCTATCTGTCGTTCCATCGTCATCTCAAAGAGGATTACGCCAAGAATTCTCTCGCTCGTGAAGACTGGACTTTTGATGATTCGGGCGCGCATCGCATGGACAAGGTCGAACATCTCAGATTCAGATGAATAGGAACTTTCATCTACTCCGTAGAGCTTCAAAGCTTTTGGCGTGCTGCCACCACTTTGATCCAATGCAGCAATGAAGCCTCGACGGGACCTCACTTGGCTTAATTGCTCTTGATATGTGGACATGGATCTTCCTCTCCCGAATCTAGGTTCACCCTAACGCTTCGCCAGCACTTTCCTCTCGTGCTGCACGATAGTCCTCGTTACTTCGCAGTGGCGTCTCACGTAAGAATAATGCGAGGAAAACTCCGAATAAAGTCACGGGGGCAGCGACAAGGAAGACAACGTGGAATGAGTTGACGAATGAATCGATTATTGTCGATTGCACTTCAGGGGGTAACTTCTCGATACCCGCGGTGTTATTACTAATCTCAGCTAATTGATTCACATCAAGCCCAGCAATTGAATCTGGATTCTTTGTCGCTACTTCTCGAATTCCTGACTCGAGGTAATGGTTGAGACGATTGGTCAATACTGCACCAAAGAACGCTGTGCCGAACACGCTTCCCAGCGATCTAAAGAATGTGTTAGAACTAGTCGCAATTCCCATATCTTTGAAGTCAACAGCGTTCTGAAGGGCAATCACGATGGTCTGCATAGAAAGACCAAGCCCAACGCCAACTACTATGGCAAAGAGCGCAAGCTGCCAATATGGAGATTGTGCTTCGAGCGTGGCCATGCCTAATAGGCCAAGAGTCATAATGGCCGTGCCGGCAATGGGGAAACGTTTGTACTTACCGGTTTTACTTATAGCTTTTCCACTAATGATTGATGTTGACACTATTCCTAGCATGAGCGGAATGAGTTTGAGTCCCGCCTCGGTCGCACCATAGCCCTTGACCACTTGCATATACAGCGGAATCATCACAATCGCACCAAACATACCTGCACCTATGACCGCGCCCAGCCCAGATGTCAACGAAAAAGTGTGATTCTTAAATAGTGATAGCGGGATGATGGGTTCTTTTGCGCGCGACTCCCAAAACAAGAAAATAATCACCAAGACGAGCCCAAAAGTCGCAGATGAAATAGTGTGCCAGTCGCGCCACCCGTCTTCTGGACCAAATACAGATACTGCAAAAAGTAGAGAAGTTACGCCAGCAACCATCAAAATTGCGCCTAGGTAATCTATTGAGTGCTCGCGCTTGACTCTCGGGATATGAAGCACCGCTGAGGTAATGATGAGCGAAGCAATTCCAAAAGGTAAATTAATGTAAAAAATCCAACGCCAACCGGTAATTCCTAGGAACTCTCCGCTATCAGAGAAGAAACCGCCAAGGAGTGGTCCGGCAACTGAGGAAAGCCCCCACACTGCGCCGAAATACCCTTGATATCGTCCACGCTCGCGAGGAGGCACGATATCCCCAATTATCACGAAGGTAAGGGCCATCAATCCGCCGGCGCCAAGACCTTGCAAACCTCGGAAGAGGATTAACTGCGTCATGCTAGTGGAGGCTCCAGCAAGGAATGAACCGATTAAAAAAGTAACTATGGCAAATTGGAAAACAATTCTTCGTCCATACAAGTCCGAGATTTTTCCATAAAGCGGAGTGGAAGCTGTTGAGGTCAGAAGATACGCAGTCACCACCCACGTGTAGTGGTTGAGTCCATTGAAATCTTCAACGATATTTTTAAGCGCAGTTGAAACAATCGTTTGATCGAGCGCCGCTAATAGCAAGCCAGTCATTAAGCCGCTGAGAATGATCATTATCTCTCTATGCGTGTGCTCTTTTCGCTCGACTGGTTCGCTCATTTACCCTCTTTTTCGCCCTCGATCTCGGCTACTAATCTGAATTCGCCTGAGCCCAACTGTCCTTGTTTGGTATACATCTCCAGCTTCGCGCGAGTATCCGCGATATCCAAATTGCGCATGGTGAGTTGTCCAATTCGATCGGTTGGACCAAACGCTGCCCCTTGCGTCCGCTCCATCGAAAGTTTTTCCGGGTGATAACTGAAATTAGGTCCGCTCGTATCAAGAATCGAGTAATCATCTCCCCGACGAAGTCGCAAAGTCACTGATCCCGTGACAGCGCTTGCAACCCAACGTTGCAAAGATTCACGGAGCATCAATGCCTGTGGATCTAGCCAGCGACCTTCGTATAGCAGGCGACCAAGTCGTCGCCCTTCAGCATGGTAATTTGCCAGAGTATCTTCGTTGTGAATCGCCGAAATCAAGCGTTCATAGGCGATGAACAAAAGCGCCATGCCGGGGGCTTCATAGATACCTCGACTTTTTGCTTCGATAATCCGATTCTCAATCTGATCACTCATGCCTAAGCCATGTCGCCCACCAACAGCATTTGCCTCACGCATAAGCGAGACCGAATCATTAAATTTCTCTCCATTTATCGCTACAGGTCGTCCTTGATAAAAATCAATGATGACATCTTCGCTATCAATCTTTACTGATGCGTCCCAGAATCGCACACCCATAATTGGTTCGACAATTTCAATAGAAGTTTCGAGATGCTCAAGTTGTTTTGCTTCATGGGTCGCGCCCAAGATATTTGCATCCGTGGAGTATGCCTTTTCACTGCTGTCCCGATAAGGAAGTTTGTGGGCTACCAGCCACTCGGACATCTCCCTGCGTCCACCCAATTCCCGAACGAAATCTTGATCTAACCATGGTTTGTAAATCCGCAAATCTGGATTCGCCAGAAGGCCATACCGATAGAAACGTTCAATGTCATTACCTTTGTAGGTTGAACCATCGCCCCATATGGAAACCTGATCATCAAGCATCGCTCGAACAAGCAGAGTGCCAGTGACGGCACGCCCTAACGGAGTAGTGTTGAAGTACTGTTTACCGCCAGAGCGGATGTGAAAAGCTCCACAAGCGATAGCCGCTAAACCCTCTTCGACAAGAAAGCTCTTGCAATCAACCAGTCGTGCTATTTCGGCGCCGTACTCACGGGCTCGCCCTGGAACAGATTCAATATTTGGTTCATCGTATTGCCCCAAATCTGCGGTGTATGCGCAGGGAATGGCCCCGTTAGCGCGCATCCAAGCAACGGCAACCGAGGTGTCGAGCCCACCGGAGAAGGCGATACCCACTCGCTCTCCCTTGGGAAGCGAGGCAAGAACCTTGGACATGAGGACAGCCTAACCGAACCGGCAGTACCCAGGTAGCCGCCGACACCCCTATGGGCGCGTTTGGCCCAGTACTAAGAGATAAGAACAGCCAACACGATAACGAGTGAAAGCACGCTCAGATAAGAGATTGATCCATGAAAGATTCGTTCAGCAATCCTGCCGCGCCGTTGTTCATCGCTGTTTCGCAGCTGCCAAACAAGATAAAGAAAATAACCACCAAGAATTATCGCCATGACGAAATACCACCAGGTCAAATCGGCAATCACACCAAGTGCTAGAGATGATGCAATCATCGCCACCGCATGTCCCAGCATCTGTCGCGTCACTATTGTCTCTGGTGCGACAACCGGAAGCATCGGTACCTTTGCCCGCGAATAATCATCCTTATATTTGATAGCCAACGCCCAAAAATGTGGTGGTGTCCAGAAAAAGACAACAAGGAATAGTAGGAGCGCACTCCACGATAAATTATTCGCTACCGCTGCCCAACCAATGAGTACTGGCATACATCCTGCGATTCCTCCCCAAACTATGTTTTGTGGAGTGCGTCGCTTAAGTACAGCTGTGTAAACCCCGACATAAAAGAGAATAGCTACCAAAGTAAGAGCGGTGGCCAGCGGGTTAGTAAATACCCAAAAGATTCCTAATGACAGGAGAGCAAGGAAGAAGGCGAAGGCTAAAGCCCCCTGAGTTGAGATTGAGCCAACAACTAGCGGTCGTTTGGAAGTTCGTCCCATAGCAATATCAAGATCTTGCTCCATAACTTGGTTGAAAGCATTTGCCGAACCGGCCGCAAGAGTTCCGCCAACAAGCGTCGCCACTGTGAGAACAAGATCCGGAATGCCACGTTGCGCAAGAATCATCGCAGGCAAGGTCGAAACAAGGAGCAATTCGACGACGCGCAGCTTCATCAAAGCGAGGAGGGAGCGAAAAGTTACTGCCAAAGACACAGTAGAACTCTAGTCGTCCAACGGAATGCCGCCCAACTTCAACCGTTCACTAAGAGCAGGTTTGACTCCCCAGAGCTCACAAGTGTGGCGATACTCACGAAGTTTCTCGAGTTGTCGCACCTGAACTTCTGCTGCTCCGGTTCTATCTACCGCTCGAATCATCAGATTACGAGCGGTGTGATCACCTGAGATAAATTCGAACACTTCAGCATCGTATCCGACCACCTCTAATACCAACGTGCGAAGAGCGTCCGTTAAAAGATCAACTTGTCGGACAGCCAGAATTCCATGCTCAAAAATAGGTGCAAGCGCCTCTGGTCCAATCTTTATCTGTCTGTGTAGATGGTTCTGGCAACATGGTGCGGTGAGGATGATTCTCGCTCTCGCAGCAACTGCCCAAGCTAATGCATCATCAGTAGCGGTATCGCAGGCGTGTAGCGCAATCACCACATCGACTGGAGTGACCGGAAACTCCGAAATGGCTGAATCGACAAATCGAACCTGGTTATTGATACCTAGAGCTTTGGCAATCGACTCATTCCGATTACGCGTCTTTTCTCTGATATCCACTCCAATGAAAGAAACAGCCCGCCCCTTGAGTTGTAATAATCGAAATGCTGCAAAAGTTAGATAAGCATGTCCACATCCCAAATCAATTATTCGAATTGGATCCTTGATATTTTTTACTGCATCGATGCTGATGTTGAGAATCTTCAAGAATTCCTCTACTTGAAGATACTTGTCGCGCATCGATGGCTTTACCTTGCCGCTGTTATCTGAAATTCCAATCGCGATAAGAAAAGGGTCACTCTCTGATAAGAAACGGGCTTTTATTTCGTCATGTTGATAGTCTGGTCGCAAATCTACCCGTGATGATTTTCTGAAAACTTGACCTTTCTTGCCAATTCGTATCTGCAGACTCTCATTGCGAGTCTCAACCAGGAAATTTGCAAATCCTGAAGCGAATAGATCGAGAGCCTCGAATTCTTGTGCTGAGAGGTTCTTTGTTATCACGCCCTCTTCACCACTGAACTGGAGTTGAAGTTTTAACTCCCCTTTGATCAAAACCGGGCGGACATCAACTCGGTCGTAGGAGGGGTGAAAATTCCGTCGTCGACCTGAGAAGACCGCTCGGACGAAGTCGCCTACATCTGTTACCCGACGGTAAACATCCGCGCGAGCATGCTGCCACTCTTGCGCTGTTTTGCTCTCTTCAAGAGGCAAATTTGAAGCGGTTGCCATAGTTCACAATCTAGCCTAAGACACCTTACGATACGGAGATGGGTCACGAACACAATGAAGTAGTTGAACTTTCTACGACAGCAATTACAGTCAAAATCGATCTAACTCGCGGTGGCACAATCACGCATATCGGTAAGAATGCTGAGAAAGACTCAAATGTTCTCGCATGGTACGAGTTTGATGATATCCAAGAGCTCCCTATTGATTACCCACATGGTGAGAGCGAGCATTATTGGATGTCTCGCTACCGCGGTGGCTGGCAGTTATTGACCCCAAGTGCAGATAAGGAGTGTGACGTTGGTGGAAGACATCACAGTTTTCACGGCGATAGCTCGATTCTGCCATGGCATCTGGTGGAGAAAACAAAAAATGAGATTGTCCATGATGTAGTGATTTTTGATGCCTTACATGTGCATCGAGTAGCACACCTAGATAGTGATAAACCGTTACTAACTGTCACAACAACTATTAAGAACATCGGAAATAAGATTGAGCCGTTTATAAAAGTTGAACATATTGCTTACCGAGGTTCGGATAATGGTGTCGTCACTGGACCAGAGAACACAGTGTGGAAATTTCATGATTATGTGCAAGAGGGTTTCAGTGGAGAGTTCAAATGGAAGGATATGGACTCACACGGAGTGAACATCCGTAATCGAAATATGGATAAGGAAGCTCGTTTGGTTTACATACTTCGTGACAGTGAAGGCTGGATCGAGTGGCAGAATCCAGATTTCGGCCAGCGCACCAGGGCAAGTTGGGATCCCAAAGAATTTCCACACCTTTGGTATTGGCAAGAGAATGGCGCAGATATTTTCCCGTTCCATCGCCGGACAAAAATTACCGCGTTAGAACCAGCATCGGTGCCACCCGGTACACGACTCGTTGGAGCGGTAGAAAAGAACCTCGCGTCCACGCTTAATCCTGGAGAAGCGCACACTTTCTCAATAACTATCGAACTGAAGTAGTTATCAAGGAATATAAACAAAGATGGCAGTGAGCACACCTGCGCTCACTAGCGCCTGAAACAGAATAGTGAGCGCTTTCTTTCGATCAGTTTTCTTGCTCTCTGAATCAAAGACGCGCTCCATGTCGCTAATCTTTCCGAAATTAAAGGTGCCGGCTAGGCCATAAGCGAGGCAGAACTTATTTCGCGCCTGAATAAACCCAATCGCTGAGACTAGCAATGGGAAAAAGATTGCCCATCTCGCCGATCTAGCTACCTCGTCAGCCATCAGCAGGGTGTAGCCCGAGATGACCGCAAAAACTAGTGCAGCGATTCCCACTGTGCGTCGACGCATAATCTCGCGGGAACCAATGTTGCATACCCCTGGCACATATCCGGCTTTTGCGTCGGTCATGGTGAAAGGGTATGGCAATACAGAATTGACCGCATCCCATAGGCTAAGCGTATGAATCAGATGTCGCAGGTGGCTCAAGTCGCCAACGGGGCCCCCCAATTTCCGCGCTTTAATCTGACTCAGGCGCACATCCATCATCTACAGACGCTGGCTAGTGGAGGTGTGAATACCTCGCAGGCTGCGCTCGAACAACATGGTCACGATGAATCTGCATGGCCATCGGTATTGCCAGATGCAGTTGTCTACCCGAAGAACACTAATGAAGTCTCTGCAATTCTCAAGTATTGCAATCAAGAGGGCATTCCTGTTATCCCATTTGGTGCTGGAACTTCACTCGAGGGACATATCCTCGCTTTTTATGGTGGAATCTCACTCGATCTCACTGAGTTAAACAAAATTATCGAGATTCGACCGGATGACCTGATGGTTCGAGTTGAAGCCGGAGTACATCGGGTTGCTCTTAACGAGAAGTTGGCGCCACATGGACTTTTTTTCTCCGTTGATCCAGGCGCAGATGCCACTCTCGGTGGAATGGCCGCAACCGGAGCTGCCGGAACGACCACCGTAAGGTACGGATCAATGCGCGATAACGTCTTAGCGCTCACAGCAGTACTTGCTAATGGTGAAGTTATCCATGTTGGTCGCGGAACTAGAAAACTTTCAGCTGGATACGATCTCACTCGCTTGCTCGTTGGATCGGAAGGAACGCTTGCGGTCATTACTGAACTTACTTTGAAGTTGTATGGCACTCCCGAGAAAATGGCCGCAGCAATCGCCCGATTCCCCAATCTTCAATCAGGTGTCGAAGCGGCCACAGCAATTGTCCGCTCCGGAATTGCAATAGCGCGATGTGAATTTCTTGACCCTAATTGCATAAAAAACATCAACTCTTACTCGAATCTCTCGCTTCCAGAGAGTCCTACTCTTTTCTTTGAATTTCACGGCAGCCCCAAAGGGGTCGAGGAGGATGCAAAATCTACTCAAGAAATCGTCGCGGAATTTGGTGGCACAGAATTTGAATGGACCACAGATGAAGGCGCTCGGCGAAAACTGTGGGAGGCCCGCCATCACGTCCACTGGGCAAGCATTGCGGCTCACCCTGGCAAACGTGGCGTGAGCACCGACTCGGTAGTTCCGCTCTCGCTACTCGGTGAGGCTGTTGGGATGGCTGATAAGTTCCTTACGGAAAAAGGGTACCCCTATACCGTGTTGGGCCATGTTGCTGATGGAAACTTTCATACCTTCATCATTACCGACCCAGAAAAACCCGAGCAACTCGACGATATTCGTGAGATTGCTCATGAATTGGCGGTGCGAATCATCGCAATGGGTGGAACATGTACTGGCGAACATGGCATTGGTGCCGGAAAGATTGATGCGCTAGTAGAAGAGACAGGTCAAGGCGCCATTGATGTGATGCTTGGCATCAAGAACTTCTTCGACCCCAATCACATTCTCAATCCTGGCAAGATTCTTCATAACACAGCGCCGAGATGTAACTGAGTGCAACCGGCCTAATTGTGCGGCGTTAAGTTTGCGATTTTTGTAACGCTAAATCCATGTCGCTCCACAAATCCTCGACATGTTCAATGCCTACCGAAACTCGAATGAGATTCTCTGGAACCTCGACTGGTTCATCGCCATGACGGCGCCGGCGCTCCCATAGCGATTCAACTCCCCCCAAACTGGTTGCATAAGACCAAATCTTCGACGAGTTACAGGCCTTATCTGCGGCGCGAGCGCCACCTTTCACTTCGATGGAGATCATGAAACCAAAACCTGGATACCGCACCTTCTCTATTGCTGAATGATTCTGCAGCCGCTCGACGAGAATTTTTGCGCTCTGCTCTGCTTGGAAGAAGCGAAGTGGGAAGGTACGTAAACCCCGCAAGGCCAACCAAGCTTCGAATGGACCGGCATTTGCACCGGAATCCTTCCGATATGACATAAGTTTCTCAAAGAGCTCATCAGAGTTCGTTACTGCCGTTCCCAAGACGACATCGCTATGCCCAGATAGCGCTTTGGTTAATGAGTGCACAACGACATCGGCGCCAAGCTTCAATGGTTGCTGCCGAAGTGGAGTTGCAAAGGTGTTGTCCACCGCAACAAGCACACCACGCGCCTTCGCTTCACGAATGAGCGTGCTCACATCGGCAATAGTCAGTAATGGATTAACTGGCGATTCAAAAAAGAGCATTGCGGCGCCATCGAGAGCAGCGATAACCGATTGCGTATCATTGATATCAACCCAGCGGATACGCAGACGATTATTTGCCTCTAATTTCCGTAATTGCACGAAGGTATTCATATAACCGGCAGTCGGTGCAACCACTACTCCACCCGCCGGAATCAAATCAAATGTGGCGGAGATCGCCGACATTCCCGATGAGAAAACTAGAGCGCGTCCCTCTTCCAGCGCTCCGAGCACTGACTCCAAATCTTTCCAGGTGTCGTTATCTGAACGGCCGTAGATGTATTCACCGCCAGCACGAAATGTGGTCGAGACTGCAATGCCACCAATGATTGCTCCACCCGGCTCACGCTCTGGACGTCCTTGTTGGACAACCTGTGTCTCAGGGCGTAATGGGCTCTGCTCAACCATGTCAGAAGGGTACTAGAGACTAGCCTCTGTTTATCAGCGCAAGAGCGGCATTATGTCCAGCGATCCCACTTACGCCACCGCCACGTTTGGCGCTAGCGCCGCCAATAAAAATATTTGCGTGTTGCGTTTCACTCCCCCAATTTCCTTCGCTTTCCTTGGTGGCAAATGGCATTGAGAGGTCTGCATGAAAGATATTTCCACGAGGTAAGTCAAGTTCCTCTTCTAGGTCTAGCGGATTTTTCACTTCAAGACAGGCTCGACCATCCGAATCATAAGCGAGCACCTCTTCAAGAGGCTCTTCAAGATAAGTGTTAATTCCAGCAATAAGGCGCTCAGTTGCCTTTGCTGTATTTATTTGACGTTTATCCTCAAAGAGTTTAGCTGGTGTATGAAAAGCAAAGAGCGTCAGGGTATGAAGTCCAGAGCCACCGACAATAGAAGGATCGGTTAGTGAGTGGCAATACACTTCGGATGGAATCACTTGAGGTAAGGATCCTGCAGCAGCTAATCTGTATGCAGATTCAAGTTGGATAGCGCTCTCATCGATGTGAAAAGTACCGGCAAACGCGACCTGCGGGTCGATTCCGCTTTTTAATAGAGGTAATTTCTTCAGCAACATATTTATCTTTATTTGAGAACCATCTCGACGTTCAGGCGCCTTTTCTCCTAATAAGCGCGAGAGAGATCTATCATCTGCAGCCCAAATCAGATCCGAACACGAATATGTGGCGCCATCGCTCGTCGTTAGATTAAAACCGCCCGCATCGCCATCAAGTCCATCGATACGTTCACCCAAGATAATGTGAACGCTAGCTTCTCGCGCAGCACGTTCTAATTCGATTACTAGTGCACCCATTCCTCCTTGAGGAACTCGCCACTCGCCGGTGCCATTTCCTATCACGTGATAGAGGAAACAGATATTGGCCTGAAGGTCATCTACCGAGGAAAAGGTGCCGACCAATGCATCAGTGAGTACGACTCCACGAACAACGTCGTCGTGAAATCGATTCGAAACGGTCATGCCAATAGCCTGTTCGAATAGCTCGTGCCATAAATGCTTATCATCAAATCCTGACTTAATGACCTGCTCGTTTCGTAGGGGTTCAAGAAGAGTTGGCGCAAGGTACTGAGCCAATCTCTCAATCCGACCATAAAAATCTCGCCAAGACTCGAAGTCAGAATGAGAACCGGTAATTTTGCGAAAGGATTCTTGGGTAGCAGGGCCGAGGTTTCGCTCTACCAGTAAGCCCAAATGTTCATTGTTCTGGCTGACTGGCGTGTACGAGGAAACTTTTCGCGAGAGGGTCTGAAAGTTCAATCTCAAATCGCTTTTAATCTGATCTGGAAAGAGCGAAACAAGGTAGGAGTATCTGGAAAGTCGAACAGGAAACTCTGGAAAGGCCTGATAACTAATAGAAGCTCCACCAAGGGCGGTGCGCGCTTCAATCAGCGCAACTTTCTTCCCCGCTTTTGCCAAATAAGTAGCAGCGACAAGCCCGTTGTGGCCACCGCCGACGACTATCACATCAAAATCAGGCCGTACTACTCCAGCCATGGCGCGATTCTCACGACTGCCTCTTCAAGAATCTCGGGCGAAGTCGCAAAATTCAATCGAGCATGATGAGCTCCACCACTTCCAAATGGAATTCCGGAACTCACCGCAACTCGCGCTTTCTCTAGCAACTCTAATGCCGGATCTTCTCCTAATTTGGTGCCGCTGAAATCAATCCAAGATAGGTAGCTATTTCGTGGTTTGGAAATTACTATATGTGGCCAATGTTTGGAGACCAGATCAGCAAATAATTGAGAGCTTTCCTCAATAGTTGCAATAGCGCTATCAAGCCATTCATCGCACTCAGAGAAGGCAACAACGTGGGAAACCGCTCCGATGAGTGATGCTCGATGGCGAATTCCCTTGACTAACGGCTCTAACTTTTCATGAAGCTCGGGGTTCTCAGTGAAAAAAATCGAGCACTTCAAGCCCGCCAAATTCCACGATTTACTGGCTGAAGTCAACGTAATTACTTGGTGTCGAGCATCATCGCTAACTTTCCCGAAAGGAACGAAGTTCTCACCTCGATAAGTCAATGGTGCGTGAATTTCATCGCTAAGAATAATCACTCCATACTTGCGGGCCAGGGCTGCGATTTTCTCAAGTTCTATGGAAGTAAAAATTAAACCCAGAGGATTATGGGGACTGGAGATGATGAAAAACTTTACGCCACCTGCGAACTCTCGTTCCAGACTCTCGAAATCAATCGAGTAATTGATTCCATCTTTAAGGAGCGGAACTTCCACAATAGGAAAATCAATCTCTTTCGTCCAATTGTAGAAGGCCGGATAAATCGGCGGCATAACTACCACTCGATCCCCTTGTTTTCCCAATGTCCGCAAAATCTCAATCGTGGCGACGCCAACGTCTGTTGCGATTCGCACCAAATCTGGATTGACTTGCCAATCCCAGCGACGTTGAGCAAATCCAGCGAAAGCTTCGCCAAGTTCAGGAAACTTGCCGAGGTAGCCAGTATCAGATTTCTGCATCATCTTCGAGACAGCTTCGGTGATTGGTGCAGCTATCGAATAATCCATTTCAGCAACTGGTAGTGGTAAAACGTCCGGATCATATTCGCGCCATTTAGTGCTTTTTCGGTTTCGTAATTCTTGGAGCGCTGGAACTGTTAACTTTGGACTCATTCGTTAATAACCCTATGCACCTTATGTTGCGCAGCTTGCGCTACTGGCCTAATCGTCATCGAGTCAACATTGAAATGCTTAGGGAGCATAACGCTCCACCTGATTGCTTCAGCTACGTCACCATCGGTAAGCGGCTTTTCGACCCCTGCATAAATCTTAGCCGCACGTTCACTATCGCCAGAGAATCGTGTGAGTGCGAACTCGTCGGTTTTTACCATGCCAGGGGCAATCTCAGTGACTCGGATGGGCAAGCCACTTAATTCCAAGCGGAGTGTTCGCGCAAGTGCAACCTCACCATGTTTAGCGGCAACATACGAACCACCATTTTCGTAGGCAATCTGACCTGCAGTCGAGGTAATAATCACCAGGTGTCCTTTGCCATGGTGGACCATAAGTGGAGTTAACGCCTTGATACAGCGGACTGATCCAACAACATTCACATCATAAGTTTTCATCCACACTTCAGGATCAGAGGAAATGACCGTGTCAAAATCGAAGGCCCCGCCAGCATTACAGACCAATACCTCTACCGGCTTACCTTGAAGGTGATTAGCCAGCCTCTGAACATCATCGTTAGAGGTCACATCAATTCTCAGCGCTTCAATATTTGGATTTTTCATAGAGAGCTCTTGAAGGCGCTCTTCTCGACGAGCGACCGCCACAACGTGATAGCCATGCTCCGCTAGCAATGCGGCGGTGGCAGAACCAATGCCGCTACTTGCTCCTGTAACTACCGCAACTGGCTTCATGCATTCTCCTGCTTATCTGGAACGGGTTTAGTAAGGCTAATCAGCGATGTGACGGCAAGTGAGGCAACGATAACGCCCAAACTGACCGCTAGTGAAATCTCAGGAATTTTGAATGCCCCAATATTGTGTATGCCAATCCCATGAAGCGCTTCAATGATGAGTTTAATCCCAATAAATCCAAGGATGATTGCCAATCCTTTGGATAGATAGACCAACCGATTAAGGAAGTCACCGAGAAGGAAATAGAGTTGCCGTAATCCCATAAGTGCAAATGCGTTAGCGGTAAAGACGATGTAAGGATCTTTAGTCAAACCAAAAATTGCAGGAATTGAATCCAGTGCAAAGAGCAGGTCAGTTGTTCCAACCGCAACTAAAGCGACCGTGAATGGAGTGGCACCTCGTGCAGCGAGCGTCTTAATCATGCGCGATTCTTGCCAATCATTCGTTTCATCTTCATCTTTAGCCAAGTGCCAGGCGGTGTATAACAAAAACGCACCGAATAAAAAGAAAATTGCCACGAAGCGATGAATAAGCGCGGCACCAGCGGCAATGAAAGCCCCCCGGAGAATCAGAGCCAGGATGATTCCAATCAAGAGCACCAACTGTGCTTTCTCTTTGCTGATCTTCAGTCGAGCTAAAATAATGATAAAGACAAAGACATTGTCGATAGATAGAGAGTACTCAGTGAGCCAGCCGGCAAAGAATTCTGAACGGGCCTGCGGACTCTCCCAGCCACCTAAGGTCCAACCAAAGAGAATTGCCGCTGCGACGTAGAAAATCGTCCATAAACCAGCCTCTCTAGTACTGGTCTCCTGGTTCCTTCGTTTAATTGCAAGAAGGAGATCGAGAAGGAGTACTCCAACCAATGCCCCAATGGTGATGAGCCAAATTGAGCCAGAGGTCATGAGCGCTTCTCCTAGTCATAGCTAACGACGTTCCGGTAAGCCTACTTCTTCTCCAGGACCAACGAGACTGAATTGATGCACCATCGCTCATCTGTTGGCGTGGAATAGCCCTCACCCTCAAAGACATGACCCAAATGTGAGCCACAATTCGCGCAACGCACCTCAGTCCGGACTCGCCCAAGCGAATGATCGGGTATCAACTCAACGGCATCCTCAGCGCTGGGCTGGTAGAAAGAGGGCCAACCACAACCAGAGTGAAACTTATGCTCACTTCTGAACAATTCGGCGCTACACGCCTTGCAACGATAGACACCTACGCTCTCTTCGTCTGTGTATTCTCCGCTAAAGGGCGCTTCTGTCGCAGCTCTGCGTAGCACATTGAAAGAGAGATTATCTAGCCGTTTTTTCAATTCACTCTCATCAACCGGATGTGGATACTCCTTCACCATCACTGCACCACATTTACAGGAAAGGCAACCCCGGTGGTGGCGTGACAGTCGTAACCATCTGGGTTCTTCTCCAAATATTTTTGGTGATACTCCTCGGCATCCCAAAATTCTGAAGCTTGGGTGATCTCAGTAGTTATTGGATCGAATCCCAACCGGGTTAGCTCATCCTGATAAACATCTTTGCTGCGCAACGCTGTCGCACGTTGCTCTTGATCCACATAGAAGATCGCACTTCGATACTGGGTGCCAATATCGTTCCCCTGGCGATTTAACGTTGTTGGATCATGCATCTGCCAAAACTCCACGAGAAGTTCCTCATAGGAAATCTTGCTTGCCTCGAACTCGACTTTGACTATTTCGGCATGCCCAGTCGTTCCGCTACACACCTGCTTGTAGGTTGGGTTAGCCGAACTTCCACCCATATATCCAACACGCGTGGAGATAACGCCATCCATCTGCCAAAAGCGACGTTCGGCTCCCCAAAAACATCCCGTTGCAAAGTAAGCAGTCGTTGCCATTTCTTTATTATCATCAGCGCCCATATCCCTATCTTCCCCATCTTCACCTGAATCGGCAAAGTATTGTTGCGCTGGCCTCCATCGACAGCCCCCGTCGCTCAAGGAATCGAGCGCCTCCCACCGGAGACGGGTGCATTAGCGCGAATCTTGTGAGAGGAATTACCCCTGTCTTCCTTGTTACTAGCCCGGTAAGCAGGGAGAATAGAGCTGTTGCGAATACCGCTTTCGTAGCCTTATTTTCATCTGACAACTCACACGCAAGGGGGCGGCCATGGACTGGCGACATCGCTCTGCGTGTCGAGATGAAGATCCAGAACTCTTCTTTCCGGTAGGCAATACCGGCCCGGCAATCCAACAAATCGAGGAGGCAAAGAAGGTCTGCAATCGGTGTTTGGTTATTAACGAATGCCTCAAATGGGCATTGGAGAGTGGCCAAGAGGCGGGAGTATGGGGTGGGCTGTCAGAGGATGAACGCCGCGCCCTGAAGCGACGTGCAGCTCGTAATCGCGCTCGAGGTATAGAAAGCCCAAATCCTTACGAGATCAATCAGCAATAAAGCTGTACTCGAATCGTCGTACCAGCGCGAGTGGACTTATCCACCTCTATCTTTCCGCCCAATTCATTGGTCGCAAGAGTCTTCACAATTTGTAACCCGAGGCTATCTGAAGAATTGATATCAAAATCGGAGGGCAATCCGATGCCATCGTCGCTAACTTCTAACGTAAGTAACTCTTGGTTACGAGTGACAGAGATCTTCACCGTGGTACCAGCGCTAGAAAGGCCATGCTCGTAAGCGTTTTGAATTAACTCAGTAAGGATTAATGCAAGTGGGGTTGCAACTTCGGGTCGAAGGGCTCCAAATTTCCCTACTCGTTCGAGCGTAATACCAGGGCGAAGCGCAGAAACATCTTTAACAGCCGCAATGAGTTTATCTGCAACTTCGTCAAATTCAACCATCTCTTGAGCGTTCATCGAGAGCATCTCATGAACCAATGCAATTGAACCTATTCTTCGCACCGCTTCTTCAATTGCTGCCACCGCCGAGGGATTCTCTGCCCGACGAGTTTGTAATCGAAGAAGGGCGCTGACTGTTTGAAGATTGTTTTTGACCCGATGATGAATTTCACGAATTGTTGCATCCTTCGAAATCAATTCTCGCTCACGCCTTCTAATTTCAGTGACATTACGCACTAAAACCAATGCACCTACTCGATCGTTTCCAGAAGTCAACGGCAAGACGTATAAATCGAGTACTCCATTGATGTTCTCAAGTTCAACCTGTCGAGGTAGCTTTCCATTGAGTATTGATTGCCATGATTCATCTCGTGGATGTCGCGCCTTAAAACCTGCAGAAAGTTTCTCGATAACTAGAGCAAGTTCCTGCAACTCCAAGTCACCCTGGTGGCCTATTTGTCGGAATGCAGATATCGCATTTGGACTACCAAACGAAACCATGCCATTGCGATCAAGGCGGATTAAGCCATCTCCAACTCGCGGTGTAACTTCAGTGACCACCTCGGCCGCCGGAAAGGTGCCTTCACAAATCATGCGGGCTAAATCAAATGCCGCTTCACGGTAGGTCATTTCAAGACGCCCTGGAGAGCGCATCTGCTCAACATTACGATAGCGAGCGACTACTCCAATCACCTTTCCATTGTGGAGCACCGGGATGGTCTCTTCTTTGACCATCACCTCGCCCATCAATTCGGCATCGGTATCTCGTTGAATTTCACCATCTGACAAGGCCGCATCGATCCAAGGCCGCTCTCCCCAACGCACCTTTTCTCCGACTAAATCCTTCACATAAACGGTTGCTGCCGTTGTTGGTCGCATTTGAGCGACCACAATATGTCCCTCAGGCCAACTTTTAGGATTTTCTCTCAGAGGCACCCAGAGCAAAAGATCTGCAAAAGATAAGTCTGCCAATAGCTGCCACTCAGAAATGATTGCACGCAGCCTGCTCACATCGGAGCTATCTAGAGTACTTCGCGCAGTCAACTCTTCAAGGGAGGCCATCTGCTATCGCTCCGCTTTTGCCAGACAAATAGCGCTCTCACTCGGGTCATACCACTCAAGTTCTTCATTTGGATCTTCAATCAAATAGATGGCAACAACTTCGCCAAATTGCATTGGAAATTCTCCAACAACCACTCCAGGTGCGATCTCCTTCTGAGATATTTTCACCGATTCGAAAGCAACTACAAAGGGTTTATTCTTGGACTCAGCAGCAGCACGGGCAATCTCTAGTGCGGCGTATTCAACCTCTTCTTCATCGCTAACGCCATAATCCTCAGCGAGAGCGAGAGTGGGTAAATATATGGTGTCTAGAACGAGGCTAGAACTGAGTACGAAGCTCTCAAGTTCACTTTTTGACATGGGCACATAAGAGCGCATGACCGAAGCCTAATTTGCTTTCGCTATCCAGTCGAATAATGGTTGGGCTGCTCGGATCGTCTTATCGCTGGCTACCCCCGTGACTTGTATCTCTAGGTCGAAGTAGATGGGATGGAAGAAGGAGACTCCAGCTCCTCGCATTTCACCCTCTAAGGCTCGCAATCTTCTCCGGGCAGCCGGGGTATCTGGAACCTTGTTTATAACCACTCCACACTCCCGATTCTCAACTCCGCGTTCATTGAGCGCCTGACAAAGTCGAAGAATCGAATGATCGTCGATTTCAGCGAGAAACACTTCTCGCCTCTCGATTGCCTGCGGTTTATTCATAGTCAAGAAAAATCCACCTATCTTTCGCTCAATGATTTCAGTCAAAGCGCTCACCCCCACTCGCGGCACTACTCCCCTAATCAAAGGCTCTGATTCACTCGTGTCCTTATATCTATCACTTGCTTTGACAATAAGTTCATTGATTACTTCAGGAAGCTTGGCAAGTTCCCGCTCGGGTAAGGTGAAGATGTTTGCAAAGCTCTTTTCTCCTATCGAAACTATGGCAAAGAATTTTCCTCGGTCGCCTTTATTCTTCAATTCTCTTAAAGATGAGGGTGTAGTGATGAGTAAGGTCTGCTCATGTAAATTTTGGTTAATATCAGCCAGGTCAAGATATCGACCGGAACATGAAATTGCTGAGTGTGCCAGCAGTTCCAGGACTGAACTCTCAATAAGAGGTTCAATAATGACCAATCTGATTTCAATCTCACTCATGATTATCAAACCTTTGCGCTATTGAGATAGTAGAACGAGCAATTAGCGTCATAATTTCAGATGATCTCTCACTATCGAAGAGTGCAGAAATAGTGACCTTCCCATCTAATTGAACATCATCTTTATCAATCTCTTTTACTGTAATTTTTTCGATTACCGCCATGAGCTCAATAGGCTCACCAGAATTGAGTGAATTTGCGTCTGAAAAAAAGAAGATGTCTATTAAGTCGCCAGCTCGCAATGCCTGTGGAGCTCTTGATTTCGAAAGCACAAAAGTGAGTAGATGTCGCGTCTCAATCTGGCGCTCCGTAGTGATTGCGGCCCGAGGGATAACTTCACCTTTGGCAATTCGCCGAATCGCTTTATGACCTGCCAGATCTACCTTGCCACTGATGTACTTATCTCCAGAGGTTGAAAGGTAAAACGAATGCGCTGTGAAATCTGATTTGACGACAGTCTCTCCAGGAGAGATATCCCGACTTGCTGTGAGATATACGTATTGCGGTGGACTCTGTTGGATTGATAGGTAAACGCCACTGGCTCCAACAACAAGGAAAATCAATCCCAGTAGCTCTCTTTTTCGCATGAGCAGTTCATACCGGGTGGCGAGGGAAATCCACCTTTTACTCTGCACTCATCCTTTTGGATGAGAGAAACTAATGCTAAAAGTTGAGGTCTGGGTCGTTAATTCTGGGAAGTCTGCAGCCATGACATCAATCGCCCTTCAAGAATCCCTCGATTTGTTCACCAAACCCCTTGCCAACCCGCCATGCTCCAGGCTCACCTTCAAGCCAACCCCTGACGAGGATGCCTTCGTCGAAGATGAGTTCGAGTTCGGACGCCAAATAACACCCTATGAGCAATTGCCTGACCCTAGAGAATGGGTTGATCGATTTGTCCATGCGGCGCTGGAGATTCTCAACGGCAAACGCTCGCCCGTACAGCTCTCTCGATGGTGTAACCGAAAAGTATTTGCCTATCTCTCCGAGAATGCTCGTATTCGACCGACCACAATCAGAGTAGGCAGGAAAAGAATCTGTCAGCCCTTTGATCAAATATTAGAGGTCACAGCGATGCTCCATGGAAATGATCGGAGTCGAGTCTTGGTCTGTCGCTTCGAAGGGCTCGATGGACGGTGGCTCTGTGTAGAACTCTTCTCTCTCTAGTGTCGAGATTTACCTAACGGTTACGTGGATCGCCATGGCAACGCTTATATTTCTTTCCCGATCCACACGGACATGGCGCGTTGCGTGAAGTCTCTTCTCCAGATCGAGCAGTTTGCTCTTCATAATCTCCTGGTGCGGAATAGTGGAGTTCTTGTTCTCCGCTACCAACTTCAGGCAACGATGCCGAAGCAAGGTCACCCTGCGGAGTCCGTTCTACATTTACCTCCGCATGGAATACGTAACCAACTGATTCCTCTCGGATTCCCTCCATCATCGCAGTGAAAAGGTCATATCCCTCTTTTTGATATTCCACGAGTGGATCACGTTGGGCCATAGCACGCAGCCCAATTCCCTCTTGAAGATAATCCATCTCATACAAATGATCACGCCAACGACGGTCGAGAACGGAGAGCACCACACGGCGCTCGAGTTCTCGCATGATTTCGGGGGTGAGGATTTGCTCGCGCTCTTCGTATTTTTCCAAAGCGTCCGCGCTGATGACTTCACTGAGATATTCGCTCGAGAGAGCAGAAATATCTCCAACTTCTGAGATCAGGGCATCGGGGCTCAACGAGATCGGATAAAGCGCTTTGAGTTGCTGCCAGAGCGCCTCGAGGTTCCAGTCCTCTGGAAAGCTCTCTGCAGTAGCGAAAGAAACCTGTCCGCGAACCGCATCATCGATAAATCCAATCATTTGATCGCGCAGATCAGCGCCTTCTAGGACGCTTCGTCGCTCAGCGTAGATCACTTGACGTTGTCTGTTGAGGACATCATCGTATTTAAGAACATTCTTTCGAATCTCAAAATTCTGACTCTCCACTTGAGTCTGAGCGGATTTAATCGCATTACTAACCATTTTCGATTCGATGGGCACATCTTCAGGAATCCCCGCTGCGCCCAAAAAGCGTTCCACAAGGGCCGAGTTGAACCGCCGCATCAAATCATCTTGAAGTGAGAGATAGAAACGGGACTCACCAGGATCACCCTGACGTCCCGATCGTCCTCGAAGCTGATTGTCGATACGACGTGATTCGTGTCGCTCGGTTCCCAAGACATAAAGTCCTCCGAGAGCAACTACTTCGTCGTGTTCTGCCGCGACGAGTTGACGTTGGCGAGCTAATTCGCTCGGCCACTCGCGCTCGTAATCTTCAGGTGTATCCACGGGCGAGAATCCACGCTGCTGTAAAGCAAAATCAGCGAAGAACTCGGGGTTACCACCGAGCATGATGTCAGTTCCACGCCCCGCCATATTTGTTGCGACAGTTACTGCACCCTTGCATCCGGCACGCGCAACAATTGCTGCCTCACGTTCATGTTGCTTTGCGTTCAACACCTCATGTGCCACGCCTCTGCGAATGAGATGTGTTGATAGCTCCTCTGACTTCTCGACACTGACCGTACCCACCAGGACTGGTTGACCCTTGCGGTGTCGCTCGACAATGTCATCGACCACTGCGAGGAATTTCGCATTTTCAGTCTTGTAGACGAGGTCAGCCTGATCAATACGTTGCATCTCTTTATTTGTGGGAATCGGAATGACACCAAGTTTGTAGATTTGGTAAAACTCTGACGCTTCAGTCATTGCAGTACCGGTCATGCCTGAAAGTTTCTCGTAAAGACGGAAGTAATTCTGAAGAGTGATTGTTGCCAAGGTCTGATTTTCATCTTGGATTTTGACGCCTTCTTTTGCCTCTAGGGCCTGGTGCAGACCTTCGTTGTACCTCCGTCCCTGCAAGATACGACCAGTATGTTCATCGACAATCAACAGTTCGCCACTCATAACTACGTAATCGCGATCACGCTTAAAAAGTTCCTTCGACTTCAAGGCGTTATTCAAGTAGCTGATCAGCGGAGTATTTGCAGTCTCATAGAGATTCTCGATTCCAAGAAGTTTCTCAACTTCTGTGATTCCAGCCTCCAAGATTCCTACAGTTCGCTTCTTCTCATCAACTTCGTAATGCTCTCCCGCGGTCAATTTCTTCGCGATAGTGGCAAATTCGGAATACCACTTGGTTGGACGATCTGCTGGTCCGCTAATAATCAGAGGCGTTCGTGCTTCGTCAATTAAGATGGAATCCACTTCATCGACTATTGCGAAGTTATGTTCGCGTTGCACACAGTCGTCAATTGACCATGACATGTTGTCGCGAAGATAGTCAAAGCCAAATTCATTATTTGTTCCATAGGTGATATCCGCCGCATACGCCGCCCGTCGCTCCTGTGGAGTCATGTGCGCCAAAATCACACCCACGTTCAATCCCAAGAATCTATGAACTCGACCCATCCACTCGCTGTCACGTTCTGCCAGATAATCATTGACAGTGACGATGTGCACACCCTTGCCAGAGAGCGCATTAAGGTAGGCAGGAAGAGTTGAGACCAGGGTTTTTCCTTCACCCGTTCGCATCTCTGCGATGTTGCCTCGATGGAGGGCAATACCACCCATCAACTGAACGTCGTAATGACGCTGACCAAGAGTGCGCTTAGCCGCTTCACGAACTACCGCGAAGGCCTCTGGCAGCAGGTCGTCCAAATCTTCACCTGCATCGAGGCGACCCTTGAATTCGTCAGTCTTCGCTCGGAGAGCGCCATCAGTTAATTGAGAAATCTCGTCCTCATGGCCGTTGACAATACGGGCGATTTTTTCAAGGTTCCTGACCTGACGCCCTTCACCGGCGCGCAAAATCTTATCGAGCAGTACGACCACGCGGATTCGGCCTTTCTTGGATTGGAACCCTACTCTAATGCGCCAAGCGCCCTTGCCTCCAATTGAGCGAATATGCGGCGGAAATTCCCCCCACACACCTGGCCCCTCCGGCGGCAAGCGCCCTAAATCCTTCGCGCATAGTCGCACCTGTAGTGAGGACGTCATCCACAAGGAGCAAATCGTGGTCGCCTTGCAAAGGTCGAGCGGTGCTGGCTAAATCCTTGCAAACCGTGAATGCACCTCTCAAATTTTCGGAGCGATCCGACGCGTTCAAACTCTTTTGAGGGGCTATGCGGCGCGAGATGGTAAGCAGGGGAATCACTGCATCGCCGCTTCTCTTCGCAAACGCGCGACAGATATCAACCATAAAATCCCGACCGCGAGTTCGACGGGCCCGCGCCGTACTCGGTATGGGAACAAGAATTACTCGTGAAGAAAAAAGGGCGCGCGTTTGCAGAAGTGAATCAATGAGTATTCGCTCAAACTCCACATTCCCATCATCTTTAGCGCCTAGGACTATTCGAGACATTACATCAGTAAATGGTAGATGAGAAGCGATGTGAGGATGCGCGGCGCTAGTGGAGAGCAATACTGGGCGAGTCTGGGGGGAATAAAGTAGTTGGTGTCTACAAGAGTTGCAGATAACTACATTTGGAAGAGCGCACATAACACATTCAGTCGGAATTATTAGAGATTTTAGCCCGTTCCAAAATGTCATTCACAAAGCGTATGCGGTACGGACTAAACAGTAAGAGTAAAGAGTTTTTCTGTGAGTTCCTCACTGCGATCTCGCGGAATTGTTAATACAAAGAGCGAGCCGCGTCCTTGCACACCTACCGCTTCAATAATGCCTCCATGTAGCTGAGCATCCTCCTGAGCGATAGAAAGACCTAGACCGGTACCACCGCGTGAACGTTCCCGCGATGGGTCGGCACGCCAAAAACGATCAAAGACTCGAGTTTCTTCACCTTTACGCAGCCCGATTCCATTATCTCGAACCGCAACTGCAATGGAATGCTCTCCCATTCGCACCTCTACATCAATGGGTTTGCCCTCACCATACGCAATAGCGTTGTTAAGCAAATTGCGGAGAATGCGATCGATTCGACGTGGATCGACGACCGTGACGACAGGAATCTCAGGCCGGCTATATCGGAAAGTGGATCCATGCTCTTGGGCAATGGGTGTAAGGGAATCTAGGCTCTTGTCAACGAGCGCAACGATATCTGTGATCTCGGGTTCGAGATTCACTACACCAGCATCGAAACGGCTCACCTCGAGTAGCTCAGTCAATAAGTTCTCGAAACGTTCGAGTTGAGCCGAGAGTAATTCAGCGCTTCGAGCTATGGTGGGGTCGAATTCATGACGTTGACGATAAATTAAATCTGAAGCCATCTTCAAAGTTGTCAGCGGTGTACGTAATTCATGGGAAACATCGGAGACAAATCGCTGCTGAACTCTCGATAAGTTTTCCAGTCGAGTAATTTGATTCTGCAGCGCACCAGCCATCTCATTAAACGACTGGGCAAGTCGAGCAATTTCATCAGCACCCTCGACATTCATTCGTTCAGCAAAATCCCCCGCTGACAGTTTCTCGGCAATTTCGGCTGCTCTCTTAATAGGTGTCACAATCTGACGAGAAACTGCCCACACAATAAATAAAAGCACGAGAACGAGTGCGATGGCACCAATAAGCAAAGTCCTCGAGACGAATGAGATTGTTTCGTCTTCAGGCGCAGTATTAAATAAGAAATACATCTCGAACTGACCAAAATTACTAATTGTGAATTGGCCACCGATGATTAAAGCCGATTCCCTTCTCTCAATAGGGACCGGTGTAAGAAAGGTACTCGGGTAGAGAATCTCGCCATACGAGTATTGCAGCTCTTTACTCTCTAACACTCGCTGGCGTAATTCGCTAGGAACCGACTCTTTAGCCACTTGATTGGTGGAGCGTTCGTAGATTAAATACTTTGCTTGAGGTGATTTAGCTTGAAGAATGACAACCTCGGGATTTCTCTCATTTCCTTTTGTATCGGCAAATTCTGTAACAGTTCGATCTATCGCATCTCGAAAATCTGCGACAGATGAAATCTCAGAGAGGATGAACCGATTCTCCGTTTGGAATAATTTTGACTGACTCTCACTAAGGGCGGATTCAATCTTTGCTTCTCTGATACCATCACTTAAGCGTTGGTTCAACGCTGAAGCTAAAACCGAGACCAAAACCGTTGCTAAAAGTAAGGTCGTGCCAAGAACTCGAAAGGCAAGAGAGTTTGAAAAGCGCATTATCTTTGTTCTGTGAAGTTACCAGCGCGATATCCGACGCCTCGTACCGTCAAAACCAACTCGGGCTGATTTGGATCGCGTTCAATCTTTGACCTAATTCTTTGAATGTGCACGTTGACCAAACGTGTATCTGAGGAATGTCGATAACCCCAGACCTCAGCGAGCAGGGCTTCACGAGTAAATACCCGACCAGGCTCGCGGGCTAAGGCGAGAAGCAGATCAAATTCCAACCTGGTTAAAGCGATAACTTTGTCACCGCGACGAACCTCGTGAGCGACTAAATCGATGGATACCCCACCAAACTCCAATTTCGATGAGGTGGCAGGGGTTGTTGCGACCCGGCGTAGCCGCGCCTTGATGCGGGCGAGTAATTCGTTGGTTTGAAATGGCTTCACAATGTAATCATCTGCGCCCGCCTCTAGCCCTTTGACTACATCAGTGGTATCGCCTTTTGCTGTCAACATAACGATAGGAATCATAGATTCGGCACGAATCAACTTACAGACTTCGATTCCATCAAGACCAGGCAGCATGAGATCAAGCAGGACCAAGTCCGGTGTCGAGTTACGGAACACATCCATGACTTGATCGCCTCGCGAGACTAAATCAACTTCCATGCCCTCGCCGGTAAGAACGATGGCGAGCATCTCTGCTAAATCTTGGTCGTCATCGACGACCATAATTAGCGTCATTAGCTGCCATGCTCCCACGAGTTAAGGTACTGCTCTTGCTCAGGAGTAAGCACATCGACTGCGCCACCCATGCTTTTAAGTTTGAGAGTCGCCACCTCTTTATCAATAGCAACTGGAACTTCATGAACGCCAGGCTTGAGATTCTTTGCTTCGTGTACCAACCACTCGGCTGTAAGCGCCTGATCGGCGAAAGACAAATCCATAACTGCTGCTGGATGGCCCTCAGCTGCGCCTAAGTTGACTAAGCGCCCCTCGGCTAGCAGGAGCAGGCGTCGGCCATCTTTCATCACATATTCATCGGTTTGATGGCGAATCTTCGAATTTTTTCGCGCGTTCTTCTCAAGCCATGCCACATCAATCTCGATATCGAAGTGGCCAGAGTTCGCCATAATTGCATTGTCCTTCATCAATTCGAAGTGCTCTGCACGAAGCACATCGCGATTACCGGTCACAGTAATGAAGACATCTCCAATTCGCGCAGCTTCATGCATGGTCATTACTCGATATCCATGCATCATGGCATCGAGCGCTTTCGTTGGGTCAATTTCAGTGATTACTACCTCGGCGCCAAGGCCTTTCGCGCGCTCGGCAACGCCGCGACCACAGTAACCAAAGCCCGCCACCACGACGATTTTCCCCGCAATCAAGGTATTCGTAGCTCTAAACACTGCATCGAAGGTCGATTGACCGGTTCCGTAGCGATTATCGAACATGTGCTTGGTGTCAGTGTCATTCACAGCAATCATGGGAAAGGTAAGTGCTCCATCGCGGGACATCTGGGTAAGACGGATCACACCAGTGGTTGTCTCCTCGCAACCTCCAAGAATTGTCGGGAGCAACTCTCGACGGGTTGTATGCAGAGTATTGACTAAGTCGCACCCATCATCGAAAACAAAATGTGGCGCGATATCGAGCGCTGCGTTTATATGGCTGTAGTAACCATCGCGATCAATTGCATTTCGCGCGAAGACGCTGATTCCATACTCATGGACCAAAGCGGCAGCGGTATCGTCTTGGGTAGAGAGCGGATTTGAGGCACACAACGCCAGCTCGGCGCCACCAGCTGCGAGAGTTCGCATGAGGTTGGCGGTCTCGGTAGTCACATGCATACAGGCGGAAATGCGCACACCTTTGAAAGGTTGTTCCAAGGTGAATCGATCACGAATCTGGGCCAACACCGGCATGCTTCGCTCTGCCCATTCAATTCGCTTCTTGCCTTGGGCGGCCAATTCGGCATTGGCAATATCACTCTTAATCATCGTCGCTCTGCTCACTGTGTAAAGACCTTCCGCTCGGGAGATTCTCGATGGAATGAACTTTACCGCCCTTTGCCTGATACCACCCAGAGAGAGCCCTCGCCTTTTACCTGATACAGACCAGGGGCTAAAAATGCTCCGCGATCTGCCTGCACGAGGACCCCAGTTGCCTCGGATTCATACGAAGTGATGCTGGCATTTCCCTGCCACGCGAATGCAATGGCACGGTTCGAGAGCTGCACGTGCTGGTCAATGGACCCATAAAACTCAATTAATGAAAAATCATCGATAGGAGGTGACCAAAGTCGTTTGCCGTCCTGCACTTGAGGGGTGATGTATTGCGCTAGATCGCTTCGCTCATCGACCAACGCCAAGAAGTTTCTCTTATCAATAGGCTTATTAGTCAGTCCACCACGAATCACGTTGTCACTATTTGCCATTACCTCTACCGCAGTCCCGTGTAGATAGGCATGGATACAGCGCGGCGGTAAGTAAATGCTCTCGCCAGGAGCCAATTGGATTAAATGGCAAAGTAGCAAAGCTAATGGGTCTAACTTTGGCGCATAGAGAGCAATCAGCTCCTGTAGCCAAGTACGCCTGAGCGAATCGAGTTTGTTGGAACAGGCGAGCACTTCATCGAGAATCTGAGATGAATCCGTGACCCCAAGGATCTGGTCTAGCACCCCTGTTAACTTCACCCCTGAACGGAGTGGGTCACCTATGAGTTGTTGCACCTTCTGTGACTCCAGTTGGTCAACCAACTCTAGAATCTCAGCTATTGGGGCAAACCCAACTAACGCTTCGAAACTCGTGAGTGCGACAACCATTTCAGGTTTGTGATTATCATCGCGTTTTATTTCTGCTAAGGAGGCTAGATCACTACGAGCAGGGTGCACTTGAAGAGATAGTGCATGCTCCACCGCAAGAATCTTGGCGAGAAATGGAAGTTGTCCCATCTCTCGAGTCACTTCATCGAGCGTAAGCCGAGAATTCATTACATGAGCTGGTCCATGTGGGCTATCACCAAACCAGAGCTCTGCCTCCGGATCACTGCTAGCAGGTTCGCCACGATGAGCCGCAAGGGTCGTATGTGATCCCCATAGGTAATTCTTGACTATGCCTTGGATGGGGATTATTGGCGATCTGTTTGAATTCATCCTCGCTTTTTTGCAGCATCAATAAGTAAAACTGGAATTTTATTTCGAATCGGGTACTCAAGTGCGCACATTTTGCAAAAGAGTGATTCGGTCTCGAGTATTAACTCTCCGCGACACTGCGGGCAGACGATAATTTCTAAAATCTTAGGATCGATGCTCATTGCCGAATCACCTCCAAAGCTTCATCGCGGATACGACACATTACATCATCGCTTTCAGCTTCGACATTCAATCGCAATAGCGGCTCGGTATTAGAAGGCCTAACATTAAGCCACCAGGTTTTTGTGGTGATAGTTAGGCCATCGAGACGATCTATCTCTCCCCGTTCAGCGAAGCGCTCTTCTACTCGCTTACTCGCAGCGCTCACATCGGTAACTTTGGAATTAATCTCGCCGCTGCCAACATACTTTCTGAATCTGGACATCAAAGATGAAAAACCAGTTCCGGGGGGAGTTTTGCCCAGTGCAGTAATCGCATACAAAGCGGCAAGCATCCCGGAATCAGCATTCCAGAATTCCCTAAAATAAAAATGTCCCGAGTGTTCACCACCAAAGACAGCGTGTGTTTGAGCCATTTGATCCTTGATAAAGGAATGTCCTACTCGACTTCGCGAAGGCACTCCACCATTCTCCCGAATCACTTCAGGAACAATTTTCGAGGAAATCAGGCTGTAAATAATGGTGCTGCCGGGTGCCCGTTTCAATTCACTCTCTGCAATAAGTGCAGTGAGCAGCGATGGCTCAACGACCCGGCCGTGCTCATCGACCAGAAAGCAGCGGTCTGCATCGCCATCAAAGGCAAGGCCTAAGTCAGCTTTTTCGGATAGAACCCGAGCTTGCAAATCGACAAGCGTTGTGAAATCAAGAGGGTTAGCCTCGTGGTTGGGAAAAGTTCCATCCAACTCAAAGTACATCGGAACAATCTCTAAATTGAGCGGACCAAGAACGCTGGGAACTGTGTGGCCGGCCATGCCATTACCTGCATCGACGACTATTTTCAATCGGCGAATATCTTCACACGGAACTAAATTTCGAAGATATCGCCCATAGCCATCTAACATATCTATCGAACGTTCACTTCCATTCGTTTCCGTCACTGGCAATGTGCCGTTAATCAAAGCAGTACGAATATCTTCTAATCCAGAGAGAACGCCAATCGGTCTTGCACAGGCGCGAGATAACTTCATACCCTGATACGAAGCTGGGTTATGACTTGCGGTAAACATGACGCCCGGAATATTTAAGATTCCAGTTGCGTAATACAGCTGATCGGTTGCAGATAATCCGATGTTAATCACATTTGTTCCTGTTGCGCGCACACCCTCGGAAAATGCTGCTACCAAAGATGGTGAAGATGGACGCATATCAAAACCGACAACTATTTCCTGAGCCGCTACTAAGTTGGCAAAGGCAATACCAACATCCCGACAGAACTCTGGAGTTATCTCGGTCCCGACCAATCCTCGAATGTCGTAGGACTTGATAATTGGTGCGAGAGATTGCTCGGTGTAGGACACGCTAATTATTCTGAGGGAAGCGCACGCAGATGTCCACGCCGACCAATCGTCGGCTGATTGGACTCCGGAGCAGTTGAAATTACGCTCCGGACAGCTTCGGCAATCGCCAATAGATCATCATCGCTTGGGCCAGGTTCGATTTCTTCGTGAGTGAGCCGAATCAATTCCCAACCACGTGGCGCTGTGAGTTTGGCACCATGCTCCTTGCATAGGTCGTAACTATGTGGCTCGGCATAGGTTGCCAACGGTCCTAAAACCACCGTCGAATCACTGTATATATAGGTCAACGTTTGAACAGCAGGAGCGGTGCAACCGGTGCGGGTACACCTCCGTGATGCTGGACGTAACTTGGCCATAGCCAAACGTTATCCCTGGATAACTTTGAGGTGCGGGATGCCACTCCGGGCGAAGGGCAATGTCGCGAATGCGAAAGCGCGCTAACGGGCGTCGGGGATGAAAAGGGTCGAATCAACGACCGGTAATGCAGTTAATTCTTTCGATTGAGCGGGAGCCAGCGTTGCTGATGAAGCTCCCGAGACGCTTTGCATAGTAAAGGCTAGGAATTTACGGGGCGAGCCAGCGCTAAATTGAATCACGCGCGCGCTGCCAGGCACCTTCCATATTGCCATGGAGTCCACTTTCACCGTAACGGTCGACTTCTTCCCCCCTGCTTTGATCACAGTAAAGGAAACCTTCGGTTCTTTGCTCACGATGGCGAGCAATCCCGAGCGTTCAGGTAAGGCAATCATTTCGTTTTGATTCAACTGCGCGCTCGTTGACCAAATTAATTCACGCCTCTTGTCGAATGTAGCGCGCGTCAACGTGCTCGCGATAATCGGTTCTGTAGCGCGAACCCTCAGAGAGAAGAGGCGATCCTTGGGAAGCTTAGGCAGATCTACCTCTACCACGCGCTGAGCAGGCACTCGGATCGAATCCAAACCAACAGGTGCGAAGACGCCAGAGGGCGAGAGGTAGGTAACTTGAATGACGGCATCAGTCTCACCAGGAACAAATAATCTGATTCGTTGAGAATTGATCTTGGATTTCTTTGCCAATTTCGGGCCTGGTATGCCAACCATCATCACATCTTTGCTCGGCGCCGCGCTGGGCGACACGAAATCAGCACCATAGGTGGTCAATCCTCGCCGACGTTCATCTAACAACGATGCACTAACCAAGCCGGAGCGGGATATGACATTAAAAGCTGTGAGCTTCTTGCCGGGCATGAAAGTGGTTAATGAGTAATTCTTCGTACTGCGCGCGGGAATAGTCAGAGTTCGAGTCGATTCGCTTCCATCTTCACTCCATAACTCGATATCAATGATTGCCTTGCCGAGATTCTCGTTCGTGAATTGGAAATAGCCCAAGCTGGAAACATCGGAGGTCCCGCCAACAAACCAGAAATCTCCTGCCGAGGATGTGCATTGCGAAAGCGCCAGCCATGTTGCGCTCTTGGAAGCTACAAGCATCGGCGTAGCTGCATCTCCTTCAATCACGCGGGATTTATCTGTGAGCGTTACTGAGCGATTTTTACTCCCCTGTAATTTGCGATTCTTCTTATCAATAAGAGCCGTCTTTACCCCCTTTTTACCAAGATGAATCACGCCCTTAGTGCTAGCGCCACCATTCTTGGCTGGGCAGACAAAAGTGGCCACGCTCTCTACAAACCCGCGCCCCTCGGGTTCGTTATTGATTGCAGTGCTTGCCAGAACAATCACAGTAAATGTCGAGAGAATAATGAGCCGAGTTTTCATGCGACTTCCTCATCTGATAATTCAGATTGTCTGCGGCCGCGAGGTAGTGCAAAGAAGATTAGGAGCCCAAGCACTGCAAGTGAAAGTGAGACTCCCGCCCTATGCAAAGTGCCATCATGAAATAAGACTGCACGACCGGCATCAGAGATAGTGAACTCCATCAAGCCCAAATCAGTAGATTGCGGCAGGATAACCTTTCCATTGTGCAAAATTCTCCATCGCGAATCAAATTCCTCAGCGACAAAAACTTTTCCAGGACTTGGAACATCAAACTCTCCGCCTACCAACTCTGATGGCATTTCAATAACTTCGGAATCTTTCTCCGTGCCCTGGAATCTGATTCTCGAGGTGATGCCAGAGACCTCCCAAAGAACTCCATCTGCAGTTGCTGATAATCGAGTAAGACCACCAATGCCATCAATTTTTCGGGCTAACGGAGCATTCGCCCGACCATTTTCAAGATAGAGGTAACGGATTCCAAATTGCGCGAGAGTTGCTGCAGGTCCATCACCTGCTCCGGCGGTTATCTCACTAACCGTCTTGGTTAAAACTGGAACCTCATCTGGCAAAGCGCTTAGTTCGCCGAAGAGCACATCGGATTCTCGAAGCACCACATAAGAGAAGGCTTGAACGCCATCAGCTCGATCATTACCTCCAGATCGAAGAATCAAAGTCTTAGGTCGATCAGGATTATCTGTCGCCGTACTAATAAACGCGGGCAATACCGAAGAATTTACGCTTTGAACCGGAGCGGTGGCAGCGCTCGATAGAGTCCACAAAGTGTTGACCGCGATGCAATATCCGGTGAGTAAAGCCACCCCAGCGGTCGCGAAATGATGACGACCTAAAGAGGAAGTTCGTAATCGCTCTAGTCGCCCTTGCCCCAAGATCGCTAGCGCTCGAGCCGAGAAAAAGGTTGCAATAGCAAGGAACCCACCCGGCCAGATTCGAGCTGAGAGTGAGTTCCCGATTGTTTGAAGTGCGAATGTGCTGATGAGAACCGATAGGGCGGTAGCTGCCAGGATTACAACCGAATCCAAGAAAGCTCTTCGCGAAAAGAGCGCTACCAGACCAATAAGCAGCGTTGCACTCAGTACATAGGTGGGCGCGTGGTCAAAAGGTTGCAAATTTCCAAGCAGCGCACGTAACGAGGAATTGAATGGAGCTGGGATGCCTTGATCTAAGAACAGCTTGGAGGGATTCATCAGATGGGCAATACTCCACGGAGCGAGCGCAAGAAACGAACCCACCGCGACTACCCCGTAAATCAAAGCACGTTTAGCAAACACCTGAGTATCAATTTTGGTTAAGCGCAGATAGGTGAGATGGATAGCAAAGTAAAGAATCGTGGCTAGATAGATCTGGAATGACATCGCTGAGGTGATTGTCAAGGCAATGGTGATGACAGAAATCCTTCGCCAATTGACCGGCCGCTCGAGATCTGTAAAAAGCGGCAAAGAGAGTAGAGCGACCAACGGTAAAAAGACCACGAGGATTATCGTGCTCAAAAATCCCGAACCAATTGAGGTCACCAGCAGAGCGGAGGTGGAGTACATCAAACCTGACGCAATTGCCATCCATTGACCTACCCCAGTACGACGCAAAAATAGATACATCGTCAACAGTGCAAAAATGGGTGCGAGTATGAACAAAGTTGTGACAAAGAGCGATGGATTGGCTCCGGTTATCAGGGAAAGTAGGGCTAGAAGCGGAGTGAATGGATGGCTAGTTCTCCCTGAGCCAACGCCAAGGGCGTGCCACGACTGTCCATAAAACTCAAAATAGGCAAAAGCACTTGCACCCACTTGGGCCAGAGCGCCTCCTGCTAGCGAGCCAAATCTGGTCCGACTCGCGATGAGGGTGAGTAGTAGTAGCGGAAGGATTGTGATGACCAGAGGTCGGGTGAGCGTCTGCCGCCAAAAACCGGTTTGGGCGGGTGCGAGTAACTCTCCATCGAATCCCTCATCGCTCTCACTAAACACATTTCCAACAACCGGCTCAGGTACTCGCTCAATTCGTCGTAACACCAAGTCGCGTACTCGAATTGCACCAAGTTTTATCTGCTCACTCCAAGGCGCAAGTAGCGGTCTAATCACGCGAGCGGGTAAAAGGCGGTTCTTCCTTCGTGCGCGGCGGGCTGTGCGTAGTCGATCCAGACGTGTAAAAAGCAAGGCCACCGCAGCGAGTTCATCGAGAGCGTAACCAGGCAATTTCAACAATAAATATCCGATAGCGCGAGTGATGGAGGAGGCGAAAACTCGTAGCGTTATCCATGGCAGCGTCCATAATGGAAGATTGGCTAGCAGAACGAAGGCGGCATGTCGCCGATCGAGTAAGTGTGGACGATGAAAAGTACCACCAGCAACATCGATAGCTCTTCGTTCGGTTGCAGCCGCTTCAGCGTGAAAAAGTTTCGCACCAGTCACACAAATGACGGAGTAACCGGCCATGTGCGCGCGCATTCCAAAATCCACATCATCACGAAAGAGCGGCAGGTTTTCGTCAAAGCCACCGATTTCTTCGAAGAGATCTCTTCTGATGAGAGCGCCGGCGGTGCTCACCGCCAATACTGGGATAGCTCCGTCTCCATCGTGTTGCCCTTGATCACGTTCATTCCGCTCTAAGCCGGTCCAGCGCGCTCCATTATGAGCAATCGTCACGCCGATCTCGAGTAAATGCGTGCGATCATGCCAGCCGAGAATTTTCGGCCCGGCGGCGCCAACGTTAGGGCGCGTTGCTACCGCATCGAGGAGGGTTGCCAGGGCATCTGGAGCGGGAGCGCAATCATCGTGAAGCAACCAGAGCCACTCAACCTCACGTTCCTCCACCTCACCGGATTCACTGACGGCCCTCTCTGCTGGAGGCAATTGCGCGACGGCGAGCGCTACGGCGCTTCCAAAACCAACCTCCGCGTGGGCTTCAAGAACTTCAATCCGAGAATTTCTTAACAGTTCAACCGATCCATCTCGCGAGCCCGTATCCACAGCGCTCAGGAAATCTGGCGGGCGCACCTGGCTGGAAATGGCAGCGACAACCTCGGGCAGCCAGCGAGCGCCATTGTGACTTACCAAGATGGCGCTGACCCGCTGACTGCTGGGCAAGCTCTCGACAGACATGGCGATAACCCTAAGGTCAGAGGGGTAAAAGTGGGCTCTGAGCCCCGAATCTAGCGGGGTTTACACGCCCTTCCGTTAGGCAGGGCGACGCTTGAGGCGACGGCGCTCGCGCTCAGAGAGTCCGCCCCAAATTCCAAAGCGCTCATCGTGCGCAAGGGCATATTCCAAACATTCGCTTCGGACTTCACAGGAGAGGCAGACGCGCTTTGCCTCACGAGTGGATCCACCTTTTTCAGGGAAGAAAGCCTCGGGATCGGTTTCGGCACAGAGCGCTCGCTCTTGCCAGGAAAGTTCTGCTGGGTTTCCACCCTCAAACGGCGTGAGCGGTGCGCTCATCTATTGCCCCTAACTTCTCCAATGAACAAACGAACAAAAGTTTTCCACTGCTTTGACCGGCGAGCCTTGGCGTTACCCCAGACTCGATAGGACCTAGGGAGAATTACACGCGTGTAACTCCAATTCGTCAAGTTAGGAGGCGAGAAAATTTCCTCTTAATTTTCGATCCGAGAAATTGTCGACTATTTCTTCTTTCGCTCCCCCGCTATCTGAGGACCCTCGGGGCTGGCTCCGCCAAGAACTGCACTCTCGACAGTTGCTCCCGCCATAATTTCCACTCCATCGCCCACAATGGATGCGCGAATATGTGCGCCGTCATGGATAACAACCCCATCACCAATCACGCTCTCCTCGATCGCCACGTTCGCACCAATAGCACTCGCCCCAATTGCACAGCCCAAGCCGATGTGCGCACTGGCACTGACAGTTGCGCGCTTATCGACAAACTTCATTGCTGCTATCGATGATTGGTCGATTGCTGGGGAGCGAAATACTCCAGTGAGTAAATCTTTTGATGCCTGCAAAAGCGCTGCTGGAGTCCCGATGTCAATCCAATAATCTTCGCTTTTAAAGCTTTCTAACGCTCGCCCCTGCGCTAACAAATGGGGAAATGTCTCGCGCTCTACGCTCACTACTCTCCCTCTGGGAATCTCATCGATGATGGCGCGAGTGAAGATATAGCAACCCGCATTAATAAAATTTGTCGGTGGATTATCGGATTTCTCGACAAATTCCAGGATGCGCCCCTGCTCATCGGTGGGTACTGAGCCGTAGGCGCGCGCATCCTCGACCTTAACTAAATGCAATGTGGCATCGGCGGCACGCTTCCGATGGAGTTGAATCTGTGCGCTGATGTCATGAGCACTTAATACATCGCCATTGAGAATGGCAACGGGCTCACCAGCGCCACTTTCCAAGAAAATCGACGCATTAGCGATTGCTCCTCCAGTGCCCAACGGCTCCTGCTCCACCGCGTGGATAATTTCGATACCAAAACGGCTTCCGTCGCCCAAATAATCGAGGAATTGCTCGGTTTTATAAGAGGTAGCGACGACGATTCTGGAGATTCCATGTTCGATTGCATACCCAATTTGATGTGCGATAAAAGGCACGCCGGCAACTTTGAGCATTGGTTTGGGTATTTCCAGAGTAAGTGGCAACAATCTCGTGCCTTTTCCTCCGACAAGAAGAATCGCTTCCATCAATGCCTACCTAAGCAAGTCGCTTGCTAGCGCGTTTTATGTCCTCATCACTTGCCGTCAACGCGACTCGGATATGTTCTGCTCCCTTGGGGCCATAAAAAATTCCAGGAGTTACCAAGATCCCGCGCTCGGCCGCCCATTGCACGCTTGCCCAACAATCCTCGCCCCGTGTCGACCATAGATAGAGGCCGGCCTCAGAGTGTGAGATCTCGAAACCTGCTGAGACAAGAGCACTGCTCAACACCTCTCGGCGAGCGCGATAGCGCTCCTTTTGGATCGCTATCTCAGCGGGCGCATCAAGAGCTGCTCTCATGGCGTTCTGAATCGGCGCGGGCATAATCAACCCTAGGTGTTTACGAACTTCGCGAATCGCTGCCACCACGGTGGGATCCCCCGCAATAAATGCTGCGCGATAACCAGCTGCATTAAAACTCTTCGACAAAGAATGTGCGACCAACAATCCACTGCTATCCCCATCGGCCACCTGCAATATGGAGAGTGGTTCGCGTTCCCAACCTAATTCGAAGTAGCACTCATCGCTGGCAACTATCGTTTTAGTTTTGCGCGCCCAAGTGATGATTTCACGGAGCTGGGATTCACTCAGCACCCGTCCATGAGGATTACCTGGAGAATTGATCCAGAGTAAATCGGCATCCGCAGGCCAAGAATGACAGTCATCTCCCACGGCGACCCACTCGGCTCCGGCAACTAACGCACCTACTTGATAAGTGGGGTAGGCAATCTCGGGAATCAAGACTTTTTTCGCCTGCAAGAGGGTTGGCAGTAGCCCAACAATCTCTTTCGAACCAATCGTGGGAAGGTAATCAATCGCTCCGACTGGAAAGAACTTCGAGCGAATCCACCGTTCTAACGTTGCGCGCAGCTCTGCACTGCCGATAGTGAGCGGATAGCCCGGCGCATTCCCACTGGTAGCAAGGGCGGCTTGCATCGCAATCGGCGATGGATCCACTGGTGTTCCGATGGAGAGATCAATTAAGCCATCAGTATGTTCGCTGGCGCTTTTCTTGTAGGGCGCGAGTAAATCCCACGGAAAATCTGGGAGTCTCACCTCGGGCGCTGCCGTAACTACCCTTTCGGGTGCGCCGCAACTACTGGATGGTCGCCCTCTTGAGCGCCGACCTTACTCGCACCACCAGGAGAGCCAATTTCGTTGAAGAACTCTTCATTGATCGACTTATACTCACTGAACTCACCGGGCACATCGTCTTCATAATAAATAGCTTCTACGGGGCAGACTGGTTCGCACGCGCCACAATCAACGCACTCATCAGGCTGGATGTACAGCATCCGTCCACCTTCATAAATGCAATCAACCGGGCACTCTTCGATACATGACTTGTCCTTCACGTCGATACATGGCCCTGCGATGATGTAGGTCACTGCGCTCTCCTGTCCTTGCCTTTTCCTCACGTGTCACAATTCGCCGCTGCCTGTTACGGCAGAGTTACGCGACCGCCCCTAATTATGCTGCCTTTCCCCGTAATTTCCACTCTATGCTGGTGAATGTGCCGAACCACACGCAGCGACCTGCCCCTGATTCAAGCGATGTCGGCCATCGAGTCACCATTCGGATTCACGACGAGGAGCCTGGCAAATTTCGAGATCTCTTGGGAGAGCTGGTGGAAGTGAATCAAGTCCTCGATAAGTATGGGAATATCAAAAGGTTCGATCCCGAGCGAATAGTCGCCTGGAAAAGGCTGGAGCGTTAAATGCAACTCTACGACACTAAGGAGAAGCGCCTGGTTAGCGTCGCGCCCTCGCCCAGTGGCACCGTAGATATCTATTGCTGCGGCCCAACCGTATATCGATTTGCACACGTCGGAAATCTCCGCACCTTCCTCTTGGGTGATCTGGTTAGGCGAACCCTTAAATCGGAAGGAGTTCGCTATCGATATATTCAAAACATCACGGATGTTGGCCATCTTAATGACGATGTAAACATTGAAGTCGAGGAAGACAAAATTCTGGCTCAAGCCAAACTTGAGCAGAAGGATCCCTTTGAAATTGCTCGCTTCTATGAGAGCGCTTTTCATGCTGACTTAAAGTCGTTAAATATTCTTACTGCTGATGCCTATCCAAAGGCAAGTGAATCAATCGCGCTCATCACAGATTTAATTGCACAATTAATATACGTCGGAGCTGCGTACCAAGGACAAGATGGCTCTCTATATTTCGCTGCACGAAGTTTCAAGGAGTATGGGGCAATCAGTCACAACACTCTGGAAAATCTGCAAGCTGGGTATCGCTTCGATGCGACCAACCAGGGTTCTGAACCTGGAAAAAGATTTCACGCTGATTGGGCTCTGTGGAAAATCGCATCCGCTAATCGTCAGATGACTTGGCAAACCCCTTGGGGGGTTGGTTTCCCTGGTTGGCACATTGAATGCTCGGCAATGTCTTTGCACTACTTTCCGCAGGGAGTATCACTCCATTTAGGTGGAATCGATCTTCGCTTCCCCCATCACGAGAACGAGCGTGCGCAAAGCAATACAGCAACGAACTCAGAATTCGTTAAACAATGGGTCCACGGTGAGCACCTGCTCTTCGAGGGAAGAAAGATGGCAAAAAGCTCGGGAAATGTCCTTCATGTTGCCGACCTTGTCGAACGAGGAATCGATCCGCTAGCTCTGCGCTTACTCTTTCTCGAGAGCCATTACCGCACACAGATGAATCTCACGTGGGAGACAATCGAAGCGGCCCACAGCACCGTCAAACGTTGGCGGAAGAAGATCACCTCATGGCCAACCGGTGGGAGCGCAGACCAAAATTTGCTCGAACAGATTCGCGCGCATTTCGTAAACGATCTGGATACCTCCGCCGCCATGCTTTTGCTCCGAAAAATCGAGCGGGATGAGAAGGTGGCAGATGCCAAAAAGCGTGCAACATTTCTCGCCGCCGATGAGCTCCTTGGCCTTGACCTCGAGGTTCCAGATCAGGAAAACCTCGCGCTCAGCCCTCAGATCCAAAAGTTGCTCGAAGAACGGACTCAGGCTCGGGCAGGATCTGATTGGTCGCGAAGTGATGAACTGAGAGCAGAGTTGTTGCAGCAAGGAATTCGAGTGGTAGATGGTCCAAACGGGCAGAGCTGGGAAGCGCTTTAGCGAGTGAGCGCTCGTTGTACATCAAGAGGTGGGTTCATCCAGCGAGCTTTGGGGTTGGTGCAGATGATTCGATCCTCCGGGAGATACCGCGTTCGATACTTCTCGCGTTTGACCTCGATCCCATCCTTCTTCAGGATGCGCCAAACTTCGATGGTAAAGCCAGCGACTCCCTCCTGGAAAATGCACCCTTCAGAATCATTTTCTAGCACTTTGAAATCAACCGGCTTAGTACGTGGTCCACTCTCAGTTTCAACGTCAACGAACTTTGTGCCATAAATAGTCACGGTCACTGATCTGTTTGTAAAAGAAGTATCCACGAAAATCGGGTGTCCGGAGTTATTTCGGAATTTCACATCAACACTCGGCCACGCCACCGTTGATTCACGACCTGCTGGATATCGCGATATGTAAAAACTGTGGGGTTTATGTTGGAGTAATTCCAAACCACTAAACCAGGCAGCATTCCACGTAGTAGTTGCCACTTGTGATACTCCGCCACCCCAATCCTTCTTGAACACTCCTCGATCAATCATGATTCCTGGCACAAAACCTCGAGCCTCAGTCCGTTCACCAACAGATTTGTTGTAACTGAACACCTCACCAGGTTTGACGATGACACCATCCATCCAGCGCGCTGCTCGCTGGATATTAATGATTCGATACTCTGCGTATGGGAAGAATGTTGTGAAGGTGCCAATCACCTCTTTTATTCCTAAGCCACCGGCCATCTCTGTTGTGATTTTGGCAGCGACCGGTTCGGGTGTCAGTGTTGCTCTCCGCTCCGCGCCAGTTTTAGCTAAGGCGGCTATCAGTGCGCTGCTTAACTTTTCTTCAGGGACATCTAATCCATCACGGGAGGGCTGTACGCGGGGTTGCCCACCGCTTATGGTGAATGATGCATTGACCGGTTCAACGACATGACTGGCCCACTTCTTTCCCACAGCATTAATAAAGGTCGCCTTCAACCACTTCGCCTCGAGCTTCTCTCCACGACCGGGGATAAAGGTGAGCGCTTGGGCAATCACATTGGGTGTGAGCGAAAACGTGACGGGTTTTTCAATGGCTAAGGTCACTGATACCGGCGCTGACGTGGCATTTTCTGCAAAAGTTAATAACTCACGCGCTTCGTCATCAGATATTCGTGCCGCGCGAGTCTTGGTTCGCAACTCGATGACATCACTTCGTAACCACTGTTGAGCGATGACGTCAAGTGCTTCCTCACGATCGATAGATTTACCAGCGCGGGAATTGAGAATTTTCGGAACGATTCCATCGTAGACGATATCTGCATTTCGGGGCGGACGGTTTACCTCACGTTCTATCGACCGAATCGCACGCCTAAAAGCCTCCTTATCGGTAATAACAATTGGTTCGAGATATTTCGTCTCAAAAAGCAAAGTGAAAAGTTGGCGTGGATTCCAACTTCGCTTCGGTGATGTGCTCAGACTCTTCTCGATATCTAAACGGACCCCTGAATCTACGACCGGAATCGTAAATTTCTTGGAATCAACATTTAATTTCAGCTCTCCTGATATTTCACTCTTTTTTGTTTGCGAGATTTTCTTGGCAGCTTCCGTTGTTGAAAGGCGAGAGATGTCCACCTCGAGGAAGCGAGTTTTTGGTGGAATTTTCGAACCAACCGCAATCCATGATCCCACCCAGATAATTGCAACGAACGCCAGCGCTATCGCCGCAATAATCGAATACCGCTTGGCGTTACTCATATCCCTTTCGCAAATCCTCTTTAGATTCGTGCCCAGATACCTACAAGCACTAGCAAGAACCCTAGCCCCAGAAAAGCATTTCCTGCGCCATTAGACATGATGAGTAATTCATCACTATTACCGAAGATCCCGCCACGAAGAGCGATAAATGTCCAACCAAGAAGAAACCAGAGCCTGACCCCGCGCCGACCAAGGTATATCCCAATCACCCTGGTCGCAGCGAAACTACCCACTAGAGCAGCGATGAGGCCGAGTGGAAACCAGCCAATGGAAAAATTATGAACGACCACTCCAAGAGCGCCAATGATGACGCCAGCGGTAAAGGTAGAAAAGTTTTCGATCAGCCGTCTCATAACGAGATCCCCGAGAAAAGGTCTGTTTCACGACCTTCTGCATCTAGGTTGGGCCCGGGCCCACCTTTAACTCGGGTGTAGTACTCATATCCAAAAACTTGCATCCCGAGTGAATTTGAGAGGGCAAAAAACGGACCATCTACCGATATTTGCGTTCGGTGCGCACGCATAGCCTCTTGCTTCATCTCAACAAAATCATTTCCATCGATTACTGCATGGACAAACTCATCATCTTTGACAAACGGTAATTCATCAATGGATTCCACGCCAAAGAAATCAGAACCAAGCTCCTTCATTGCATCCATTCCCTTTTGCACGACTGAGCGCGGCATTATGTTCCAGTAGATTTTTGGAATATCCCAACCTCGTGTTGCGCTAATCTCTGCAGCCATCATCGCTACTCGATGAGCTTGAATGTGATCTGGATGGCCATATCCCCCAAATTCGTCATAGGTAATCATTACGTGTGGTTTAAAATCAAGAATGTAGTCGCTCAACAAAGTTGCGGCCTCTGGTATGTCAGCGCTCCAAAAGACATCGCTGCGAGAATTTTGTGGCATACCCATCATTCCGCTATCCCGAAAGATCTTGTTTGGTGCTCCAAGAAACCAATGTCTATGCACGCCCAACGCGTTGAGCGCTTGAGCAAGTTCGCGCTCACGAATCTCTGCCAGTCGATCCTCTTTATCGCTAGCAGCTGCAGCAAGCTCAGGGACGAGAATCTCTCCCTCTTCGCCACGAGTACAGGTAACTAGAGCAACCTGGGCGCCAGCTTGCGCATACATTGCCATCGTGACTCCATTGTTGATGGTCTCATCATCTGGGTGCGCGTGCACGAGTAGGAGTCGTCCTGGTGTAGCCGAATTCATGGATTAAAGGGTACGGTGAATTCCTATGGCCGCCCTGTCGCAACTCTCCTTTCCACGTCACTCAGCGAAAACACAACGCTTCTCTCTAGGCGCCCCACGGAGTTTCACCGTGTCACCTGATGGCCAACGAGTGATCTTCGTGCGGAGTTTGACAGGAACAGATCGGATTGGGCGCCTGTATCAGTATGACCTTCGTACCGATATCGAAGAATTGCTCGTTGACCCACTACACCTCTTGGTAGATGGCGAAGAACACCTATCTGTACAAGAGCGTGCGCGACGCGAGCGCACTCGTGAAGCCGCGGGCGGTATCACCTCTTACTCCACAGATCAGAGATGTGAAAAAGTGGCTTTCGTACTTTCTGGCAAACTCTATTGTCTTGATGTAACAACTAAAAAGGTGACCGAAGAGTCAAGCACTGGTGTAGTGATTGATCCACAACTCTCCCCAGATGGTAGCGCAATTGCATACATCACCCCCGAAGGCCAACTTCATCTGACTCGTCATGGCAAAGTTGACGTGCTCTGCACACCAGAAGATGAAAATATCTTTTACGGTACTGCAGAATTTGTCGCTAGTGAAGAAATGTCTCGCCATCACGGCTTTTGGTGGAGCGCTGATAGTAAATCACTTTTCGTGGAACGTTTTGATCAATCTCCTGTTAAAAAAATCTGGATTAGTGATCCTGCAGATCCGCAAAGTTCCCCACGCGAGGTGCGCTATCCATTCGTTGGTACGGAGAATGTAATCACCTCACTTTACATCCTTAAACTCGCTGATTTTTCTCGAACAGAAATACTCTGGAATCCTGCACACGAATATCTCTGCTCGGTAGTTCCAGGGGATGGCAAGGTGCCGCCATTGATTATGACAATGTCCAGAAATCAACGACATGCAGAGATTCTTGCTATTGATTCAGAGAGCGCGCACGCGCGAGTGATTGCTGAAGTAAAGGATTCTGCATGGATTGATTTAGTCAGTGGATTTCCTGCTTGGAGTCCGTCCGGAGAATTGATTACGCATGTAATTCACGAAAATACCCATGCCATTGCTATAAACGGCGAGGTGGTCACTCCAGCCAATCTACAAGTCGATGGAATTATCGCGATAGATAGGGATGGCATCACCTTCGCGGGAACTTTTGAGCCCACGCAATCGCATATTTATTGGCGAGGCTGGGGCGGAGAATTCGAGGTACTCACATCAAAACCTGGGGTTCACATGGCGCGCGCCGCTGGTGGAACGCTCCTACTCATCTCTCGCGATATGGATAGTTATGAAGTCTCTGTGGTCATCAAGCGCGATGGCCGCTCTCGCTCCATTGCATCGCTCAACGAGAGACCAGAGGTTGATGCAAAGCCGGAGTTCCTTGTTCTTGGCGATCGACAATTGCATGCAGCGCTCGTACTTCCGCAAAATCGTGCGGCAAAAGATCTGCCATTGCTCGTTGATCCATATGGTGGACCTGGTCACGCTCGAGTGGTGGAGGCGAAAAGTGCGTACGCTGAGGCGCAGTGGATCGCAAATCAAGGATTTGCAGTACTTATCGCAGATGGTCGAGGTACTCCACATCGAAATCCGAGTTGGGAACGGGAGATTCTGAATGATCTCTCGAGTGCGCCCGTCGAAGATCAAGCAGATGCGGTTTCAGCGCTTATACAAGCGCGACCAGGTTTAATCGATACCGCTCGTATTGCGATTCGCGGTTGGTCATTTGGTGGTTACTTAGCTGGGCTTGCCGCGATGCGCCGACCAGATATCTTTCGGGCGGCAATTATTGGCGCGCCGGTAACTGATTTTCGACTTTATGACACTTTCTACACGGAGCGATTCATGGGCCCGGATGACAAGCACCCCAACTATGAAAAATCATCGCTGCTCAATGAAGCTAAAAATCTCTCGGTTCCGGTAATGATTATTCACGGGATGGTCGATGACAATGTATTAGTCTCAAACTCGCTCAAGCTCTCATCCGCCCTCCTCGAAGCTGGTAGAGCCCATGAGGTACTTCCACTGACGGGGGTTACACACATGACGCCACAAGAGGTGGTTGCTGAGAACTTGATGTTGCTTGAGTTGGACTTCCTGAACCGAGCGTTGCAAATCAATAAGTAGGCAGTGACGTATCAATCTGCTTGGCCCAAGCAATCACGCCACCGCTGACATGAGAGGCGTCAGAAAACCCTGCGCCCTTAAGTACTGCTAAACACTCTGCAGAACGCACGCCGCTTTTACAGTGCAAGATAATCGGCTTGTCTTGTGGAAGTTTGGCAAGCACCGAACCATCAAGAAATTCCTGCTTGGGTATGAGCACCGACCCTGGAATCCGTACTATTTCAAATTCTGCCGGCTCGCGCACATCAATGAGTAAGAAGTTATCTTTCTGGTCCATCTTATTTTTTAGTTGCTCGACCGAGATGGTTGATCCTGCCACTGCTTCAGTTGCAGCGGTCGAGATAGCTCCGCAGAATCCCTCGTAATCCTCAAGGAGCTCTCTTTGAGTTGCGTTAGGTCCGCAGAGAACACAATTAGGATCCTTTCGAATTTTGACCTTTCGATAGCTCATTTCCAAAGCGTCATAGATCATCAATTCGCCGATGAGTGGCTCGCCAATTCCGGTGAGCAACTTGATTGCTTCGGTCACTTGAATTGAGCCAATTGATGCACAGAGCACTCCGAGTACGCCACCCTCGGCGCAGCTGGGAACCATTCCTGGTGGTGGTGGCTCGGGATAAAGACAGCGATAGCAGGGGCCATGCTCTGCCCAGAAGACGCTTGCCTGACCATCAAAGCGGTAAATCGATCCCCATACATAAGGTTTGCCAAGGAGAACTGCAGCATCGTTGACCATGTAACGCGTGGCAAAATTGTCGGTTCCATCGATAATCAAGTCATACTGAGCAAACAACTCCATAACATTGGAGTTATCAAGACGAGTCTCGTGAATTATCACCTTGGTATAGGGATTAATTTCCGCAATACTCTCGGCAGCGCTATGGGCTTTGCTCTTTCCGATATCGCTCTGTCCGTGAATAATTTGACGCTGCAGATTGGATTCATCGACGACATCGAATTCAACGATTCCTAAAGTGCCCACGCCAGCAGCTGCCAAATACATCAATGCCGGCGAACCCAATCCACCAGCGCCTACGCAGAGGACCTTGGCGGCCATTAAGCGACGTTGACCATCCATTGCAACATCGGGGATTATCAAATGGCGGCTATAGCGACGAACCTGATCGACGGTGAGCGGCGGCCCCGGCTCCACTAAAGGTGGTAAGGGTGCTTTGATGGGAAGGCTCACACCCCTACTCTGCCACGTTTATTTACCCTCGCTCCACTCGAAGGCCTACCATCGACCCCATGAGCGATACCAAGGCGCGTTTACCTCGCGATGAACGGCGAGCGCAATTACTAACAGCCGCCCTTGAAGTCTTCACCTCAGCTGGCTACCACGCCGCGGCTATGGATGAGATAGCAGATCGAGCCGGGGTGAGTAAACCGGTGCTCTACCAACACTTTCCCAGCAAACTCGATCTTTATCTGGCTGTCCTAGACCTCCATGTCGATCAATTGGTCTACTCCATTCAGCGCGCAATCGCCTCGACTCAAGATAATGCTGACCGGGTTCGAGCAACTGTTGATGCATATTTTAATTTCATTGAAGAGGAGGGCGAGGCCTATCGCCTTCTCTTTGAGAGTGATATGAGCGTGGAACCTGCCGTTCGCGAACGCCTTACTCGTATGACATACGATTGCGCAGCCGCTGTGAGTGCAGTAATCGCTGCCGACACTGGAATACCTGACGAGGCAGCAATGCTGCTTGGAATTGGTTTGGTAGGAACTGCACAATTCACTGCGCGCTATTGGCTTGAGCGCGATGGACGCGTGCCACGTGAGGAAGCCGCGCGTCTTGTAGCCAATCTCCAGTGGCGCGGCATCTCCGGATATCCACGCTCACTTGACGAGCGCAACAAGAGATAACTAGGTAGGCTGAGAATATGAGCGCAAAAAAGAGTGCAGAATCCGCAACTGCAGCAGTTGCAGGCGGCAAGGTTGAAGTTCGAATCGGAATTACCGATTCGCCTCGTGAACTGACAATCGAATTGACCAATACCGCCGATGACATTGAAGCAACAGTCGCACGCGCGCTACATGAGGGTTCACACATTGCCTTTACCGATGAAAAAGGGCGACGGTTGATTGTGCCGGCAACCAAGGTTGGTTTCGTCGAAGTGAGCGCACGTTCTGAGCGTAAAGTCGGTTTTGGTACCAACTGATTTAGAGCAAGTCGTAAGTAATTTCTCGATACCGGCCGGCTAAATCACTCGCCTTCTTAAAGGTCAGTAGCGACTGACCAGCAACCACTGCATCGAGTATGAGTGGGCTCTTGGGTATTCCGGGATCAATCACAGTTTTACCAAATTTAGCTTTGAGCTCGAGAATCATTTCATTACCATGCTTAGAGCGAGCCTCAACCATCGTAGGCAACACCGCTCGAACTTTTCCTCGATAACGCTTACTTGCCTGGGCAATCTGAAGGGCTCCTCGCATCGATAGCAAATCCAAGCGCGTGGGAATGATGATTTCATCAGCGGCAGCAAGTACGCATTGGTTGAGCTCACTTAATCCAGAACCTGAATCGATGATGACTAGGTCATACTCGAACTTCTGTAAAGCGTTAAAGAGAACTTCTCGGTTTTTTACTGGGATTGCTTCAGATAATTTTGGACTGGCAGGAATCAGATCAACTCGTTCTTCAGTTTGATGAATCATGCCCAGTGCGCGCTCGCGCCCAGAAAAAATGTCGTAAACGGTCCGAACTGCCCTCTCTTTGCCCATAGTGAAGGTCAAAGCTCCTTGCGGATCACAATCAACAAGCAACACCTTTCGTCCATATTCAGAGAAGGCCACCGCCAGGCAGTGCGCACTTGTCGTGCGCCCCACTCCACCGGCGGAATTCATCACGGCAACAATTCGACTCATCGCGCACCCACTCGTGCATAAGGGCTCGTACGCATAAATTCAGGGAGCCGTAACGCATTATTACGAAAAGCCACAAGCGCTCGATTTGTCGCACTCTCTTGTCCGGGAAATGTTGGCCAGCCATACATATCTCGCGCCCAGCGCGGTAGGGAGGCAGCAGCGAGGGTAGCGACCGAAGCCCATAATGCAGTCGCAGGTGTCGCAAAGCGAATCACTGGTGACATCGGTGGGAAGGTGAGAAAGACTGCTGTGCGTTTGGCTTCGTCGGTGGCGGAAAGTTTTGATCTGATTTCATCCATGTAATTCTGAAGTTCAAGATAAGAACTGGGGATGCTCGCACGGTGCACGCCCACCAGTTCGGCAAAGATCACCATCTGGTACAAATAATCATCGATGTCAGAGGTGGAAAGCGGCATACCCGACCGTTTTGCTACATCAACAAAGGCATCCACCATCGAGGTATGCACCCAGAGCAGCTCCTCCTGGGTATCCAAGCCAAGGCGGCGATGAATCATTCGAACTCGCTCGGCTGCCCGGTCAACCTCGTCACGAGAGCCGTAAGTCACCAGAGCTACATACTCGCCAGTGCGGCGCAATCTGCCCCACGCATCATCACGAAAATCGGAGTACTTTGCCACCCCGGCCATCGCGACGGGATGAAGCGCCTGTTCCATGAGCGCACGAATTCCACCAACGATCAACGCTGGATCAGAATGAACTTTCGCGACGATTGAATCCGGCGCGAAATATCCCTCTTTCACAAGTAAGACTCCTTTGGAAAACTGCGTGACAAGAACTGACTTGTTCTCATCTACTGTTCATCGAGCCCGGCCCATGGTTGCGCGGGAGCTCGATCGGCATCACTGCATATCCGAGCGTAATCGCAATATGCGCAAAGCGCTCCCGGAGTGGCTGGGAAGCGTTCTGCCGCCGTCGCTTCCAGCGCCTCCGCAGCGATTCGTTCCGCGCGTTTGATATGGCGTGCGAGAGAGTCATCGTCATGACGAAATGCAACTTTGGTATCCGATGGTAGGTGGTGAAGTTCTACAGTTCGACAGCGCTTACGTAGGGTTCGTTCTGCGCCTAGCGCGTAGATAGCTAGCGCCAACGAACCGCCAGTCTCAGCCTCATCTGGAGGCCGCTTTCCGGTCTTGTAATCGATGATTACTAATTCCCCATCCCGTTCATCAATTCGATCGACCCGCCCTGATAACGAGAGATGTTCCGTGGTAGTACTTACCGTTCGCTCAAGTCCGCGTGGCTCAATGTGTGGATCAACCTTTGCAAGGTATTCACGGACCCAATTCTGCGCTCGAAATCGGTAGCGATCGGATTGCTCTTCATCGCGAAATCCTTCGTTACGCCAATGCTTTATTACTAACTCAGCACCTTTTTCGACCGTTCTTAACTCGGTAGCAAGGGTGAACCACTCTCGTAACGCGTTATGTACAGCGCTTCCCATACTGGTGTGCCCCCAGGGCCCGCCGCGTGGCGGTTTAGGAGCGTCGATGTAGGTGTACCGATATTTCTTTGGGCAATCGAGCCAGGTTTCTAGGCGATACGGAGTGCAGGCAAAGAGCTTTTCTGGCATCCCTTCAAATGATTGTTGATCGCTCATGCGTTAATAAATGCACGGACTGAATCGGCAATCATCTGAACTGCGATTGCAGCCAACAGCAGACCTGCAATGCGCGCGATCAATGTCACACCCGACTTCTTGATGATTTTGATAATTCCAGTGGAGTAGGCCAGAACCAAACCAAGGAAGATATGCAGGATGACGATTGCGACCAAGAGTGCAGCCATCATCTCTGCCGAACCCGTCGAATCGGAGGTCGCTTGTTTAACGAAGATGATCGTTGCAACAATCGCACCTGGTCCGGCAAGTAACGGAGTTCCCAATGGCACAAGGGCGACGTTGACATCGCTATCGTTAGCCGGCTTCCGTTCATTTCCGATAAGCAGGTCAAGAGCCACAAGTAAGAGAAGTAATCCCCCCGCACCTTGTAGCGCTGGTAACGAAATCTTCAAGTAGTCAAGGATGAACTGACCAAATAACGCGAAGACGATGATGACAAGCAGTGAAACGCTCGCCGTTTTCCATGCCAAACGCCGCTGCTCTTCGACTGAATACTTCGATACTAAGGAGAGGAAAATCGGCATCACCCCTGGCGGGTCAATAATCACAATCAATGTGACGAACACTTGGATGCCAAAGGTCAGAGCGCTGACTGTGCTCAGACTCGCATTCATACCGAAAACACCTCACATCCGCTCCCACGGTTGAGGATACCCTCCCAGACCTCAGGCGCAGTGACCTCCATGGCAAGTCGCTGGCCAACGCTGACACCGTGATAATCACTTGAGCCAGTCGCAAAGATGTTCAGCGAATCTGCTAGTTCACGGAGACTTAACCGCGCTTGTTGGTCATGGTCACGATGATCTACTTCGACGCCATCTAATCCTTGTTCGACTAACGAGGCGATGTCATCGAGTGCATAAATATCACCACGTGTTCCAGCCAAACCATGTGCCAAGATGCTCACTCCACCTGCATTCTTAATCGCAGCAATCGCCTCTTCGGGAGCAGGCGCTAAATGGCCTACATAGAAGGGTGAGTCATTGTGTAGGTAGCGAGTGAATGCTTCCTCTCGACTGGCTACCACTCCTAGTGCAATCAAAGCATCTGCTAGATGGGGTCGACCGACTGTGGCGGCGCCATCAGCGCGTGCTGCAACATCATCAAATGTGACATCAATCCCGGCATCATTGAGGAGCTGAATGATCTTTTTCATCCTAGGTATTCGATCATCACGAGTTAGCGACATCATTTCTGCAAGGCGATGATCTTCCGGATCAAAGAGATACCCGAGCATGTGCACGCTCATGCCAGATGATGTCCGACAGGAAATCTCAGCTCCAGGAACGATAGTAAGTGCACCACTCCCGGAATGATTACGTAAACGTTGCCAACTCTCCACAGTATCGTGATCAGTGATCGCTAATACGGAGATTTTCTCAATTATTGCGCGTTGAACTAACTCGTCTGGGGAGTCTAGCCCGTCACTGAGGTTGGTATGTGCATGGAGATCAATCAACATTGGTGCGCTCGCCTTGAAGTTGCGTGGTTCGAGTGGCGACCAAGCCACTTCCAAAGATCAGTAGCGCAATTCCCGGAATAATTCCCGCTGGTGGAATCTGATCTAACCACCATGCTGCTAGTAACGCGCCTACCGGAACTTCAAAAAAGACAATGAGTGAGACAACTGCAGGATTGACCCGTACCAGAACTTGATTGAACAATGTGTGGCCAAGTAGCTGTGCCCCTACTATCAAACCAAGAATGAGAAGCCATTCTGATTGCGGATAATTCGTTAGCGATGCTCCGCTTGGAATGACAAATACCAGACAAGTCAAGGCACAAACGAGATAGCAGATTGCCGTGTAGGTTGTCGTCGAAACATTTTTTTGAACATGTGAACCTGCCGTAACATACGCAGCTGCAAGTGCACCACCGAGTAATGCCACAAGATCCCCGATGAGCGACCGTGTTGAAAACGACCAATCGACTCCAGTAATGATCAGTACACCAATCATCGAGATCCCCATTCCAGCCCAGACTCGATGATCAACTCTCCGACCTTTATAACGAAGCCAGAGCGCAACAAAAATAGGTTGCGTTGCCGTCAAAGCCGTACCGCTAGCCACGCTCGTCATGCGCATTGAATAGAAGAAGCAGATGAAATGGAGGGCAAGAAAAACTCCGGCAAGAATTGACCAACCCCACGAAATTTTCGATAGCCGTCGCCACTCTCCTTTGATGATTGCAAATGGCAAGGTGATGAGAGAGCCCCCGAGATTTCGCCAGAAAATTGCTACGGGAACTGCCATCGTGCCCCATGCAATCAGCGGTCCTGAGGTCCCGATTCCAATAACTCCAATAGCAAGCCGGAGCAAATCGGCGCCTGCTATGGGTGATCGCATCCGTCGCTGAGGAGCACCATGCGAAGTCATGAGGAAGACCCTAACCGGTACCCTTGGCGCTATGAGCGCTACATTGAATCGAGTCTTTATAGCGCGCCTGGCGGGAACTGCGGTTTTCGACCCAGCGGGTGACCAAGTGGGAAAGGTGCGCGATGCTGTCGCGACCCTGCAAACTGGCCCAGTTGCCCCGCGCGTCTTGGGTTTGATTATCGAAGTACCGCCGCGACGACGTATCTTCATTCCGATCACTCGAATTACTTCTATCGAGCCTGGCACTGTTGTTATCACTGGTTTACTAAATGTGCGCCGCTTCCAACCTCGCCCTGGAGAGTTTTTGGTTCTTGGCGAATTCCTTGATCGCACGACGACACTTATCGGAAAAACTGAGCGCGTCGTTATCGAAGATATTGCTATGGAACAAAATCGTCGAGGCGATTGGTTATTGAGCAAGGTGCACGTTGCCACTAAAGGATCCGGCCTGCGCCGACGTGGTCCGGGCAAGACTGTCGAATACTCGGAACTTACTGAGTTCATCACAGGAGAGACTGATGATGGTGCGCGCAGCCTCATGGCAACCCTAGCGACGCTCAAAGCTGCAGACCTCGCTGGTGCACTTCATGACCTTTCAATGCCACGACGCGTTGAGATCGCCCGAGCACTTGATGATGAGCGGCTCGCAGATGTGCTCGAAGAGATGGAAGAGGGTGAGCGAGTTGCGCTCCTAGCTCAACTCGAAGGTGAGCGCGCTGCCGATGTGCTTGGCGAGATGGATCCTGATGATGCCGCTGACTTACTTCGTGAAGTCGGAAGTGAAAAAGCGGAATCTCTCCTTAACTTGATGGAACCTGAAGATGCTGAAGATGTTCGACGATTGATGGTGTACGAGGATTATTCCGCTGGTGGAATGATGACAACAGAACCAGTGATTCTTGCTGCCGACAACACGGTGGCTGAAGCACTTGCGGCGCTTCGCGCGAGTGAAATCACTCCTGCCCTTGCCGCCCAAGTCTTCGTAACCAGGGCGCCGCATGAGACTCCTACTGGGAAGTTCCTTGGGATCGCACATTTTCAACGATTACTTCGAGAACCTCCAGCCACGCTCCTGGGTTCGATTATTGATACGGAATCCGAGTCGCTGACACCAGATAAGAACCTTACGACAATTTCTTCATATTTCGCAGCATATAACTTGGTGGCAGTTCCGATTGTTGACGACAACGATCGACTGCTTGGTGTGGTGACAGTCGACGATGTTCTTGACCATTTGCTCCCTGAAAATTGGCGAGCACGACATGATGATGACAGCCGGGAGGTGTTGAAATGAGCAATCGTCTTGATTTGCCACGTCGCGGTAAAAGATCTTTGCGTCCAACCTATAACTCTGAAGCATTCGGACAACTCTCCGAACGCTTCGCTCGTTTTTTAGGCACCGCAAATTTCTTGGTATATATGTCAGTCTTCGTCCTTACCTGGGTGCTCTGGAATGCCTTCGCACCAAGTAACCTGCGATTTGACCCCTTTCCCTTTATTTTCTTGACGCTCATCTTGTCGCTACAAGCGTCGTATGCTGCACCACTAATTTTGCTCGCTCAGAATCGACAGGCTGATCGTGACCGGATTCAATCGGCAGAGGACCGCTCTCGAGATGAGCGCAATCTTGCGGCAACGGAATATCTCACTAGAGAGATTGCTGCATTACGCGAGGGGCTTGGTGACGCAGCTACTCGCGATTTCATTCGTGGTGAGCTTCGCGAATTGGTAGAGGAGTTGCGAGCCGAGGATAAAAACCACTCGGAGTAAAACTTAGTGTGCAGAAATTGGCAGGCGCCGCCCAGTAAGAGAGGTGTTCCGTTTTATCAATTGCTCGGCGATCTCTCGGAAGGCCTGAGTGGATTCCTTTCCTTCCACCAGTGGAGCTCCGATATCTCCTGCTTCACGAAGGGCCGGATCAAAAGGAATCCGCCCCAATAATGGAACTGACCCACCGGTAAGGCGCTCCAGACGCGCAACAGTCTCTTCACCCCCGCCCGAACCAAAGAGCGAGATCATCTCGCCGCAATGTGGGCAGGCAAAAGCCGACATATTCTCAATCACCCCGGTGAGTTGTTGTTTAAGTTGGTGCGCCAAGCGACCCGCGCGCTCTGCCACTTCGGCAGCGGCCACCTGCGGAGTGGTAACGACAATTAATTCGGAGGATGGAATCAACTGGCCAAGAGAAATCGCGATGTCGCCGGTGCCTGGCGGTAAATCTAACAATAAGAAATCTAAATCTCCCCAGAATGCATCAGCGAGCAATTGTTCGAGAACTTTATGAAGAATCGGCCCGCGATATGCGACCGGATCCTCGCGTTGCGGCTTGAACATCTCCATCGACGCGACTCTGATGCCCCGAATATCCTCAGGGGGGATAAAAGTGGTGTTATCAATGGCTGTAGGCCGAGCACCCAACATTCCAAGGATTCGAGGGATTGAGTGTCCGTAAACATCTGCGTCAAGTATTCCTACCCGCTGTCCGCGCTCTGCTAAAGCTACTGCCAAATTAGCTGTTACGGAAGATTTACCAACGCCACCTTTACCCGAGGCGATAGCAAAAACTCGAGTTAACGAATCAGGTCGTGCAAATGGAATGCTCTTTTCATTTCCACCACGAATAATTTTTTTGATTTCGTTTCGCTGCTCATCACTCATGACATCAAAATCAACACTCACGCGCTTGATGCCTGTAATACCAATTACTGCATTGGAAATATCTTCATACAAGCGATCTTTCATCGGACAGCCTGCGATGGTCAGATAGATACCAATCTTGGCAAGGTCACCTGAGATATCAATACTCTTGACCATTCCTAATTCAGTCAGAGGTTTGCGAAGCTCAGGATCAATGACCTTTGCTAATGCTGCTTCTATGAGTTTGACAGATTCTGCACTCATGGAAGTTGTGGATCCTGGCGCACTGAGTTCTTATCAAGGGTAGGTTCATCCTCAAGCGCCTGGCGCATCTGCTTCCTGATGAAACTCTTCGGGTTTAAATCACTCACGCTCAAGTCCTCAAAACCGGGCCCTAAGTTCTCGCGAAGATCGCTCGTCGCTGATTGAGCAAATCCTCGAACTTTGCGTAGGAATCGAGCAGCGTCGGCAGCAAAGGTAGGCAACTTGGTCGGCCCCACCAATATCAGTGCAACTAATCCAAGGCCAAGCAGTTCACCAGCGCCGATATCAAGCATCTCGCTATCGTAACGCTATTGCTCTGCGGCGACCAAAGTTGCCTTGACGACCTTAGTCACTCCCTCGCGTTCTAACGTGATCGAAACCTGATCGCCAGGGGCTTTATCGCGAATGGCAACGATTAATTCATCAGGGTTGGTAATAACGCGACCTCCAAGATTAATGATGATGTCGCCCTCTTCGATTCCGGCTTCTTCAGCTGGTCCACCTGGGGTTACCGCAGTGATAAGTGCACCACCTTCGCTATAGGTGGTGTCTACTGAGACGCCCAGAATCGGATAGGAAGATTTACCCGTCTTAATCAATTCCTCTGCCGTTCGTCGCGCTTGATTGATAGGAATCGCAAAACCTAGACCAATAGATCCGGTCTGGCCACTGAAAGATCCGAGTGTGGCAATGGCAGTATTGACTCCCACCACTGCACCAGTTCGATCGACAAGCGGTCCACCCGAATTTCCAGGATTAATCGCAGCATCAGTCTGTAGCGCATTGATAAATGAACTCTCACCCTGATCTGCTCCAGCGGTAACAGCTCGATTCTTTGCACTGATTATTCCTGAGGTGACCGTTCCAGATAATCCAAGTGGCGAACCGATAGCAATTACCGTATCTCCCACTTGCACAGTATCGCTGTTACCGAATTGGAGCGCAGGTACTCCAGTTCTGGTTACTTTGATGACCGCAAGGTCATATGCAGGGTTGACTCCAACAATTTTTCCTCGCACAACTTTTCCGTCATTAAATGAGATATTGAGAGTGCCGCCTCTGACTACATTTTCGACCACGTGATTATTGGTAAGAATGTAGCCATCGGAGCGAATTACAAAGCCAGTGCCCGTGCCTGCTCCACTTCGAGATCGAGTCGAAATGGAGACTACTGATGGCAACACGCGAGATGCGATTGCTGCAATCGACTCAGGTGAACGTTCAACCACATTGTTCGTGGCAACTAGGCTCGCTTGTGAATCAAAGAGTGATGAACCATTAGCGAGGTTTCCAGCAATTCCCCCGATAGCCCCTGCGATAAGTGCCATTCCAACAGCCAGACCCACACTTACCCGCGCACCCCGATTACCGCGGCGAGCATCTCCTGATCCGCGATCAGGAAATTGCTGCGCGCTGGGTGGTAGATAGAAATTCTGCGGAGGACTTGGGGGGCGGTTATGGCTGTAATTCGCTGCCGGTGACCACCACTCTGGTTGACTCATAGTTGATTACTCTTCCTCATCTGTAGCTCAGTTCCCAATAAATGTGGCCCAAGTTTTATAGAGAAACCTGAGAGCGCGCTGAATTTCACCCTAAACCTAAGACAGAATTGGCTTAGTCGCCAGTTATCGCTTAACCGCCAAGAAGAGGCCATCTCCCAGGCCAATAAGGGAGCAGCTCCAGCGCTCGCGATCAGCGCGCAAATTGCGGAGCAGTTCTCTCCGCAAAACTGTGACCTCATCTCGCTGCGCCAAGTCAGCTACCTTTCCCCCATGTAAGGCATGAACCAAAACACATATGCCACCAACGCGAAGGACACGATATGCGTGTTCGATCAGATCACTACCCTCATCCGAATATTCGCGAACTACCACCATGTCATAGCCAGAATCAGTGAGTTTCTGCAGGATGTCATACGGAGCCCCATGAATGAGTCGGACCCGTTGCGATGAGATTCCCATCTCCTCGCATGCCTCTCGCGCCAGGTGAACATGTTCGGCTTCACTATCAATTGAGGTGAGTGTTCCATTTTCGCTGATTCCTTCAGCAAGCCAGAGCGTTCCTACTCCCGTGCCAGTTCCCAACTCAACGACATTGTTGGAGCCAAGTGCACGCGCCAACATCTGCAGAAATGCACCAGTGCCTGGGGATGGTTCATCACTGCCTAATTCAGCACCACGAGAGCGAGCGCTCTGAATTTCAAGCTCCTCAACAATAAAACTCTCAATAAATTCTTTAACTTTGTCGGGCGGCTCAATCATAAATTTTGTAACCATTCAGTGAGTAAACGCACGCCAAATCCTGTTCCGCCTTTGGGGTTCTCGCCGGAATCAGATTCACTTCTGCCAACGCCAGCGATATCAAAATGAACCCATCGACTCTCTTTCACAAACTTCTCCAGGAAGAGTGCAGCGGTGATTGACCCTGCGCCCACACTTGGTTTCTCGGCGATATTTTTGAAATCAGCCACATGAGAGCGAAGGCTAGTTGCATACTCATCGACCAGCGGCATATGCCACACGCGATCACCAGAAGATTCGCCCGCGCGGGCAAAACTTGCGGCGAGGGACTTATCGCGGGTGTACATCGCGGCGTAGTGGCGACTGAGCCCTAAGGTTGCGGCGCCAGTTAATGTCGCGAGATCTATTAGGAAGTCGGGCCTTAACTTATCGACGGCATAACCAAGCCCATCTGCCAAAACCAACCTGCCCTCAGCATCAGTATCAATAACCTCTACTGTTTGGCCGTCATAGTGAGTGATCACATCTGAAGGGCGCTGCGAAGTTGCCGAGAGTAGATTCTCGGCACACATCAATAATCCAGTGATGCGACAATCAATATCCAATTGTGCGGCTGCCTTGATCGCACCGAGAATCGCTGCCGCCCCAGCCATATCGCTCTTCATAGCAACCATGTTTTCGTAGGGGCGCTTGAGCGATACGCCACCAGTATCGAACATAATTCCTTTACCGACGAGCACCACGTGGGGCACTTTTCTCTTTCTGGCATTGTAAGAAATCTCAATCATTGCAGGTGGTCTCTTCGGAGACGAGTTTCCTACCGCAGTCAAGCCACCAAATCTCTGTAAGGCTTTTGCGCCTTGATGCACGGTAATGTCCACGGAAAATTTTCCTAGCGCCTTCCGTGCCTGTGCTGCCATCCACTGTGGGCTTTTCATATTCGAAGGCGTATGAATGAGGTCACGAGTTAAGAGAGTTCCTTCAAGCATCGCCGCTGCCTCTTCGACGTTAAACTCTCGAAGTAAAGTAAATGTGGGCGCGGATTTGATTCCATTTTTCTCGCTAATTTTGAATTGATACGCCGCGAGAGCCAGCGCCAAGGCGTGAGCGCGCGTCAACTCCCCTTTTCCACCGCAGAGCGAAGCGCATTTTTTCTCAGTTCCGCGTAATTTTCGGCCAAGGGTGGCTCCGGCTTTCACTAGATCTCCGCGCGTCCCATCGCCGATTCCGACTAAGTAGATTGTCGTAAGGGCATACGTTGTAGGTCCCGTTACTGGAACTTCAAGAAGTTCTCCAGCTTTGCCTGCCAATGAATAGCGAGCTACCAACTCGTTGAGATCAATCGCTTTTGCGCCTCTGGCTTGACCCTCATGTACTTTTTTGAGCAACAAGCGAACTTCCGAACCACCTTCGAGAATTATTTTCGCTGATTCATTATTTTTTTTCGGCTTTTTCACCGGGATTGCAAGTACATCTACCTTACGGAGTGTGGCAGCTGTGTACGGCAATATCCGAGGATGATGTGGAGGCACTTGCTAACCGTAGCGCCTCTCAATGTCGTAGCAAGCGAAAGAGCGCCACACCAAAGAGGCCACTTATCAGTGAGCCAGCCATCACCGCAGTGATGGCAAGGTCTTGTAACTCCGGCTCAGAAAAGGCCAACGTTGCGATGAAAATCGCCACGGTGAAACCAATCCCTGCAGTGCTACCCACCGCCACCAGTGCGCTATTTGATGTCTTGGGTGGAAGCTCTGCGATCTGTGCTGCAACAGCTGCCTTGGAGGCGAGGAAGATTCCCAATGGCTTACCCACTGCCAATCCCGCGACGATGCCCCAAGCGATGGGTGATGTAAATGCTGCTTTGATGGCAGCGCTCGAAAAAGTAATTCCGGAATTGGCAAATGCAAAGATTGGCACCACAACAAAGGCTGAAAAGCCATGGAAATTACCTTGGAGTTTCTCTACGAGAGTAAGCGTGCCATCTTCGACATCTTCATATGCTGCGAACTCTTTAAATTGTTCACCAGTTAGCGCTGTGGCGGGGGTAAGTAATCCCATGATGACCCCTGCCAAAGTGGGATGCACTCCCGCCTTGTACAAGCTAAACCAGAGCAGCACACCCACTATTGCGTAGATATAACTCTTCATCACTCCAATCTTCTGCAACGCTAGAACGGCGATTATCGCGCCGAGCGCAGCAACTAACCACGAGTAAATAGCTCCCGCCGAGAAGACGAACGCAATAATGATGATTGCACCAATATCGTCGATGACAGCAAGGGCAAGGAGAAAGGACTTCAACCCATCTGTTGCTCGACTGCCCATCAGCGCCAAAATTCCCACCGCTAATGCGATATCGGTGGCAACTGCAACTGCCCAACCTTCAGGCGCGGCTCGTCCAGCAATTGCAAGATAGATGAGAGCCGGAACCGCCATACCCCCAAGCGCTGCAAAAAATGGCGCAGCGGCCTTACGTGCTTGCGAGAGATGTCCAGAGGTTAATTCGCGTTTGATCTCGAGCCCGACTACGAAGAAGAAAATAGTCATCAAGCCATAGTTGATGAATTTAAGAATAGTGAGCTCAAGCTCAATGCCAATTGGTTGTAGCGAAAAGGTGAAATCAAGGATTTGAAAATAGCGATCAGCTAGCGGTGAATTGGCAACGAGTAATCCCAGCGCAGCTGCGGAGAGTAAAAGAATTCCTGAGGAGCTCTCTCTTTCGAGAAAATCTCGAAATGGAGCAAACCTATTTTTTGACAAGCGCTACGGCAGCAGAAAGGCATTCGGAGAGACGGTTTGCTTCATCTGCGTTGAGCTCGACTACCAGCCGTCCGCCACCCTCGAGCGGCACACGCATCACGAGGCTGCGGTTCTCTTTGGTGACCTCCATAGGACCATCACCAGTGCGGGGTTTCATAGCTGCCATTCGAGAATTATCTCGCACTCTCGCCAGCCTGGGAAATTAGGGTGGCAATCCGAGCTCGTCCCTGCTCTAGGACCACCAAGACCGCCCGTTCTGGGACAGCGAGCAGCTCGGCAATCTCGGGAATCGAGCGGCGCTGCAGGTAGACCAGGGTGAGGATGGTTCGCTCCTCCTCGGGCAGGCGCTCCAGCAGCTCGATCAACGGGCTCATAAAGGTGACGCTACCCCCAAATCTTTGTAAATCCTTAGGGCTGATTGCTTCGAATCTGGCGCGCAAATCGGCGCAAGCTCAGCCAAACCCCGACAGCAAGGCCAGGTTTGATCACCGTTGCCAAGAGACCAGTGAGCTCCTCACTCCAGGTGAATCGGGTCTGTCCTGGGCCGAGTTCCTCTAGTTGGAAGTAACCGGTTCCCTTGAGCCATTTGCCGTAATGGATGACATCACAACGATGTGGGGGCTGCCATTTCTGCACCTCCATCAAGTCCCAGATACCAATCCATCCTCGACGGGGAACGACTCCCGTAAATGCTGCGATTTTGGTGCCAACTCCTGCACGATCTTCAACGATCTCCACGCGGGTGGCCAACATCCACTCCCCTTGAGAAGTCCAATCGGCGATCGAATTCCACACTGCATCAATCGGTGCTTTGATCGTGAGGGTAAATTCAAGTTTTATTTCGCACCATCCGAACTTCCCGCACCGAGAGTGCGCTTATGGTTGCGGCAAATACTAATGCAGCAAGTATATAAAGCGCATTTTTTGTTCCAATCTGCTCAGCTAGGGGTCCGATAAAAATCAATCCCAGTGGCGCCAAGGCGTACGAACCTAATGCGTCATACGAAATTACCCGCGAATACGATTCCTCTGGAATGTTATGTTGCATCGAAGTACTCCAGGCAACATAAAAAATCTCAATAGCCACGCCAGCAAAGAATGAAATGAGAACGGGAATCCAAATATCGCTTGAAAGAGTAATAGAGAATATCCATGCGCCCATGAAGAGCATCGGCGTTATTCCATAGATCAATGGCTTGCTCAAAGTGAAACGTAGTAGCGCTAATCCGGTCACTATCATTCCAATGGTCGAGGCCGCCAAGATCAGTGACCATTCACGGGGACCATATCCACTCTCTTTAATAGCTAGGGGACCAAGCACTCCGAGCGTTGATTCGTAGGCAAGATTGATGAAGGTAAAACAAATCACGACAGAGACAACCCATTTGCGCGCGATAAACTCGCGCCACCCCTCTCGTAATTGATGAAACATCGTGCTGGAACCATCTCGAATGATTCTGGGTAGGTCGATGGTCCAGACTAAAACTCCTGCGATGAAAAAACTTAATGCATCTACTGCCAACGCCCATCCTGACCCAGCAAAAGCGACTATAACTCCTCCTAAGAGAGCGCCACCGGTATAGCCGAAATTGGTGAGCAAACCAATCACGCTATTGCCGCGTTGCAACTGCTCTTTAGGAAGGATCTCCGGGAGCACTCCGGAGAATGCTGGCCACCACAGAGCATTGAGGAAACCAAATAATGCACCCATTACGCATAGCAGCGGAATCGAGACGAAACCAAAGATAAAACTGGTTGCACTCACCATAACAAACGCGCTACCCAGAATATCTGAGCCACCAACAATTTTATTTCTCTTATATCGGTCGCCAACTACCCCACCGAATAACATGAAAAGTAAGAGTGGAATCATCTGTGAGCCAAGGACCAAACTGAGCTGTGATGCTGATCCGTTTGGTAGCCCTAAAACGCCAAAAGATAGCGCTATCGGAGTGATTCCATTTCCGACATTAGAAATAAAACGAGCGAGCGCTAGCTTAACGAAACCCTTGTATCGAGCGAGCGCTCGAACGTCACTAAGAATTTCGGATGCAAGCATCTAGCGCTTCCTCAATCGTCACAGTCCAGATTATGTGATCTAGTTGATGAGGTTTGAGAAAATTCTCGCGCGCCAGGTGATCTATGAAATCTCGCAATGGTGCGTAGAACCCAGTTGGGTCCAAAATAATGACAGGCTTCTCATGAAATCCCAGAGAGCGCCCGACCCAAATTTCAAAGAACTCTTCCATCGTGCCCGCGCCACCTGGCAGCGTGATGAAAGCATCGGCGAATTGATCCAAGAGCGCTTTTCGCACGCGCATATCGTCAACAACGTGAAGCTCGGTTGCTTGATGGTCAGCGAATTCATACTCTGCAAGACGCTGTGGAATCACGCCAATCGTCTCGCCACCCAATTCGCGGCATGCTCTTGAGACTGCTCCCATCATGGAGATCTGACCGCCACCCCAAACTAGGGACCATTGACGTCGCGCGATGGCAGCGCCGAGGTCGCCAGCTAACTCGATATGTTCGGGAGCAATATTCTCTGAGGCCGAACAATAAACCGCGATATGCACCCGCTCAGGATACGGGGAAAGCGGTACGGTGTACTCATGACGATTGCCTCTGGTGTTGGAATAGCGACCGTCGCCGCCAATGGCACGGTTTTAGATGTCTGGTTCCCGCAACCGGCTCTAGCCCCACTCTCAGCGGCGGTTAAGCCAGAGTTAGCAGAATTATGCGGCGACGACACCGATCGAAAAGTAACGAAAAAAATCGTTGAAATCGAGATTGAGCTGGAAAATGCTCCAACCTCCACAGCAGATGTTTACCTCCGCTTGCACCTGCTCTCCCATCGTTTAGTCAAACCTCATGGCCAATCACTCGAGGGAATCTTTGGGTTGCTCCCCAACGTTGTTTGGACTTCATTTGGGCCGGCTCTTAACGAGAATTTTGAGCAGACGCGGGCTGCGCTTAGAAAGCGCGGTCATGTCGTAGTTTTCGGCGTAGATAAATTCCCTCGCATGGTCGATTACGTGATACCAAGTGGAGTGAGAATTGCCGATGCCGACCGGGTTCGATTAGGTGCACATCTTGCTACTGGCACGACCGTAATGCATGAAGGTTTCGTAAATTTCAACGCGGGAACTTTGGGCTCCTCGATGGTTGAAGGGAGGATCTCTGCAGGTGTGGTCGTAGGCGATGGTTCGGATATTGGTGGCGGGGCATCAATCATGGGCACGTTATCTGGCGGTGGGAAAGAGGTGATTTCCATCGGCGAAAAAACATTGCTCGGGGCTAATTCAGGCCTTGGAATTTCCCTTGGAAATAATTGTGTTGTCGAAGCTGGTCTTTATCTGACTGCAGCTTCTAAAGTCACACTTCCTGATGGCGGAGTAGTAAAAGCCCTGGAACTCTCGGGGGCAAATAACTTGCTCTTCCGTCGTAACTCTCGAAGTGGCGCAATAGAGGCGCTACCGAAAGAGGGAAGTTGGGGCGGGCTTAATTCAGTCCTACACACTAACTAAGATTCTGAAAAGGCAGTAACGGCAGTTCTTTATCTATTACGGTTATCGCAGCGATATTTGGAAATTCTTTGATGAGCTCCACTGCTCGCTCTACTTCAGAACCATCTGCAGTTAAAATTGGAGATTGCCAACTGGCGGCGATGAAAGCAGCGGCTTGAGAGCGCGTGACGACAATTCGAGAAGGAAAACGATAAGTCGGAATGTCTCCGTAAAAAATTCCAGAAGCGTTTCGTTCGTTTAACAATTCTTGTACTTTCGCTGAGGGTTCATAATCTCTACTCCATACTATTGGTCGATCAGTAGCGATAATCCTGCTTGCATCAGCAAGCATTAATTCACGCTCGCTATCAATGAGAATTACCGGTTCTCCTGATAACCGAGGTAGGACAATTTCACTCAACTCCATCGCATCACGTGCTTCGAATCTAACCTCTTTTAATTTCCGCTTAGCTACCACTGAGCGAGCTGGAAGCGCGCTTTTTTGCCCGATCATGACAACAGCGGTGATTTTTCGTCGAGTTAACTCTTTCAAGGTCTCTGATCCCAGGCCTTTGGTGTTGACATTAAGAACTGGCAATTGCAACTTATTTCCATACGACATACCCACTAGCGCTCCAGCCGGATCGCTTGCAAAATTGACCAACACCGCACTCTTTGCGCGTGGCCAGTTATTTCTTGCCACGGCTACGGCGATGGAATCAACGGCCTCTGCAGTCACTCGATTCACTGATCGAGAAATCCATGTCGATGGGAGTTGTAGTCGGGAACGAAACCTCTCGCCACTTAATTCAGCGCTCTTACCGGTTGAGCTGTAGGCCACAATCACTTTCACGCCACCTGCTTTGGTCCGGGCGGTCACTTCATATCTGATGACATCAGGCAACCCAAAAGCTTTTGCGATATCTGCCTGTTTAATCTGTCTAGTCCACGAACTGAAAGTGGGGTTGATTACCGGATCTAAACTCCACGGATCAGGAACCGGAACAAGATAGGGAATGGAACTACCCCAAACCTCGGCGACATCTTGAGTTGCGCCTCCCGTGGAGGATGCATAGAAGGTCGTCACTACTTTTCCGTTGTAGGTCACCACAAGGCCCTTACCTGGCTCGGGCTCGGTAGCGTCGACCGCTTCAACCCATTTTTGTCCGTAGCCGGGTTCACTCTCTTTCGAGTACCCAACAAAGTTTTGGTCTTGTACAGTCGAGTACAGATTACAATCGCAACTCTTCCGATAAATGTTTGCTTTTGAAAGGGCAAAGGAGCGCGCAGTTATCGCCTGTGCTTCAAGAGCTGCTTGCGGCCAGGAGGAAGGCACCTCACCGATTCCGCGTAAATATTCGCTATGAATTCGAAGGGTGGTCGTGGCAATTATTGACCCTTGAATCGCTGGCGAAACTGGCGGTAGGAATTTGATTTGCACCTGGCCATATTTATAGCGTCGAATAACAGAGCCCTGTCGCATTTTGATGATGTTCTCTTCACCGGGATAAGCCACAGTGCCAGACCACCGCAAGGTCCATATCTGTCCGGTAGGCAACGTGGTCGCCTGTTTAGTTGCCGGATCCAGAATTGAGGTAATTAATGTTCCGCTCAGAGCCGAAAATATAACCTCACCACCAATAGGTACTTCGACAAAACTCGGGTCCGCACTGGTGACTTCTGGTGGAAGGTCTCCACTATAAATCCGCATAGGGAGTGGATTGCCGTTAGGTGCTTCAACACTGAACCCAACAGTTGCAACTTTATCTGCGATGTTCACTCGAACAAATTGTGAATCATCTACTGTTGAAATCACTGTTCCCGGGTAATAGTAAGTTGCGATTTCTGGTCCGGTTTTTCCCTCTAATGCCTGACCATACGCACCAAACTGACTCATACCCACGCCATGTCCATAGCCAGAACCTCGAAATTCAAAACGGCTTGGGATTTCAACGGCTTGCGCGAATTCTGTTGGAACCAATGTAGTAATCATGGCTAAAACCAGGATCAGATGATGTTTTTCTAACTTCCGTAACTTTTTAGACATCTTCATCTGCAGATGGTGATGCAGCCACCTGTAACGACTCCTTATATGCAGCGATGACGTGTTCGGGAGCCCCACGCATCATCAACTGACCTTGATTCAACCAGACGACGTCATTACAAATTTCCTTTACTGTTGCTAGCGCATGGCTAACAATAATGATCGCTCGATTATGGCTTCGCAGAGATTTAATTCGCTCGAGGCACTTCTTCTTGAATTTGGCGTCCCCCGTACTCAGGGCTTCGTCAATGATAAGAATGTCAGGTTCGACCACTACTGATACCGCAAAAGCCAATCGTGAGTACATTCCAGATGAGTAGGTTTTCATGGGCGAATCAATAGCATCACCGATTTCAGCAAAGGCAGCAATCTCATCAAATTGCGATTGAATCTCTTGCCGACTTAAACCTGCAGCCAATCCGCCAAGAATTACATTCTCTCGCCCCGTAAGTCTCGGGTTAAAACCAACACCTAGCGCTAGCAATGTACTGACCTTGCCTTCAACCTCAACTTTTCCCGATGTTGGTGGAATAATTCCCGAAATAATTCGCATCAGCGAAGATTTACCCGCTCCATTTGCACCAATCACACCCAAGACACTCCCGTATGGAATCTCAAGATTGATACTCCGTAAAGCCTTGACCTCGCGAGTCTTGCGACCTGTTTGAGTAAGCGCCTGCCTGAATGTCGGTTTGCGTTCCACAGTCGTTACGTAGGTGAGCGAGAGATCATGGATAGAAATGGCTCGATCGCCAGAATTGTGTTCGTCAGATACGGAGAGCAAATTCACGCTCCCTACTTAAAAAAAGATAACTAGCCAGAAAAAATAGACCGAAACTCCACACACACATAAGAATCCAAGTGGTCGCAGTTGGGGCGATTCCCCGCACGAATATCCCACTCCAAGCATCGATAAATGGCGCCAATGGGTTGACATACTTCAGTGGTGTCAGAGCGGGCTTCAAGGATGATGATTCATACAGCACAGGTGAGAGATAGAGCCATGCTCGAGTTAAGTACGGGAGAAAATTCTTGGTATCTCGAAAATAAACATTGAGTGTTGCAAAGAGAAGCGCAAATGCTAGTGAAAGGATGAGCACAAGAATCAGCACTACGGGAATCAGGAATAACGCTGGACTCAATGGCGCAGCAAGCACTCCTGCAATCACTGCTAGAACAGCTAACGTTGGAATAAACTTAAAGAACGAGATGACCGTAGCGGAGAGCGGTAGCACAAAGCGCGGAAACGCGGAATTCAAAATGAGTTTGCCACCACTTGTGATCGACTTTGCACCCATAGTTAGCGCGTTCGTGACCAAGTAGAAGAGGAATAGTCCTGCCGTGAGATGGGCAAATCTCCTGCCATCGGCAGCTCCACCTATGACCATAATCAATAGGAAGTAGACAAGTGCCAACAAGAGTGGGTTGATAATGAGCCAGAGTTGTCCAAAGAGTGAGCCGAAATTCTGTGCCCTCAGTTCCGACCGTGAATATTCGGCCACGAACGAGCGACGTCTCCACACCTGTTTGAAATATTCTCGAAGGTTCGGCATTCCTCGATGAAAGGGTTGATAAACCTGGACCTGCGCCACGTCTACCTCACCCTCGTCTAAACAGCATTGCTACCGCTAAGTAATGCGTAAATAGTACCGCTATCGGTTAGCCGTAACCTGCTTTGTCGAAGTAATGAATCCCCATGCCCACGCAAAATGCATGGTTGCAAGGACTATCGGCAACAACAACATTGCCGGAGCAGGTTTCCTTATGAACAGTACTAACGAACCAAGAAGATTAAAAACTAGGTAAGTGAACGGAAGTATGAGAAACAATGGCGAGATAAATGCGCCAACTAATCCGATCACTGATCCGATTAATGTAATCGGTGGGGCAAGATAACGAACATTAATGGTGCCTTTGTGACTTCGCGCAACTTCTCGACGCCATCTTCCATATTCAAAATACTGTTTTGCTAATGCACGTAAGTGAGGTCGAGGGCGGTAGGTCACGTGAAGGCGCGGATTGAAATACACTAAACCGCCGCGTTCTCGTAATCGAAAATTTAGCTCCCAATCTTGCGCCCGGATGAAACGTGGATCAAAACCGTTTATCTCTTCGATTGCACTTCGAAGAAATACTCCAAGATAGACGGTGTCGGCCGGTCCTTCATTTCCGCCAACATGAAAACTCGCGCCACCAACGCCGAATTTACTGCGCATGGCAGCGGCAACTGCCCGCTCAAAAGTAGTTCTTCCCTCAGCAGCCATGATGCCGCCAACATTTACGGCCTTTGTGCGCTCCAAAGTGGCGACTGCCTCACGAATATAACCAGGAGGCAAAATCGAATGGCCATCTACTCTGACTATCACCGGATAACTTGAAGAGGCGATTGCAAGATTGAGTCCATCTGCTGTCTTACCACTGAGATTGTGCACCAATCTAATTCGTGAATCTTGCTTTGCAAGGGTTTCGGCAACTTCGTTGGTGTTATCTTTCGAAGGGCCTAGTGCAAGCACTATCTCGATGGGTCCTTCATGATCTTGCGAAGTGATTGCGCTCACCGTCGCCTCGAGGTAACGCTCTTCATTTAAGACAGGCAGAATCACAGATACCGGAGATTGGTAGGTAATTGGCGTGGTCATCAAGAACAGAAGGTACTCTCCACTTAGGCTATGGGAGTGATACATCAGCGATTGGCGCGAATTCTGCCCCGCCAGAGCCGGCGCCAACGGACGATAGCCCTTTTATCAATCGCCGTGGTTCTGGTTTCTACCGTCATTTGGGGTGGTTTTGGCGCTGCGACCTCGCAAATCAAGCGAGTAGATGTCTTCAAAGACCGAACCGAACGTCCTAAAGTCGTGGCGCGAACCGCGGTCACTTATCTCATCGTTGGTTCAGATACTCGAGAAGGCTTGACGAAAGCAGAGATCAAGGCGCTCAAAGTTGGTTCAACAAAGGTCGCTGCCGGCAAGCGAGCCGACACGATGTTGCTTGTACATATAAGTAAGTCCCGCGACCATGCAACCATCGTTTCGATACCTCGCGATACCTTCGTCCTGATTCCCGAATGGACCGATTCCAAAGGAAAGGTCCATCCGCCCTCTTATTCGAAAATCAATGCCACCTTCGGCCGGGGAGATGCACCGCTTTTGGTGCAAACCCTCGAAAGCATGACGAATTTACGTATCGATCATTACATCGAAGTAAGTTTCCTCGGCTTCAAAGAGATGGTGGATGCTTTAGGTGGCGTGGAGATCTGTACGAAGCGGAAGATAAATGACCCCAAGAGCCACCTGGTCTTGCCGGCTGGAACCCATCGACTTGATGGCATTACGGCGCTTAAGTATGTCCGCACTCGCTACTTTGATGGCATGGGTGATCTTGGGCGCATGCAGCGCCAGCAACAATTCATTTCAGCGATGATTCGAGAGGCAACGAGCGCTGGAGTGCTACTTAATCCGGTCAAACTCGTGAAGTTCATCAATGCATCCCTCGGTTCGGTAACAACCGACCCTGGTTTAAAGCAGGATGATTTGATCACGCTCGCCGAACAGTTACGTGGAATCTCAACAAAGAAGGTGCGAACTCTCACTGTTCCACTCTCAGACGAGAATTACTATGCCAAAGGAGTGACAGCAGCGGTGCTTTGGGATGAAAAACTTGCGCCAGCACTATGGGATAAATTACGTAATGATCAAGAGGTCTTTGTTGCGCCCACACCAAAGCCCACCACTACTGATAAAGATGCGGTAGATGTGCCTGATAAGAAATCTAAGAAAATAAAAGCCTCTCCTACTCCTACTCCCACCGATATCTTCAAGTCGAGAACGGCGGATGTCGATAGCTGCGGGGCGCTCCGCTAGCCTGATGCTATGAAGATCTCGGTCGTCGGCGCCGGCTATCTTGGCACCACCCATGCCATCTGTATGGCTGCCCTTGGCCATGAGGTAGTCGTCGTTGATGTCGATTCCGCCAAAATCAATGAGCTCAACACTGGGAAGGTTCCATTTTTTGAACCAGGATTGAGCGAACTTTTCACTTCGGTACGCGAACAGAATCGCTTGATATTCACTACTGAACTTAGTGCTATCGCTGATGCAGAGATAAATTTCCTTTGTATCGGAACGCCTCAATCAAGCGTCGGACTAGCTGCCGATTTAACAGGGCTCCAGGCAGCATTTAGCGCTGTGCTATCCAAGGCTAAGCCAGGTTCCCTTGTCGTAGGTAAATCAACAGTCCCGGTCGGCACTGCTCAACGATTTGCTCGCGAAATTGCTGAGCAGAAAAAAGGACTGATTCTCAATTGGAACCCAGAATTCCTTCGAGAGGGCCATGCCGTGGCCGATACCTTAGAACCAAATCGAATTGTGATTGGTGCAGAGAAGAATTCCGACGCGCTTGTTTTATCAGATTTCTACAAATCAGTTTGCCCTAAGGCTCCCCAATTCATCACTGATTTTGCCACTGCTGAATTGGTCAAGGTAGCCGCAAATGCATTCCTTGCAACCAAAATCTCTTTCATCAATGCCATGTCTGAGATTGCTGATGCAACTGGTGCAGATGTGACTGTATTGGCCGATGCAATTGGTGTAGATGATCGAATTGGGCGAAAATTCTTGGGCGCAGGAATTGGATTTGGTGGTGGCTGTCTTCCAAAAGATATACGAGCATTTCTTGCCCGTGCTGATGAGCTCGGACTTGCAGATTCGCTCGCGTTCTTGAGGGAGTTTGACCTAATCAATCAGCGAGCACGCACCCGCGCTCTAGCTCTTGCTCTGCAAGAGCTCGGAAGTCCACAAGGTAAGAAAGTTGCCGTGTTAGGTGCAGCTTTCAAACCTGAGAGCGATGATGTCCGCGACTCTCCGGCGCTGGAAATAGCACAGGCTTTGCAAAAATTAGGAGCGAACGTTGTTGTGACCGACCCTAGGGCGCTCGAAAATGCATCCAAAAAGCATCCTGAACTTACCTACTCGCAATCCTTGAGTCTTACCCTTGAAGGCGCCGATCTCACCATGCTCCTTACTGAGTGGAATGAGTATCGAGCGCTGAACCCTGCTGAAATCATCGGTCTAGTCAAGAACGCATCAATATTTGACGGACGGAATGTGCTCGATGAAAAAACGTGGAAAGCGGCGGGATGGAAATTACTCGCCTTGGGTCGTTCGCTTTAGGTTTTCTGCCCGACCTAGAACCTCGGTGTGCATTCGTTCCATCTGCTCTTTGATTGCGTCAAGAGCCACTGGATTATGTGCTCCGAGAATTCGTGCGGCGAGCAGACCAGCATTCTTTGCATTGCCAATCCCAACAGTTGCTACAGGAATGCCTGCGGGCATCTGCACTATGGAAAGTAGTGAGTCCATCCCTTCGAGCGCCTTAAGTGGAATGGGTACACCAATGACTGGCAGCGGCGTGATTGATGCGAGCATCCCTGGTAAGTGCGCCGCGCCGCCTGCACCTGCGATGATCACTTTGAATCCCTTTGCCTGTGCTGCTCTACCAAATTCCATCATCTCTTCGGGCATTCGATGAGCTGAGAGCAGTGCAACCTCGACAGATATGTTGAGTTCTTTAAGAGTAGTTGCTGCACCTTCCATGATTGGCCAATCAGAATCTGAGCCCATCACTATCGCTACTTCTGCCATAGTTTCACCCGTTCTCTAGTACGCACAAAATCTAATCGCACCACTCTAATGCTTCACTTCTGGTCGACCTAGACTCACTCATCTGTTTCGCTGCTCTCGCCAGAAATATATTTGATGGCGTGTGCCACCCGCGCACGCACTAACTCTAAATCCTCACCAATGGCAGATACGTGACCCACCTTTCGACCAGGGCGTACCTCTTTTGCGTAGTTGTGAACTTTCAAATATGGATCACGAGCGAAGAGATGAAGATACGGCCGGTAGAGATCACTCTTCTCGCCACCCAGAAGATTTCCCATGACAGACCATTTCGCGGTTAAAGCGGTACTTCCTAGAGGTAGATCAAGTACGGCGCGAATATGTTGTTCAAATTGTGAGGTCACCGAGCCTTCGATAGTCCAATGTCCAGAGTTATGCGGACGTAAGGCAATCTCGTTGATAATCAACGCTCCATCAACATCGAATAATTCAACAGCCATTACACCAATCAACTGGATATGTTCGGCGATAGCGAGGGCAATCTGTTGCGCTTGAAGTGCAGTGCTTTCATCAAGATTGGGCGCCGGTGAGATGGTCTCAATACAGATGCCATCTCTCTGAATAGTCTCTGTCGTTGCCCAGGTTGATATCTGATTATGCGGTGATCGAGCCACCATAATGGCAAGTTCACGATCGAAGGTAACGACTTCTTCACATAATGCTCGACCCCACTGGGCAAGAACAGTCTCTGCTTCTGAAGTGCTAGCGACCAGACGCACTCCTCGACCGTCATAGCCCCCTGAGATTGCCTTAAGAATTACCGGAAAACTCTCAATCTCGCTTGCGCTGTGAACAGCTTTCCACTTTGGTTGCGGTAATCCCGCTTCATGAAAGCTCTCTCTCATATGTAATTTATCTTGTGCATGATGGAGCGCTCTTGATGACGGGCGAACGGTCTTACCTAATTCCTCGAGGCGGCGTATATGCCCATTCGGTACCAACTCATGTTCAAAGGTGATGACATCACATTGCGCTGCAAACTCCCAGAGAGTTTCGAAATCACGATAATCGCCAATGGTTACTGGAAAATATTGCGCAGCGCTATCGCCACCTGTCGAAGCAAGTATCCTTAAATCGATTCCAAGCGCGGCCGCGGGTGCTAGTGACATTTGTGCGAGCTGCCCGGCGCCGATAATTCCCAATCGTGGCGAGCCGTTACTCATGAGGTAAAGCCTACTTACTGAGACGAAGATGGGTCACATCGGCAGCGACGAAATCTCGTCCATCAGCGAGCACCAAGGCGCCGTTACTGGAAATTGCTGCAGCTCGACCGTGTACCTGACTCCCATCGGGAAGATCGAGTCGGACATCCTGCTCGAGTGAGGAGCAGAGTTGACGGTACTTATTCTCAATCGGGAATGGTTTAACCTCCCACGCCCTCATCATTTGCTCTAATTCATTTAAGAAGTTGATTACGAGCGTATTGCGATTGACTTTCTCGGCGGAATGGATCTGAAGTGAGGTCGCATTTTCGGCCGGAAGGTTTGATTTATCCTGAAGACAATTAATGCCGATTCCAATGATGACTTGGTCACCAATTTTCTCAGCGATAATCCCGCCAACTTTCTGCTCATCAATCATCACGTCATTGGGCCATTTGAGATTGGCATTCACGCCAGTAGATTTAACAATCGCCGAACACGCGGCGACCCCAACTATCAACGGAATCCAACCCCATCGATTCTGAGGCTGCGTCTGAGGTGATAACGCGGCCGAGAGCAACATTCCTTGGCCAGCCTGTGACTCAAAAGTCCTATTTCCGCGCCCACGTCCAGCGCTCTGGAACTCCGTGAGATAGACCTCACCAGCGTGCGCTCTTCCTTCAGACAAGTCAGCAACTAAAGCGCGTTGTGAAGAATCTATTAAATTAAAATGGTGTACTCGCCAGTAACCAGAGTCCAATGCTGAGATGATTCCCGCTATATCAAGAGGTTCCACGAGAGGTACGGTACGGCTATGAGCGGTGATATTCCTACCACTGCAGGCAAGATTCATGATCTGCAAGTTCGCCTTGACGAAGCGACCCATGCTGGTTCGCAGCGCGCAATCGAAAAGCAACACGCAAAAGGGAAGATGACGGCGCGCGAGCGCATTGCAGCGCTCGTCGATACAGGATCATTTACCGAGTTTGATGAATTGGCTCGTCACCGATCTACCAATTTCGGTATGGAAAAAGATCGCCCGTATGGCGACGGCGTTGTTACTGGTTACGGCACCGTCGATGGTCGACAAGTGGCAATCTTCTCGCAAGATTTCACGGTCATGGGCGGCAGTCTTGGCGAAGTCTTTGGCGAGAAAATCATCAAAGTTATGGACTTCGCGCTGAAAGCTGGAATTCCTCTGATTGGAATCAACGATTCAGGAGGCGCACGAATTCAAGAGGGAGTTGTCTCGCTGGGGCTGTATGGCGAAATCTTTCGGCGTAATGCGCGACTATCAGGAGTAGTTCCACAGATCTCACTAATTCTCGGCCCCTGCGCTGGTGGCGCTGTCTACTCCCCCGCCATGACAGATTTCACCATCATGGTTGAGGGCACCTCACACATGTTCATCACCGGTCCCGAGGTAATTAAGGCTGTTACTGGTGCGGATGTGGAAATGGAAGAATTAGGTGGAGCGCGTACTCACAACACAAAGACTGGAAATTCCCACTATCACGCCGCAAATGAGTTAGATGCAATCGATTACGTAAAGAATCTCCTCGCGTTCTTGCCAAGCAATAATCGCGATCGGGCACCAGTTTTTCCACCATCTGGCGACAGCGAAATCAACAGTTCAGATTTAACGCTCAACACGATTATCCCCGATAGCCCAAATCAACCATACGATATGAAGATCGTCATCAAAACCATCTTCGATGAGGGCGAATTCTTGGAAATTCAAGAGACTTTTGCGCCGAATATTGTCATTGGTTTTGGTCGAATTGAAGGACAGGCTGTTGGCGTGATAGCAAATCAACCTTTGCAATTGGCAGGAACGTTAGATATCGACGCTAGCGAAAAGGCAGCTCGATTCGTCAGGACCTGTGATGCTTTTAATATTCCAATACTCACCCTTGTTGATGTTCCAGGGTTCTTGCCTGGCATCGATCAGGAGTGGAATGGAATTATTCGTCGAGGTGCAAAACTTCTCTATGCATATGGTGAGGCAACTGTGCCAATGGTCACTCTCATTACGCGCAAGGCATATGGTGGTGCATACGATGTAATGGGTTCTAAGCACCTCGGTGCTGATATCAATCTCGCCTGGCCTACTGCACAAATTGCTGTTATGGGTGCACAAGGTGCAGTCAATCTCTTATACCGACGAGAGCTGGCGACCGCAGATGATGCAGACGCACTGCGAAAGAAACTCATGGCTGAATACGACCAGACTCTCGCGAATCCTTATCTTGCTGCTGAGCGAGGATTCATTGATGCAGTCATCGAACCCGCTCAGACCCGCCCGAGTATCGCTCGCGCCTTTCGGGTCCTACGAAATAAGCGGGTGGAACTTCCGCCACGTAAGCATGGGAATATCCCGCTGTGATAAAAATTCTTCGCGGGAGTGGCACCGAACGAGAGCTTCTTGCAATAGCAGAGGCGCTGCGAATCCGAGATCAACAGGCCCAGAATCACAACGACTATGGCAAACCAATTTTGCGCACACCATTTGAAATTTCGAATGCCGATCAGGATTGATAATGGAGATTATTCTTGCTTCAGCTTCGACGGCACGCACTAAGTTGCTTAGTGAGGCCAGAATCCCCCATTCGATCGAGATCAGCGGCGTAAATGAAGAAGATGCTCAATTCGCGCAACTTCAACCCAGTGAAATGGTAGTTGCTCTGGCGCAAGCAAAGGCAGCTGCCGTCGCTGCTAATAATCCTGGGCGAAAGGCTTTGGTTATCGGCGCCGACTCAACGTTGGAATTTCACGGAAAGATGATGGCTAAACCTGGAACACCAGATAGAGCGCTTGCTTGGTGGCAGAGCTACATTGGACAATCAGGGCTATTGCATACTGGTCAGACAATCATCGATATTACTCATGGAAAAACTGTCAGTGCGCTCTCCACTACCGAGATTACTTTTGCAGAACTGTCTGAGGATGAGATTCGCTCCTACATTTCTACAGGCGAACCACTTTCACTTGCCGGCGGCGCATCACTTGATGGGATTGGCTCACCATATATCGCACATATCTCGGGTGATGCTTCTGGTGTTCTCGGATTAAGCATGAATCATTTACGGAAGTTGTTTAGCGAGCTTGGCTACCCATGGCATACCTTGAGAGCGAGTCATTGATGCGAGAGATAAAAAGAGTGTTGATTGCCAACCGAGGCGAGATTGCCATTCGAGTTGCACGAGCCGCGCGCGACCATGGAATAAGCCCGATCGCTTTATATTCCAACGGCGATCGAAATGCACAGCATGTACTCGCCTGCGATGAGGCCTATTCACTTGATGGCACAACCGCCAGTGAGAGTTACCTCAACATCCCAAAAATAATCGCGGTTGCGAAAGCGGCAGAAGCGGATGCAATACATCCTGGCTACGGATTCCTCTCGGAAAATGCTGGATTCGCTCAAGCGGTTATTGATGCGGGCTTGATTTGGATTGGTCCACCGCCTCAAGCTATTGCTGCTCTTGGAGATAAGGTTTCTGCACGAAAAATCGCTGCAAAAGTTGGTGCCCCTCTAGTTGCCGGCACCGCCGATCCAGTAGAGAACGCAGCGCAGGTCGTAGCTTTTGCAGAGGAAAATGGTCTCCCGGTCGCGATTAAAGCTGCACATGGTGGCGGTGGCAGAGGTCTCAAAGTTGCGCGCACCCTCGAGGAAATCCCGGAACTCTTTGATTCAGCAGTTCGCGAGGCCGTTGCAGCATTCGGCAGAGGTGAGTGTTTTGTTGAACGATATCTAGATCGGCCACGTCACGTAGAGACGCAGGTGCTTGCAGATACCCATGGAAATGTAATTGTCGTCTCCACTCGTGATTGCTCACTACAAAGGCGCCATCAGAAACTTGTTGAAGAAGCTCCCGCACCTTTTCTCAAGCCGGCACAGATTGATCAGTTGTACTCCGCGAGTAAAGCAATCATCAAAGAAGCAGGGTATGTTGGTGCAGGCACTTGTGAATTCCTCGTTGGTCTTGATGGCACCATTTCCTTTCTCGAAGTTAATACCCGTTTACAAGTAGAACACCCAGTCAGCGAAGAGGTAACAGGTCTTGATTTGGTTCGAGAGCAGTTTCGCATCGCTGCTGGAGAAAAATTAACTTATGGCGACCCAGAGATTCGCGGACATTCAATCGAATTTCGCATCAATGGTGAGGATCCGGGGAGAAATTTTCTGCCTACGCCTGGAGTCATCACCGATTGGAAAACTCCTTCAGGTCCGGGAGTGCGCGTAGATGCTGGATTCACATCAGGAGATGTAATCAGTGGGAATTTCGACTCTCTTCTCGCGAAGTTAATTATCACGGGAGCAACTAGAGAACAGGCGCTCGAGCGGGCGCGACGCGCACTTGATGAGTTCGATGTAGCAGGAATTGCCACAGCTCTTCCCTTCCATCGTGCAGTTGTTCGTGATGAAGCCTTCACCTCAGAACCTTTCCGGGTATTCACCGGTTGGATTGAAAGCGAATTCAACAATGAGATACCGCCATTCTCCGGAGCAAGTGAACCTCTCAAAGATGCTGTGCTAGAACGTTTGGTGGTAGAGGTAGATGGCCACCGAATGGAAGTTGGCATTCTCAGCCAACAACCCAAACGCCGTCGATCGAATGCCACTCGTTCCTTCAAGAATCAAGGTGATGCACTAGCAAGTCCCATGCAGGGCACCGTTGTAAAAATCGCACTCCGCGAAGGTGATCAGGTAAACGAGGGAGACCTAGTCGTGGTCCTTGAGGCTATGAAAATGGAGCAGCCTCTTGTCGCCCATAAGTCTGGAAAAATCCATGGCCTGACTGTTGTCGCTGGAGTAAATATCGCAAGTGGAGCAATCATCTGCGAAATTCGGTAACTACCAACTTTCCGGGGCTCGATACGATCCCCAAACGCCACGTAAAGCATCGCAAATTTCGCCTACGGTCGCATCTGCCAGTAGCGCAGCCTTGATAGCTGGCATCAAGTTTTCTGAACTCTGTGCAATTGTGGCTAAATCCAAAAGCGTATTTTTCACTCGCTGACCATCTCTCTTCTTTCGAAGTTCAGCCAACTTCACGCTCTGCTCTTTCGCTACTGATTCATCTACTCGTAATGGTTTATAGGGCTCCGGCGGTGAAGTGAATTCGTTTACGCCAACGATGATGCGACTTTTTCCCTCAATCTCTTGAGCGATTCGATAAGAATTCTTCTCAATCTCACTCTTCTGAAATCCTGACTCAACACCGGCTACCGCACCGCCCAAGTCATCGACCTTGGCAATCAATTCCTCTATTGCCGCAACTAATTCTGTCGTCATACTTTCTACAGCTGCAGATCCTGCTAAGGCATCGACAGTACGCGCTAAATCACTCTCATAAGCGATTACCTGTTGTGTGCGAAGGGCGAGTAGCGCTGCCTTCTCGGTTGGCAACCCCAACGCCTCATCGAAAGAGTTGGTGTGTAGGGATTGAGTGCCGCCTAAAACGGCTGCCACTGCCTGCAAAGTAACGCGAACCAGGTTCAGCTCAGGTTGCGCTGCAGTGAGCTGTACCCCTGCAGTTTGGGTATGGAAGCGAAGGTGCATGGCTCTTTCATTAGCGATGCCATACCTATTTTTTATAATTCGAGCCCAAACCTGGCGAGCAGCTCGGAACTTGGCTATCTCTTCGAGAACGGTAGTGCGCGCAACAAAGAAGAAACTCATTCGACAGGCAACTTGTTCTACATCGAGACCTCGTTCGGAAGCCGCATCGAGATAAGCAATCGCATTACTCAATGTAAACGCAATCTCTTGAACTGGATTAGCGCCTGCCTCGGCCATGTGATAGCCGGAGACTGAAATCGAGTTCCATTTAGGCAACTCGCGAGCGCAATAATCAAAAATGTCACAAATAAGTCGCATTGAAGGTTTTGGGGGGTAGATATACGTTCCTCGCGAGATGTACTCTTTCAAAATATCATTTTGAATGGTGCCGCTAATCTCTTGACTTGACACTCCTTGTTCGGCAGCCACGATTTCGTACATGAGTAACAAGATTGCTGCAGGAGCGTTGATGGTCATAGAGGTCGAAACTTTATCGAGCGGAATCCCCTGGAATAGTTGGCGCATATCCTCGAGTGAATCAATAGCTACTCCCACTCGACCCACTTCCCCGAGGGATTGTGGTGCATCAGAATCAAAACCCATCTGGGTAGGTAAATCGAAGGCGACAGATAGCCCTCCAGTACCGGCGCTAACTAATTGGTGATACCTCTCGTTCGATTCTTTTGCTGAACCGAATCCTGCATACTGACGCATCGTCCACGGCTTACGGAGGTACATCTCTTCATAGATCCCTCGAGTGAAAGGAAAGTGTCCAGGACGCTCTCCACCATTCACATGATCATGAAGATAATCGGGCTTGATGGGAAAGCCTGATTCCGACTTCGCACTCATTTGTGAATCTTATCTCTCTCGGAGTGGCAATCGGAAAAAATCTATTATCAATCAATACCCTCTCATCATGAGAAGTACCCGACCGCTCACTTTGGTCTCGCTCCTTGCCGCTGCAATGGTCTTGACCTTAACTACCGGCAGCGCCGGTAGCGCCGAAGAGAACGCTGTTATTGGCGGTGGGCGGCTAGGCGAGAAGGGAGTCATCGTCAATTCCGTAGAGGGTGACGGTGTTTCTGGTCCGCCAGAGACTTCAGCGCTCTCATACGTGATTGCAGATTTCGATACTGGCGAGATTCTCGCTGCAAAGAGTCCTCATAAGCAATTGCCTCCAGCGAGCACACTGAAAACGCTTACAGCGCTCACACTGATCTCTCGGATAAACATGGATAAGAGTTATAAAGCCTCGTGGCGCGAAGCAAGCACGATTGGCAACAAAGTTGGAATGTGGAAGAACCGTAAGTACAAAGTAAAAGATATCTGGTACGGATTGATGCTCGGCTCAGGTAACGACGCAGGAGTAGCGCTTGCAACGATGAGTGGTGGAATCAAAAAGACATCGAAGCTGATGCTTGCGAAGGCGCAATCGATACAAGCTTATGACACCATCCCCAAAAGCCCACATGGTTTAGATACGCCCGGACAAGTTTCCAGTGCGTACGATTTAGCGCTCATTGCCCGGGCTGCGATGAAGAATAAGACTTTCCGTAAAATCGTTGCAACAAAGACCTACACCTTTCCCAATTCAGGGCCGCGAAATGTCGATCGTAAAATCAGAAACTTGAATAAGTTAATATTTACTTATCCTGGCGTTATCGGAGTCAAGACCGGGTACACCACCAAGGGACGAAATACTTACATCGGAATAGCCGAGCGGGACGGGAAGAAAGTAATCATTACATTCATGCATCTTCGATATGGCAGAGACGCTTTGGCAAAGAAGTTATTTGACTGGGGTTTTGATGCAGTAGGAAAGGTCGAACCGGTAGGTCAGTTAGTCTGAGTACGACTGGCGCGGGAGTAATCCAAGAGCTTGGTAAACCGTAGCGAGCGTCTGAGATGCAACGACTTCGGCACGCTCGGCCCCTTCACGCAAAATATCAAGGAGCGCTCGCTCATCTTGGAGGTAGCCAAGGGCAGATTCTCTAATTGGTTTGAGGGTTTCGGTGACTAACTCAGCGACATCTTTTTTAAAGTCACCATAACCCTTGCCTGCATAATCACTCTCAATACTGCCAATCGCACGTCCCGAAATCGCGCTGTAGATTGAGAGTAAATTACTAATTCCAGCCTTATTCTCTTCATCAAAAGTAACTTCACGACCCGTATCTGTGACGGCACTCTTGATTTTCTTTACATTCGCTTCCGGCGAATCAAGTAGCTCGATTACTCCTGCCAAACTGGCCGCAGATTTACTCATCTTCGAGGTTGGTTCCTGTAGATCCATGATCTTTGCCGTGCTCTTGAGGATATGTGCCCCAGGAACAGTAAAGGTGTCGCCATAACGCGAATTGAAACGTTGCGCGAGATCTCGAGTAAGTTCAATATGTTGCCGTTGATCTTCCCCTACTGGAACGAGTTCCGGTTGATAGAGCAAGATGTCTGCTGCTTGAAGCATGGGATAGGTAAAAAGACCCACCACGGTTCGATCAGCGCCACTTTTTTGAGACTTATCCTTAAATTGAGTCATTCGATTTGCCTCGCCAAAACCTGTGATGCATTCAAAGACCCAGCCAAGTTGGTTATGCGCTGGCACATGAGACTGGATGAATAACGTAGATTTTTTGGGATCAATTCCAATTGCCAATAATTGTGCGGCAGAAGCAAGTACGCGCTTACGCAACAACGCCGGATCTACTTCGACCGTGAGCGCATGAAGATCAACGATGCAGTAGTAAGCATCATGCGTGCTTTGTAATTCGACCCACTGTCGCAACGCACCAAGATAATTACCTAAATGAAATGAGTCGTGTGTGGGTTGGATGCCAGAGAGAACACGCTTTGCCATGGTCTAGTTACTCTCTCCCGGAAGTGTCTTTGATGCGTGAGATAAAAGTACCCGAAGCATCGCAGGTCGTTTACCCTCAACGCTCTCGACCAATAGCTCGCAGCCGGGCAACTCGATCTTGTCCCCTACTTCTGCAATACGCCCTAGCTTGTGGGTGACCAATCCCCCAATGCTCTCATAAGGCCCCTCTGGGAATTGATAGTTAATCTCATCGCTAGCTTCGGTGAGGTTAGTCAACCCATCGATATGGAACTCGCCCACGCTCGCCTCGCGCACTTCATCGACTTCATGATGATCGTATTCATCTCTAATCTCGCCAATGAATTGTTCTACCAAATCTTCAAGGGTGATAATGCCGTCAGTTCCACCATATTCATCGACCACAATTGCTATATGTGAACCGTCTGCACGCATTCTTGAAAGCACGGGTAAAAGTTGGCTTGTTCCTGGGATAAATTCGATTGCTCTGACCAAGTCTCCGATTCTCGTCTGGCGTTCATAAAGTTGCGGATCAAGTAGATCACGCACGTTGATAAAACCGATTATGTCGTCAAAACTTCCCTTAACCACCGGATAACGTGAGTGTCCAGTTTCAATAATAATTTTTACAGCCTGACCGATACTCAAATCTGAATCTAGAAAATCAACTTCGGTTCGAGGAACCATAATTGAATGAATCTGACGATCGCTTGCTTCGAAAACTTCTTCGACAATCTCTTTCTCGGCATGTGTGAATGCATGATGACCACTGAGAAGATCCAACAACTCCTCTTCGCTCATCTGCTCTTTGGCCGCTTTAGGGTCAATTCCTGCAGCGCGTACAAGGACATCAGTAGATTTCGAGAGTAACCAGATGATGGGGCGGAATAAGCGTGCAATGACTTCAACTGCTCCAGCGCTTGCTAGTGAAATTGGAACGGCGCGCACAATCGCAATCCGCTTCGGGGTCAGCTCTCCGATAATTAATGAGACATAAGCAATCACAAGAGTGAGCCCGATCAGCGAAAGCAACTCAGCAGCGCTTCGGCGAAGGCCAAGATCCTCAAGGAGCGGAATCACGTAGCGACCAAGGCGCTCGGCGCCGATGGCAGCCGAGAGAAAGCCAAAGACGGTGATTCCCACCTGGATGGCGGCAAGAAAGCGATTGGGACTGGCGGTGAGCGCTGCTACCCGAGCCCCGCGCTTACCCGTTCCGGCAAGTTGCCTAATCTGACTCTCCCGCAAGGAGATCAGCGCAATCTCAGCCGCGACCAGCAGAGAGGAGAGCCCTATCAGGGCAAGGACGATGGCGATATCGCCAATTAAGTCCCCAAGAGAGCCTGCCACGCTTCAAGGGTAGCGCCACCGGCTCGCTCATGCGCCAAGGCCTTCCTTGTAGCCGCTATTTCAGGTACTTTTTCCCCGTCCTCAACCGAGGATGACCTATCTCCAACGGATCGTCCGGCACGTACCTGCCGGGAGAGGGAGCTAACGCTCATGGCAATTGTTGTATTCGATAAAGCAAGCCGTACCTATCCAGGTACCACCCGTCCTGCAGTAGACCAACTTGATCTCGTCGTCAATGACGGCGAATTCCTCGTTCTTGTTGGCCCATCAGGTTGCGGAAAGTCAACATCACTTCGCATGCTCGCAGGGCTTGAAGATGTTGATACCGGTTCCATTCGCATCGGCGATCGTGACGTCACACACGTCGCGCCAAAAGATCGCGATATCGCGATGGTCTTCCAGTCTTATGCGCTCTACCCACATATGACCGTGGCTGAGAACATGGGCTTTGCGTTGAAGATCGCCGGCGTAAGTAAAGATGAGCGCGCACGTCGCGTGCAAGAAGCGGCAAAGTTGCTCGATCTCGAGCCTTATCTCGACCGTAAGCCAAAGGCGCTCTCTGGTGGACAACGCCAGCGCGTTGCTATGGGTCGCGCAATCGTTCGCGAACCACAAGTCTTCCTTATGGATGAGCCACTATCGAACCTCGATGCGAAACTTCGCGTCGCGACTCGTACCCAAATTGCTGCGTTACAGCGCCGCCTTGGAATCACCACTGTCTACGTAACGCACGACCAGGTTGAGGCTATGACCATGGGTGATCGCGTGGCCGTTCTCAAGGATGGCTTGCTACAGCAAGTTGATTCCCCACGTAATCTTTACGACAAGCCAGCGAATGCATTCGTCGCTGGATTCATCGGCTCTCCTGCGATGAACTTGATCACCGCTCCAGTTTCTGGTGGCCAAGCATCGCTCGGAAATCTCAAGGTCGGCGTTCCAGCATCAGCTGGCGCTTCAGCAATCGTTGGCGTCCGTCCTGAGGGCTTCAAGCCAACGGGAGCTGGACAAGGCTTTGATATCAAGGTTGATGTCGTCGAAGAACTTGGCTCTGATGCATTCGTCTACGGCAAGCCTGCTGCATCTGGTCTCGCACTTACCAATGCCAGCGCTGAAGAGGGTGCACAAGTCATCGTTCGTTGGGATCCAAAGAACCCACCAAAGGCTGGCGACACCATCTCCGTTACCGCTGATCCATCAGCCGTACACGTATTCGATGCCCAAACCGGAGCACGACTCTAAACCCAGAATCAAAAAACCCGCCTCGTGGATTTTTCTACGAGGCGGGTTTTCTTTTTTGAGTTTACGTTATGCCATCGCTTTCTTGAGATTCTCATCAATTGCGGCGAGGAACTCTTGAGTGTTAAGCCATGGGGCGTCTTTGCTAATTAACAGTGCAAGATCCTTCGTCATCTTGCCCTGTTCAACTGTTTGAATACAGACCTTCTCAAGGGTCTCTGCAAATTGCGCCAATTGTGGATTGCTATCAAGCTTTGCCCGATGAGCCAACCCTCGTGTCCAGGCAAAAATGGAGGCGATTGGATTGGTCGAGGTCGCTTTACCCGCTTGATGATCTCGGTAGTGGCGAGTCACAGTGCCATGAGCTGCTTCAGATTCGACAGTCTTTCCATCGGGAGTCATAAGCACTGACGTCATAAGTCCGAGTGAGCCATAGCCTTGCGCGACGGTATCGGATTGAACATCACCATCGTAATTCTTACATGCCCAGACATAACCGCCCTCCCAGCGAAGTGAGGTCGCAACCATGTCATCGATGAGTCGATGGTCGTATTCGATACCCGCTGCTTGGAATTGACTCTTGAATTCACTCTCATAGATCTCAGCGAAGATATCTTTGAACCGACCATCGTATGCCTTCAAGATGGTGTTCTTCGTCGAGAGAAAGACCGGATACTTTCGAGCTAATCCATAGTTCATTGATGCGCGAGCAAAATCTCGAATCGAATCATCGAGGTTGTACATCGTCATCGCTACGCCTGAGCTTGGGAAATCAAAGACGTTGAACTCCATTGGCTGTGAACCATCAGCAGGTGTGAAGGTCACGGTCAACTTTCCTGGACCAGGCACCTTGAAATCTGTCGCTCGATATTGATCACCGAATGCATGACGGCCGATAACAATTGGCTTCGTCCAATGCGGAATCAGGCGCGGGACATTACTGATGATGATTGGCTCACGGAAGATAACGCCACCAAGGATGTTGCGAATCGTGCCATTTGGTGATTTCCACATGCTCTTGAGATTGAATTCTTTTACGCGCGCCTCGTCAGGAGTAATAGTTGCGCACTTGACGCCCACGCCATGCTTCTTGATTGCATTTGCACTATCAATCGTTACCTGATCATCTGTCGCATCGCGATATTCGATACCAAGGTCGTAGTACTCAAGATTGACATCAAGATATGGCAATATCAATTGATCTTTGATGAATTGCCAGATGATTCGAGTCATCTCGTCGCCATCAAGTTCGACTACCGTTCCTGCTACTTTGATTTTTGACATCGTTTTTCGCTCCCCGCTCTAGATTTCTTCAGACTCTTTAGAGATTCTTCACATCGCCTTGTTTTGCGCGTACGGCTTCAGCGGCTACCTTCAGCTCAGCTAATTCGCTTTCGGTTAGCTTGGTCTCGACCACGCGTCGCACGCCGCCCTTACCGATCTCTGCCTCGACTCCGAGATAAACCCCAGAGATCCCATATTCACCATTGACCCATGCGCAGACTGGCATTACCGCACCAGAATCTTCGATAACTGCCTTTGCCATGCGCGCCGCCGCTGCCGATGGTGCGTAATATGCCGAACCCGTCTTGAGCAGCGCCACAATTTCAGCGCCCCCATTACGCGTTTTGACTACTAACTCTTCGATTTCTTCAGCGGAGAGCAGTTCGCTCAGCGGCTTTCCATTTACGCGACAACGACTTGGTACCGGCACCATAGTGTCGCCGTGAGAACCTAGAGTCAACGTTTCAACATCGCTGACTTTCACGCCAAGTTTCGTTGCTACAAAGTTTGTAAATCGAGCGGTATCCAACATTCCTGCTTGCCCCATCACTCTGTTATATGGGAATGCAGATGCGATTTGTGCAAGCGCTGTCATTTCATCAAGCGGATTCGAGACCACGATGATGACTGCATTCGGACTGTGTTTGGCGACATTCTCCGCAACTCCGCGAACGATTCCGGCATTAACGCCAATCAAATCCATCCGACTCATGCCCGGCTTGCGCGGTAATCCTGCGGTGATCACCACAACATCAGAGTTAGCAGTCTTCTCATATCCAGCGCCCTCCGCTGTGGTGGTAGCGCCAATCAAGAGCGTTTCGAACCCTTCAATGGAGCGCGATTGATTGATATCAAGCGCAAGCCCCTCGGGCTTACCATCAACGATGTCGGTGAGAATTACCTCATCAAAAATGTTGTACTCGGCTAGACGAAGCGCGGTAGTTGATCCATAAAAACCTGCTCCGACTACAGTGACACGACCTGCCATGCTCAGGGCCCCAATCTCTCTTGATATCAAGATAACTCTACCGCTGGAGCGAAGTTGTTATGGAAGCGAGAGCGCCAGCACCGCAGCCGCAAGGGCGAGGCAGATCAGGGTAAGTAGATCGCTCTTCTGGCTACGCCACGGGGTGCGCACTCCTCGTTGGAGATGGGCTAAAAGAGCGATGACCGCTAAGCCGGCAGCAAGCGCTAGGGCGCCTATTCGGACGGAGAGGAGCAGGCTTGCCAGAGTAGAGAGCGCCACGATGGCTAATGGAAGGGCGCTCATCCGAGGGGTCATCCTTGGCTTCGCTCCGCTGCCTCGACAACGTTGGTCAACAACATTGCCCTGGTCATCGGACCCACACCTCCCGGCATGGGAGCGAGAAATCCGGCTCGCTCGCGCACATCAGGATGGACATCGCCGAGGAGTCCGGAATCAGTTCGAGTGATTCCAACATCCAATACTGCAGCGCCTGCTTTGATATTTGCTGCGGTGATGAAATGTGCTTTGCCTAATGCCGCAACAACAATGTCGGCGCGTGCAAGATGAGATTGGAGATCGACCGTTGCAGAGTGGGTGACTGTCACCGTTGCGCTCTCACGCTTTCGGGAGAGCAAAAGCCCCAGTGGTCGACCAACGGTCAGTCCTCGTCCAACGACCACTACTTCAGCGCCGTTGAGATGGATTTTGTAACGCTCTAAAAGTTCGACTATTCCACGAGGTGTGCACGGCAAGGGCGCAGGTTGATCAAGAACTAACTTACCTAAATTGAGCGGATGTAAACCATCTGCATCTTTCGCAGGATCTATCTCTTCGAGAATTGCGTTTGCATCGACACCTTTGGGAAGTGGTAACTGCACAATATATCCGGTGCACTCACGCGCAGCATTGAGATCTCGAAGTGCAGCACGAATATCGTTGAACGTTGCGGTTGCTGGCAATTCGACCCGAATTGAATGAATTCCGACTTCGGCACAATCTTTATGTTTACCGCCAACATAGGCATGTGAACCTGGGTCATCGCCGACCAATACTGTTCCTAAACCTGGCTGCACCTTTAGCGTTTTTACTCGCAGCGCTAACTCGCTCTTGATGTCATGGGCAACCTGCTTGCCATCGAGAATCACTGCGCTCATGAACGAAGTCTAACGGCCTTGATTCGCCTTGTTAGGCATGGGCAAAGTGGCGAACGCCAGTGAAATACATCGCTATTCCGGCCTTTTCCACTGCAGCAATTACCTCTTCATCGCGAACGCTGCCTCCTGGTTGGACTACTGCTCGAACTCCCGCGTTCAACAGAATCTCCACACCATCGGCGAAAGGAAAGAATGCATCGCTCGCCGCAAAACTTCCTCGAGCGCGCTCGCCGGCGCGAGCAACTGCCAAGCGTGCCGAATCTACGCGATTGACCTGGCCCATCCCGATACCGACGGTGGCACCATCCTTCGCTAAAACGATCGCATTACTCTTCACCGAACGCACAGATCGCCATGCAAATTCCAAATCAAGGAGCTCCTGCGCAGAAAGCGCAGCACCTGCGACCAGTTTCCAGTGGGCCGAACTATCCCCGTGGGCATTTACTCGATCGAAATTTTGAACGAGAAGTCCACCATCGATATGGCGAAGTTCTTGCTCGGAACTTACCGGCTCTACTTTGAGAATTCGAATTGATGGTTTCTGTTGCAAAATCTCAAGAGCTGCATCGTCGAAATCACTCGCTGCAATTACCTCAGTAAAAACTTCAGCAACTTGCGCTGCCATCTCACGGGTGATTGGGCGGTTTGCGGCAATCACACCACCAAATGCCGATACTGGATCGCACTGATGCGCACGTTGATAGGCCTCGCTGATCGAGTTTGCCACTGCGATTCCACAAGGGTTGGTATGTTTGATGATGGCAACTGCGGGCTTGTCGTGATCATGGGCAGCGCGCCACGCTGCTTCGATATCAACATAATTGTTATATGACATTTCCTTGCCGTGTAGGACCTTTGCGTTGGCTAATCCACTATGAATTCCACTCTCGGCATATAAACCAGCGCTCTGATGCGGATTCTCGCCGTAACGTAATGATCGTAATTTTGTAAAACTCTTACCGACCCACTCTGGAATCTCTTCATCCGACTGCTCGCCCAGCCAAGTCGCTACCGCGATGTCATAACTGGCTGTGGCGCGAAAAGCAGCGAGCGCGAGGGATTTTCGCTCCTCCAGCGTGGTGCCGCCATCTTTAAGAGCTCTGCTAATCAGTTGATATTGAGAGGTATCTGATACGACTGCAACGCTCTGATGATTTTTGGCTGCGCCACGAATCATGCTCGGTCCACCAATATCAATCTGCTCAATACATTCATCAATCGATGCTCCACTTTTCACTGTTTCCACAAATGGGTAGAGACTGACCACTACAAGGTCGAAGGGAGCAACCCCAAGATTACGTAACTGTTCAACATGGGTGGAAAGGCGAAGATCTGCGAGTATGCCGGCATGAATCGCGGGGTGCAGAGTCTTGACTCGCCCATCAAGTGATTCGGGAAAACCTGTGAGCTCTTCTACTCGCACGACGGGAACACCACTTTTTTCGATAGTGGATGCAGTACTACCAGTGGAGATAATTTCCACCCCATTGCGATGGAGTTCGTGAGCAAAATCTACAAGTCCGCTTTTATCGTAGACGCTGACTAACGCGCGCTTGATGGGCTTACGCATTACATCTTCCTCTCCATTAAGGCCAGGCTAAGTATGCCAGTGACTATCAACTCTCTCTCGAGCTCTTTGATTCGAGCATGGAGAGATTCTTCGCTCTCACCTGGGATGACTTTAAGAACTCGTTGCGCGATTATCTCGCCTGTGTCCACGCCTTCATCAATGTAGTGCAGCGTGCACCCACTCTCGCTTACTCCTGCCGCTAGCGCATCGCGGACTGCATGAGCACCCGGGAATAATGGCAAAAGTGAGGGATGGGTATTGATGATTCGAAAGGAGTTAACGAATGCTGGTGAGAGAATTTTCATAAACCCTGCGCTCACGACAATCCATGGATTAACCAACTCAATAGCGGCGTGAAGTTCTGCCTCCCATGCGCTCCGATCGGCGCCACTGCGAAAGGGAATAAGTTGTGAGCGCACTTTGGCAGTTACTGCCCTCTGAAGAATTCCTGCATTCGAATTCTCACTGATTATCCGGACAATCTCGATGTGCTGATAGAGAGCCCCTGTTGGAGAAGTTGATGCATCGATCAGCGCTTGCGCCACGCTACCGTCACCAGAGGCGAGGATTACGACCGGCTTTTTACTGCTGGCGGTCATTTTGGCCCCCATTTGTCATAAGCGACTTTTAATCCCATGCCCGCTGATATTTGAATGAGAAAGAGCAGCGGAAATTGCCAGAGCGAAGGACCAATCGTGGTTAAGGAGCCACCCAGCAGAGTGCCATTACTTAACCAGGTAAGCGCAAAGATGAGCGCGGTGAGCACAAAAGGGAAGATGATGTAACCAAAACGCAACTGACTGATGGAGGTGCGCTTGACGATAGTCATGACAAATACACCAGCGCCTACTCCGATGAGTGCGCCGAGGTAGAGGTATGGGTGCGTCCCGGTTGGTATTGCGCCAAGAAGTGGAAAGGCGGGTATCTCATTGAGTTGATGGAACCCTGGCGAGACCAGGGTGCCGCTCCCGACAGCAAACCCGCTTCCCAATAGATAGGAGAGTGCGGAGATTGCCATATTTGGCAATGTGAGAATGGCAAGGATGGTGAGCAAGATGCCCCCAATGATGCCCGCATCAAGAACTGCATAGAGATCTCGCACTACAGTGAAATGAAAGGCAAGTGAGATTGAATAGAACAAGGACCCGATTCCCAGTAAACCACCTATGAGGATTACTGAGATACGAGTGAGATCGCGTAGTAATGATGGCGCTCCAGTTGGAATTACTAAAGTAAATTCCGCAACAATGATGAAGGAGATAACAATCAGTGGCGCCCACCACCACCGTGGCTGAACATCTTGCGAACGCGAGCCAATGCTCGCCACAAACATGATTACTGTGTAAGTAAGAAAGAGCCCAATCACACTTTGCCGCTGCTTTGCATTCAGCGCCCGCGATGCATCGAATTGACGGTGCAATCTATTGAGGGCGCCACGGAACGCGATAAACGGCAAGATGAGCGCTCCCAATGGAAGAAAGCTCAGGGCTCCGGGGATACCGCTCGGAGGTAGCGCCAGGGAGAAGGTGAGGTGATGTGCGCCTAACCAGATCCACATAGATCCGCGCACCGCATCGCTCATCTCACCGCTGAGTGAACCTGCCGTCGCCCAAGCGATGAGGACGATAAGAGCAAGTGGAATAAAGGTGGAGAGCGCGGCGCGCACTCCTTCCGAAGCGCCAGCAATGAGCGGGCGCGCCATCGTTAGCGTCCGAGGATAGAGCGGAGTAGTTGCGCGCTCTCGGAGGGTGTGACACCAACTCGAACGCCGACTGCCTCGAGAGCATCTCGTTTTGCCGATGCAGTTCCAGAGGATCCTGAAACAATCGCACCAGCGTGACCCATGGTCTTTCCTTCGGGGGCGGTGAAGCCTGCGACGTAACCGACAACGGGTTTTGTTACATACTCTTTGATGAAGGCAGCGGCACGCTCTTCGGCATCGCCACCAATCTCACCAATCATCACGATTGCTTCGGTTTTGGGATCATCTTGGAAAGCACGAAGGCAATCGATATGGGTCGTGCCGATAACTGGATCGCCACCAATACCCACTGCCGTTGAAAATCCGATATCGCGAAGTTCGTACATCATCTGATAGGTAAGCGTTCCGGATTTCGAAACCAAACCAATCGGCCCACTTCCGGTGATGTCTGCAGGAATGATGCCAACATTTGATTCGCCAGGTGTGATGAGACCTGGGCAGTTCGGACCGATGATGCGCGTACTTCCTTTTGCTTGAGCGTAGGCAACGAATTGGGTCGAATCGTGAACGGGAATTCCCTCGGTGATGACTACGGCAAGCGGCACCTTTGCATCAACCGCATCGATAACGGCGGCTTTGGTGAATTTAGCAGGAACGAAGATCACTGAGACGTTAGCGCCAGTGGCTGCGACTGCTTCACTTGCAGAGTTAAAGACTGGAAGTGAAATACCATCCATGTCAACGCTCTGGCCGCCCTTACCTGGCGTTACTCCGCCAACGATATTGGTACCTGATTTGAGCATACGTTTAGTGTGCTTGGTTCCCTCAGAACCGGTCATGCCATGGACGATGACGCGACTCTCTTTATTGATGAAAATGCTCATTATTTAGCCGCCAATTCTGCTGCGCGCGCAGCTGCGCCATCCATCGTCTCTGCTTGTTCTACGAGCGGATGATTTGCCTCTTTGAGAATTCGACGCCCTTCAAGAACATTGTTACCGTCGAGGCGAACCACGATTGGTTTGGTCGCCTTGTTACCCAAGATTGCCAGCGCTTGAATAATTCCGTTAGCTACCGCATCACAGGCAGTAATACCGCCAAAGACATTGACGAAGACGCTTTTGACATCGTTATCGTTCAAGATGATAGAAAGACCATCGGCCATCACTTGAGCCGAGGCGCCTCCTCCGATATCGAGGAAGTTTGCCGGTTTCATGCCACCGAACTTCTCTCCGGCGTACGCGACGACATCGAGAGTACTCATCACAAGACCAGCGCCATTACCGATGATTCCTACCTGGCCATCGAGTTTGACGTAGTTGAGATCCTTCTCTTTAGCGAGCGCTTCAAGTGGATTGGTCGATGCATGATCGACAAGCGCTTCATGATCTGGGTGTCGGAACGCGGCGTTGTCATCGAGGGTGACTTTGCCGTCGAGTGCGATGATCCGACCATCCTCAGTGCGCACTAATGGGTTTACTTCGACAAGCGTTGCATCTTCAGCGACGAAGCAAGCCCAAAGCTTGACCAATACATCAGCGACTTGGCTCTGAACTTCGGCAGGAAACTGTGCCTGCTTAGCGATGGATTCGGCGAGCGCTTTATCGATTCCCTTGGCTGGGTCGACATGTACCTTCGCTAGTTTCTCGGGCGTCTGGTGCGCTACTTGTTCGATATCCATTCCACCAGCGACTGAAGCCATCACAAGAAAGGATCGCGCTGCGCGATCGAGGAGAATCGCCAGGTAATACTCTTCTTTAATGGGCGCTGCTTGCGCGATCATCACTTTGTGGACGATATGACCTTTGATATCCATACCGAGAATTGCGTGAGCTTTGCTCAATGCATCATCAGGATCAGTAGCGAGTTTGACGCCGCCTGCTTTTCCACGGCCACCGATCTTTACCTGCGCTTTGACGACGACTTTGCCACCCATGCCTGCAGCTGCGCTCTTTGCCTCATCGGGTGTGGTTGCGACCTTGCCAGCGAGAACTGGAATCCCATGTGCCTCGAATAAATCGCGCGCTTGATACTCAAATAGATCCACTGATTATTACCTTTCGGTTGCCTGACGCAATCCTAGCGATGGCTTACTGCCTCTTTGACCCATTCGGCAATCTGATTGGTTGAGGCGCCTGAGGTAAATATTTTGGCTACGCCTAACGCCTCTAGTTCCTTGATGTCATCATCGGGAATGACCCCACCGCCAAAGACGAGAATCTTTCGCTCGCCGATGAGCTCCATGATTCGCCTGAAGAGTGTCAGATGCGCACCGGAGAGGATGGAGAGGCCAATCGCATCGGCATCTTCTTGAATTGCGGTCGTGACGATCTCCTCTGGGCTTTGATGAAGTCCGGTGTAGATCACCTCACATCCAGCATCACGAAGAGTGCGGGCAACAACTTTTGCACCGCGATCGTGGCCATCGAGGCCAGCCTTCGCCACCACGACTCGAATAGGACGACTTCCCATAGCGCTACCGTGCCACCCTCAAGGGCTTGGCGCCAAATCAGAGTTTCTCTACGGGGGCATATCGGAGTAAAAGCCTGCGCTCCCCATAGCTACCAAAATCGATAGTCGCCTCGGCGCGGTCGCCCTCTCCAGTAAGTGTGCGGACTTGGCCGATTCCAAAAGTCTGGTGGAGCACGCGATCTCCGATCGCCAAGTCAAGGGAGATGACCCGCTTGCCGGTTGAACGAACTGGTGGCGCGCTCTTAACCTTCGGTGTGAAAGTTTGCGTCTTACGCTCCATGAGTTGCTCCGGAATCTCGCTAAAGAATCGCGATGGCGCGTTGTAGGTAGGAGTGCCAAACATGAAACGTGTTGATGCGCGGGTGAGATAGAGGCGCTCGCGTGCTCGAGTAAGACCCACATAAGCAAGTCGCCGCTCCTCTTCGATTTCGTTGGGATCACCCAGGGAGCGCGAATGCGGAAAGACGCCTTCTTCTAAACCAGTAAGGAAGACGGTGGGAAATTCCAAACCTTTTGCGGTGTGCAGTGTCATCAAGGTAACTACACCACCATGATCTTCTCCATCAGGGATTTGATCTGAATCAGCTACGAGCGAGACGCGCTCTAAGAATCCGACAAGAGAGATTTCTTCAGGCTGATCATCAATCCCATTGTCGATTCGATTTTCATCTTCTTCATACTCTTGCGCTACCGCTACTAATTCCTCGATATTCTCAAGTCTTCCCTCATCTTGTGGGTCAGTGCTATCGGAAAGTTCAGCGCCAAGACCGCTCTGCTCGATGACTGCTTCAGCGATTACTGAGGGTTTGAGTCCTTTCTCAACCATCGTTCGCAAGGTGGCCATGAGATTGGCAAATTGATCAATCGCAGAGATTGCGCGCGCGCTGAGATCTGGAGCTTGATCGCACTTAAAGAGCGCATCCCAGAGCGGAAGGTCGAGGGCATCAAGAGAGGCGATCGCTTTATCCCCGATGCCACGCTTGGGCGTATTGATGATTCGACGTAGTGAGATTTCATCGTATGGGTTGGCAAGGACGCGCAAATAAGCAAGGAGATCTCGGACTTCCTTTCGCTCATAGAAGCGGACTCCTCCGACGACTTTGTAGGGAATTGCATTACGCATGAAGACTTCTTCAAAGGGACGTGACTGATTATTTGTGCGATAAAAAATCGCGGTATCCCCCGGTTGTGAGATTCCTTCACTTTGGAGCGCGCGAATCTCGCTCATGATGAACTCTGCTTCATCTCTCTCGTCATCGGCTTCATACGTCACGATTGCAGAACCTGCGCCAGAATCAGTCCAGAGATTCTTTGCTTTCCGACTGGCGTTGTTGGTGATTACTGCATTTGCGGCGGAGAGGATGTTCTGCGTTGAGCGATAGTTTTGTTCGAGCAAAATCGTGCGGGCAGCGGGGTAATCTTCTTCGAATTGGAGGATATTTCGAATCGTTGCGCCGCGGAAGGCGTAAATAGATTGATCCGCATCACCAACGACACAAAGTTCTGCCGGAGGAAATCCGTCGCTTTCACTGCCTACGAGTTCACGCACCAAGACATATTGCGCGTGATTGGTATCTTGATACTCATCAACGAGTACATGGCGGAAGCGCGATCGATAACGCGCCTTTACTTCAGGATTACGTTGCAGAAGTTCAACTGCCTTCATGATGAGATCATCAAAATCGAAGACATTGCCCTCTTGTAATTTCTTTTGATAAATCGCATAGGTTTCTGCGACAACTTCTTCGAAGTGATTGGCGGTTTGGTTTGCATAATCGGCAGGGCCCATCAATTCGTTCTTGGCATTACTGATCATCGCGTGAATCTGACGGGGGTTATATCTCTTTGGATCGAGGTTGAGATCTTTGCCAATTAATGCGACTAGCCGCTGTGCGTCGCTCTGATCGTAAATCGTGAAGTTCTGTTTGTATCCAGCCGCCACTGCCTCTTGTCGCAAAATACGCACGCATGCGGAATGGAAGGTGGAAACCCACATCGAACGAGCGCGTGGACCGACGAGTGCTTGCACGCGCTCGCGCATCTCGCCCGCTGCCTTATTGGTGAAGGTGATGGCGAGGATTTCGTAAGGAGCAACGGCGCGCGCTGCTAAGAGATAGGCGATTCGATTGGTGAGGACGCGGGTCTTGCCCGATCCTGCGCCGGCGACGATGAGCAGCGGAGAGCCGGTGTGGAGCACCGCCTCGCGCTGTGCTGGGTTTAACCCATCAAGGAGTGGGTGATTGCCCCCGGTTTCGCTCATAATGTACGAGCCTAACCTGACCCACTGATGAGGAGCGCCATGGAGCCGATTGCCGACTCGGAGATTTCGAAAGTCCTAGTCGTCACCGCGCATCCCGACGATGTCGATTTTGGCGCGGGCGGAACAATTGCGCAGTGGACTGCCAAGGGAATCGAGGTTGCTTATTGCATCGCAACCAATGGTGACCAAGGTGGCGAAGATCCCGATATCCCGCGCGACCAAATGCCTGTCATTCGCCAAAAAGAGCAGCGCGATGCCGGAAAGATTCTTGGCGTCACCGATATTGAATTCTTAAATTATCGAGATGGCTGGTTAGAACCAACAATCGAGTTACGAAAGAAGATTGTGAGAGCAATTCGTCGCGTCAAACCAGATCGGATGATTATTCAAAGCCCAGAACGAAACTGGGATCGCTTAGGGGCAAGCCATCCCGATCATATGGCAGCTGGCGAAGCAGCGATTCAAGCCGTTTATCCTGATGCGCGTAATCGTTTTGCCTTCATGGATTTACTAGATGAGGGGTTGGAACCATGGCGCGTTAAGGAAGTCTGGGTGACTTCAATGATTACGCCCAATCACTATGTTGATATCACCGAGACTTTCCCTAACAAGATGGCCGCACTCCATGCTCATGTTAGCCAAACTGCTCACAACGCAGAGTTAGAGAAGATGGTTCGTGAGTGGGGCGAGCGCAATGCAGTCGCGGGTGGTCTACCTGAAGGTCGAATCGCCGAAGCTTTCCGCGTCGTCAACACCAACTAGCTAGTTACTCCCACTCGATAGTTCCGGGAGGTTTGCTAGTGATGTCCAAAACGACTCGATTTACTCCGGGCACTTCGTTAGTGATGCGGTTAGAAATCTTGGCTAAGACATCATTCGGTAGCCGCGACCAATCCGCGGTCATCGCATCTTCACTTGATACCGGCCGTAGCACTATCGGGTGACCATAGGTTCGACCATCCCCTTGCACGCCCACGCTATGCACGTCCGCTAACAAAACAACTGGGCATTGCCAGATTTCGCGATCAAGACCTGCGATGTGTAACTCTTCGCGAGCAATGGCATCAGCGCGGCGCAAGAGATCAAGTCGCTCTTGTGTGACTTCACCGATGATGCGAATGCCTAATCCTGGGCCAGGGAACGGTTGGCGCCAAACAATCTCCTCAGGCAAACCTAATTCCAAACCAAGTGTGCGAACTTCATCTTTAAAAAGAGTTCGCAGCGGTTCCACTAATTCAAACTGTAAATCATCAGGAAGGCCACCAACATTGTGATGGCTCTTGATATTTGCAGTACCTGTTCCGCCACCGGACTCGACAACGTCCGGGTAAAGAGTTCCTTGCACCAAATACTTAACTTCATCAGTCGCAATCTCGCGCGCAGCCCCTTCGAAAGAGCGAATGAATTCGCGGCCAATAATTTTCCGCTTCTCTTCTGGATCGGTGACGCCTTTGAGCGCAGCAAGGAATTTAGCCTTGGCATCGACCACTTTCAGTTTCACGCCAGTAGCTGCTACAAAATCTCGTTCGACTTGTTCTGCTTCGCCTTGGCGTAGTAACCCGTGATCAATAAATACACAGGTAAGTTGCGCTCCAACTGCGCGCTGCACGATGGCAGCAGCAACAGCAGAATCGACTCCACCCGAAAGACCACAAATAACCTGGTCTAATCCAACTTGCTCTCGAATTCGAGCAATCTGCTCTTCCGCGATGTTGGAAGAGGTCCATGAAGGATCGCAGCCAACAACTCCAATCAACCAACGCTCCAAAACCTCTTGTCCGTAGGTCGAATGCACCACCTCAGGGTGATACTGCACTCCCGCTAATTTGCCATCTGTGGATTCGAACGCTGCAACAGGAGTCTGCGCAGTCGAACCAGTAACGGTAAAACCTTGTGGCGCACGAACCACGCTATCGCCATGAGACATCCACACTTGCTGCGCCTTCGGCATACCTTCAAATAATGGCGAATTACTGTGAACTGTAAATTCCGTCCGCCCGTATTCGCGGGCACCAGTCTTTCCTACCTCGCCACCTAGCGTTGCCGCCATCACCTGAAAGCCATAACAAATTCCAAAAACAGGAACCCCTGAGCTAAGTAGCTGCTCATCTAATTTCGGCGCACCATTTTCATAGACGCTCGAGGGCCCACCAGAGAGAATGATCGCCTTCGGTTTTTTCGCGAGCATCTGTGTAGCGCTCATCGTGTGTGGAACAATCTCGCTGTAAATCTTCGCCTCACGGACTCGCCGGGCAATGAGTTGTGCGTATTGCGCGCCGAAATCTACGACGAGCACCAAATCACGGGCGATGGATGACCACCTCTACTCGTTGGAATTCCTTAACATCCGAATAACCAGTCGTTGCCATGGCGCGACGAAGTGCGCCAAAAAGATTCATCGTGCCATCTGCATTATGCGAAGGACCATGCAAAATCTCAGCGAGAGTTCCCACAGTGCCCACATGAACGCGCTGCCCACGTGGCAACTCGGGATGCACCGCTTCAACGCCCCAATGCCAACCCTTACCAGGCGACTCAACTGCGCGAGCAAGCGGCGAACCCATCATCACAGCATCAGCGCCACATGCAATTGCTTTTGCGATATCACCACTGCGACCCACCGAACCATCTGCAATCACATGGACATAACGGCCACCCGATTCATCAAGGTACTCACGTCTTGCAGCGGCAACTTCAGCAACTGCAGTTGCCATCGGCACTGCAACACCAAGCACCTGGCGCGTAGTGTGCGCTGCTCCACCACCAAAACCAACCAAGATTCCAGCAGCACCAGCACGCATCAAATGGAGCGCAGCATTCGCGGTAGCGACTCCACCAACAATTACCGGCACATCCAACTCATAGATGAATTTCTTCAGATTGAGCGCATTATCAGTATCTTTCGGTGAAACATGTTCTGCGCTCACTGTCGTGCCACGAATCACGAAAATATCAACGCCAGAATCGATGACAACTTTATGAAACTCAGCCGCACGCTTTGGCGAGAGCGCCGCAGCTACAGTCACTCCCCCGGCGCGTACCTCAGCAATCCGTTCTTTTATTAACTCCGGTCTGATCGGTGCGGCGTAGAGCTCCTGCATACGTCGCGTGACTTGATGATCAGGAATCGAAGCAATCTCGCCAAGGGGAATCCGCGGATTCTCATAGCGAGTCCATAAACCCTCGAGATTAAGAACGCCAATCCCACCCTGGCGGCCGATTTCAATGGCAGTTTCGGGCGACACCACCGAATCCATGGGAGCTGCAAGCATGGGAATCTCGCACTTATAGGCATCGATCTGCCAAGTGGTGGAAACATCCTCCGGATTTCGAGTGCGACGGCTTGGCACGATGGCGATATCGTCAAAAGAATATGTTTGGCGCGCTCGTTTACCTGGTGCAATCTCTATCTCGCTCATACTCACCGTCCCCGATAATTTGGCGCATCAACGGTCTGGTCGATGTTGTGTGGATGACTCTCTCGAAGCCCTGCAGAAGTAATCTGCACAAATCTGCCATTGCGTTGTAGTTCTGCGATATTTCGCGCGCCGGCATATCCCATTCCAGAGCGAAGTCCACCTGCTAATTGATGAACAACTTGTGAGACCGTGCCGCGATACGAAACTCGACCTTCGATTCCCTCTGGTACCAACTTATCTTCGGAGAGAATGTCATCTTGCATGTAGCGATCTTTTGAATATGAGGGAGTAGCGCCACGTGATGCCATTGCACCAAGCGATCCCATTCCGCGATACGACTTGAACTTGGCACCATTTTCTTCATGCCACTGCCCCGGTGATTCTTCACATCCCGCAAAGAGTGAACCAAGCATCACTACATCAGCGCCGGCAACTATCGCCTTGACGATATCTCCCGAATATTGAATGCCACCATCGGCAATTAGTGGCACTCCTGCAGAACTTGTTGCCTTGTGAGCTTCCATAATCGCAGTAATTTGTGGCACGCCCACTCCAGCGACCACTCGAGTAGTGCAAATCGAGCCGGGACCTACTCCTACCTTCACTGCATCTGCACCAGCATTGATGAGTGCTTGCGCACCTGCACGAGTTGCGACGTTACCGCCAATGACCTGTTGCGCAGCATTCGCTCTCTTGATCTTCGCAATCGCATCGAGCACACCCTGGTGATGTCCGTGCGCCGTGTCGACGACGAGTACATCGACCCCCGCTTCCATGAGCGCAAGCGCGCGGGTAAATCCATCGTCACCAACGCCCACTGCAGCGCCGGCGAGCGCACCAGCCACGGCCTTGACCTTGTGCACATGAGAAACCTGTTCTTCAATCGAAAGATTTCGATGAATGATTCCCGCGCCACCGGCCTGGGAGATGGCAATCGCCATCGAACTTTCGGTAACGGTATCCATAGCCGACGAGATAATAGGAACGCTTAGCGAGAATTTTTCGGTCAGGCGCGTGGTCGTATCGACCTCGCTTGGCACGACTTGTGATGCATCGGGAAGTAAGAGCACATCATCGAAGGTCAATCCGAGCATCGCTACTTTCTCGAACTCGCGCATGCTCACCTCCGACCAGAACTCCTCGGGTTATTACCCAATCCTAGTGAGAGCCAGAGCTGCTAAAAACCTCTACTACATACCAATCGTAGAGCCGACTAATTCGCACGCCTCAAAAAGATTATCGACCACGGTCGCCCCACTGACTCGATCAGCTTGCCACCCAGGTCCACCAAGGATTAAGCGCGGTGCAGGACGGAGCGGAGGTAGCGCGGTCAGTGCCGAGTAATCGGCATTCTTGCGCAGCTGCGCCCAGAGAAAGACCACGGGCGGATGGGTCTTGCGCACCATCTCCGATATCGCAGCAACGGGCGTTCGCGCCCCAAGAAAATGGGTTGCAATATTTTCTTCCGCAAGCGCGGCGGCGAGCGCATGAATAGCAAGGCAGTGGTGCTCTTCGCCAATACTCGCTAATAAAACTGGCTTGGGATTGCGCGGGGTTTCAATCTCATTGGCACAATCACGCATCACTCGCTTAACAATCTCGGAAAAGAGATGCTCTATCTCAATTCCCGAACCAGTCTCTTCCCACCGCTTTCCGATGAGCACTAAAGCAGGCACCAAAATTTCATTCCAGGTCTTGATAATTCCGCTGGCGAGAATTTCTCGGCGAATGAGAGCTTCTACAAAACCGCTATCAATCCCATCGAGGGCGCGGACAATGGCGGTCACGACATCTTCTCGATCCTGAAACTTGGGCAACGGCAGCGGCTCATCGATGGCCACCTGTGAGCTTTTCGCTAACTGCGCCGCCTGTTGCGCTGGCACCCCAGAGACCACCAAGCGGCGCATTACTGCCAGTCTGGCTAGGTCCTCGTCGGTGTAGCGGCGGTGTTCGCCCGCCTCGTGAGAGGAGGGGCCTAGGCCATAACGGCGATCCCAGGTCCGAAGGGTGGCGGGGGCGACGCCGAGGCGATGAGCGACCTCGGCGACGGTCACACCGCGTTGAGTCATATCTCACGCCCCTCTCAGGAAAAATTCACTCCCAAAGCGCTACAGTTACTTGAACAACCTCTGGCGCGATTGGTAGCGTACCCCAAAGTAAAGGAAAAGGTGAGTGGAAATGGCTGAGATATCACGGCTACCAATGCCAACTGCCAGCAACTGGGAGTGGCAATTTGAAGGTGCCTGCCGAAACTACCCCGCTGAGATGTTCTTCCATCCGGAAGGTGAGCGTGGGCCAAGCCGGCGCAAGCGAATTATTGAAGCGAAGGCTATCTGCGCTGCCTGCCCAGTGATCGCCCAATGTCGAGAGCATGCCCTAGCTGTTCAAGAGCCTTATGGAATCTGGGGCGGCCTCTCCGAGGATGAGCGCGCAGAATTGATTTCACGCTCTAGCCGCCTGGCGATGTAAGGAATGCAGTAAGCGCAATAACTAGTTTTTTCCGTAATACCCCCTCAACGAAAAAGAGGGCCGAGCGCCAAAAGCGCCGGCCCTCTTTTTTATTTCTCGTTAGTGGGAGTGTCCACCAGGACCATGGGAATGACCATGTCCGCCTGCGGCAGCCACTTCTTCTTCCTTCTTTTCGAAGACTAGCGCTTCAGTAGTGATGAACATCGCCGCGATTGATGCTGCATTAGCGAGTGCTGAACGAGTCACCTTTACTGGATCAATGACGCCATCTTTAACTAGGTCTCCATAAACATCGGTCGCTGCGTTGTAGCCCTCATTCTTTGAGAGTGCGCGAACCTTAGCGACAACAACATAACCTTCCTGCCCCGCATTCTCAGCGATCCAACGGAGTGGTTCATCGCAGGCTTTACGGACTAAGCGAACACCAACTGCCTCATCGCCTTGCTTTCCGAGGTCATCAGCAAGGACATCAGCAGCATGTACTAATGCTGCACCTCCGCCAACAACGATTCCCTCTTCGACAGCGGCGCGAGTGGCAGAGATAGCATCTTCAAGTCGATGCTTCTTCTCTTTCAATTCAGTCTCGGTGTACGCACCCACTTTGATGACACAGACTCCTCCAGCGAGTTTTGCTACTCGCTCTTGAAGTTTCTCGCGATCCCAGTCGGAATCTGCACGCTCGATTTCGTTACGAATCTCGTTTACGCGACCATCGACATCGCTCTTCTTTCCTGCGCCATCGACAATGGTGGTGTTGTCCTTCGTGACCACAACTCGGCGAGCGCGACCAAGGACATCAAGTCCGACCTGATCAAGCTTTAAGCCAATCTCGGTAGAGACAACCTGACCGCCAGTGAGGATTGCGATGTCTTGGAGCATCGCCTTACGTCGATCTCCAAAACCAGGTGCCTTCACGGCAACAGAGGTAAAGGTGCCACGCATCCGGTTCACTACGAGGGTAGAGAGCGCTTCGCCCTCTACATCTTCAGCGATGATGAGTAGTTGCTTTCCTGATTGAACGACTTTCTCGAGAAGCGGGAGAATCTCAGCAATTGCGGAGATTTTTCCACTAGTCACGAGGATGTATGCATCCTCGAGTACCGCTTCCATTCGCTCAGCATCAGTAACAAAATATGGAGAGATATACCCTTTATCGAACTGCATACCCTCGGTGAAATCGAGTTCTAAATTTGTCGTTGAAGATTCTTCAACGGTGATGACACCATCTTTGCCCACCTTATCCATAGCATCAGCAATCAATTCGCCGATTGCAGAATCTTGAGCTGAGATAGTGGCAATGTCAGCAATCTGAGCCTTGCCTGAAACTGGTGTGGCAATCTCGTGGAGCTTTTTTGTGATTGCAGTGACAGCAGCTTCAATACCGATCTTTAGACCCATAGGTTGTGCGCCCGCAGCCAAGTTTCGCAAACCTTCGCGGACCATCGCCTGAGCAAGGACTGTTGCGGTTGTCGTGCCATCTCCAGCAACATCGTTAGTTTTCGTTGCAACCTCTTTGACCAGTTGTGCGCCCATATTTTCGGCAGGGTCAGAGAGCTCGACTTCCTTCGCGATGGTCACACCATCGTTGGTTACGGTTGGTCCGCCGAACTTCTTATCGATAACGACATTTCGACCTTTTGGTCCCAGCGTCACTTTGACGACATCAGCGAGGATATTTACTCCACGCTCCATGCCGCGGCGCGCTTCTTCATCAAATTGGAGAATTTTTGCCATGAGTTAGGTACGCCTATCTATTCGATGATTGCGAGGATGTCACGCGCGGAGAGAACTAGGTACTCAGTTCCCTTGAGCTTTACTTCGGTTCCGCCATATTTGCTGTACATAACGCGATCGCCAACTTTGACATCCATCGGCACGCGAACGCCATCATCGAAACGACCTGGTCCAACAGCGACGACTTCGCCCTCTTGTGGCTTCTCTTTAGCAGTGTCAGGAATGACTAGGCCTGATGCAGTGGTCTGTTCGGCATCACTGGGCTTGACAACGATTCGATCTTCTAGTGGCTTGATCCCTACGGACATTTCGAGGTTCCTTCCAAATATTTGATGTATTTCTCTCGGTGGTACTAGGTATTCACCCCCACCGGTTCCGACTAGCTAAGAGTTAGCAGTGTCCAGGTGAGAGTGCTAACGCAAAGGGTAGAACCTCGCTCCCAGGCGGTCAATTTGAAGGGGCTATCGCCAGCCCAGGGTCGACATCGAGGGCCAATGGGCTGGGTGAGATACCCGCGGCCACGGCGAGGGCGCCTAAGGTCGCCACCATCGCCCCATTATCGGTACATAAATCTGGAGTAGGGATCGAGAGCTCTAGGCCCGCCCGAGCGCAGCGCTCTGCGGCAAGTGCGCGCAACCGAGAGTTTGCAGCAACACCTCCGGCGATGAGCAATCGCTCGATACCCGTTCGCTCACATGCGGCGATCGCTTTCGCCGTCAACACATCCACCACAGACTCTTGGAACGAGGCGGCAACATTGGAGCGTTCACGATCAGTGAGTTCAGGATTTTTCTCGAGCCAGCGGGCAACCGCACTCTTCACACCAGAGAAAGAGAAAGAGAATTCTTTTTCGCTGCGCTCTCGTTCATCTGCAAAGAGGGTAAGGCCGCGCGGGAAATCGATTGACATAGCATCACCCGCTCGCGCTAGTCGATCTAGATGTGGACCGCCGGGAAAAGGTAGACCCAGGAGGCGAGCAATCTTGTCGAATGCTTCGCCAGCCGCATCATCAAAAGTTGCACCAAGCACTCGAATATCACTATTGAGATCACGCACTTCCAGTATTGATGAATGCCCACCGCTAACGAGAAGGGCAACTGTTGGTTGTGGTTCATGCTCTAATGCATCCACGGCTATATGCGCTGCTAAATGATTGACGCCATAGAGAGGTATATCTAGCCCTGCCGCTAACCCAGTGGCACCACCAGTGCCTACAAGTAATGGACCAGCTAATCCAGGCCCGCGCGTTACGGCAATCGCATCAAAATCTGTCAGGCGCACCTTTGCTTGGGCAAGAGCATGATCCAGGGTGGGATAAAACGCTTCCAGGTGCGCCCGCGCCGCTACTTCAGGAACCACACCACCATACCGAGCATGCTCACTTACGCTCGATGCAATGACATTTGCAAGTAGCGTGCGACCGCGAACAATTCCGATGCCGGTCTCATCACATGATGTCTCTATACCAAGTACTAAAGGCTCGTTACGGTTCATAGTTCAGCGCCTGCGGAATTGAGTGGTTTTTCCATGACGAGCGCATCACCAAATCGAGCGTAATAACCTACTCGTCGAGAAATCTCGGAAAATCCATTCTTGGCATAAAGAGCTCGCGCTGGTTCATTCCCATCGCGCACCTCGAGCAAGATGCTCGATGCTTTCAGGTCAATTGCCTTCTCGCGAAGATGATCCAGCATTCTCTGACCAAGTCCGCGACCTTGATACTCCTTTGCCACAGCCAACGTATGGATATCGACAGGTTCACCTATTCCAGTGAATGCGATTCCGGCATAACCGACGATGCGCGATGGCGTGAGGCTGTGATCTTCTAAAACGATGTAATAGCGCGAACGTGGCGAGAAACTTAATTCCTCCTTGAATTGCGATAGCGACCAAGGATCAGGAAAGAGTTCTCTCTCGATTCCAAGTATCTCCCCTAAGTCAAAGAAGCGAAGTTCGCGTAACTGAATATCTTTCAGCGGTGCCAACGCTGCATCTGGTTTACGTAAGTAGAGTGGGGCGGTTCGGATCGAACGGGGATTATTAGCTGCTTGGAACAATCCCAGTGGCGTTGGATATGCATCGGTGATCCCTGGTGGAACCTCACTGATTTTTGAGACCGTGATCTCTGAGATTCTCTCTGCTCTTGCATCATAGGCGGCCCAGTATCGCTCTTTGCGGCGAGCATCAATAGAAATAACAGTGTGATCTTTGAGTTCACGAGAATAGGCAATTGCATCGAGAGAAACCACTCCTATGCAGGCGATGTCCCGTGCTTTCGCGTAGCCCTGGGCGAAGATGATTCCCACGCGCAGTCCGGTAAATGGCCCAGGACCCATTCCGACAATAACGTGATCAACCTCGGCTAAGCCCGATGCCTTGCTTATCAATTCGCCGAGGGCGCCACCATGAGAGGTGGCACCTTCTATTGATTCAGACCAGATCACTCGATCAGCCTCCACCACACCGACAATTGTCTGTGATGTGGAGGTATCAATAGTTAATGCTCGCTTCATACAGATAAGTCACCCCAGCGCACGTCGGGACCTACAAAAGTCAGGTTGCGAGATTCTCCGTCGCCGATTTCAATTGAAATAAAAAGCGCATTACCAGTGACATCGAATTTTGCTCCCCATTCGACAATAGTCAGCGATCCTTCGATATCAACATCTAATTCATCAAATGCTTGCCCCGGGTCTGGCAAATCAATCAATCGATATGCATCGATGTGATTAATGAAATAGCGACCACGATAACTTTTCATCATCACGAAAGTAGGTGAAGTGACGTGTTCTGTTACACCTAGCGAATGAATCAACGCTTGGGCAAAAAAGGTTTTCCCTGCCCCTAACGGGCCCTCAAGGAGAATGAGATCGCCGGGACGAACCTGGCTTGCAATCGCACTCGCACACTGCGCCATCTGTGCAGTGGAGGAAATTACAAGGGATTTCTTCATGAAAAAAAGAGTACCGGTAAATCATTTACGGTGGATTAAAAAAATTGGGCCCACACCCGAAGGTGCAGGCCCAATTTCTACTTACTGAC
>CAYQLC010000004.1:0-12954 GCA_964418325.1 uncultured Bifidobacterium sp.
ACTGGAGTCAACTTGTCTGCAAGAGTTGCACGACGAATTCCAGCGATGATCTCAGCTTCGGTGAGCTCTTGACCTTCTAGGTACTTCTCCATAATCGCATCATCTGCTTCAGCAAGAGTTTCGACTAACAGGTGACGAGCTTCGTCGGCTTTCGCCTTCATGTTTGCTGGAATCTCTTCGACGATGTAATCCTCGCCCTTTTTGGTTTCGCCAGGCCAGACCAGAGCCTTCATCGCGATGAGATCGACTACGCCTTGGAATTCTGCTTCAGCTCCGATTGGAACTTGGAGTACAAGTGGCGTTGCGTTGAGGCGTGACTTAATCATGCCAACGCACATGTCGAAATTTGCACCGGTGCGATCGAGTTTGTTCACGAAACAAATACGCGGGACTTTGTACTTATCAGCTTGACGCCAGACGGTCTCAGATTGTGGTTCGACACCAGCAACGCCATCGAAAACCGCAACTGCGCCATCGAGCACGCGAAGTGAACGCTCAACTTCTACGGTGAAATCTACGTGGCCAGGGGTATCAATGATGTTGATGAGATGGTCATTCCAGAAGCAGGTGGTAGCAGCGGAGGTGATAGTGATTCCGCGCTCTTGCTCTTGTTCCATCCAGTCCATCGTGGCAGCGCCTTCGTGAACTTCACCAATCTTGTAGTTAACGCCGGTATAGAAAAGGATTCGCTCAGTTGTCGTGGTTTTACCCGCGTCGATGTGAGCCATGATCCCGATATTCCGGACCTTGGCGAGGTCAATTACTGAATCAACAGCCACTTTTTATATCTCCCTATTACCAGCGGTAGTGAGCAAACGCCTTGTTTGCTTCTGCCATCTTGTGTGTGTCTTCGCGCTTCTTTACAGCAGCGCCAAGACCATTGCTTGCATCGATTAATTCATTTGTTAAACGCTCCGCCATCGACTTCTCGCGACGGAGTCGGGAGTAACCAACGAGCCAGCGGAGAGCTAGCGCGGTAGCGCGAGCTGCCTTCACTTCAACAGGAATCTGATAGGTGGCGCCACCAACGCGACGGCTACGAACTTCAAGAGTTGGTTTCACGTTATCGAGGGCGCGCTTCAAAGTGATTAATGGATCGCCTTGCGTCTTTTCGCGGCATCCTTCGAGAGCTGAGTAAACAATCTGCTCGGCAGTGGATCGCTTTCCATGAAGGAGGACTTTGTTGATCAACGCAGTGACAACTGGTGAGTTGTAGACCGGATCAGCGATGACTGGGCTCTTGGGGGCAGGACCTTTACGTGGCATTACTTCTTCTCCCTCTTTGCTCCGTAACGGCTACGCGCTTGCTTGCGATTCTTTACTCCTTGAGTATCGAGTGAACCGCGAATGATCTTGTAACGAACGCCGGGCAGATCCTTAACGCGACCGCCGCGAACGAGAACGATTGAGTGCTCTTGGAGGTTGTGGCCTTCACCTGGAATGTACGCAGTAACTTCCATGCCACTGGTCAGACGAACACGAGCAACCTTGCGAAGCGCAGAGTTTGGCTTCTTTGGTGTTGTCGTATAAACGCGAGTGCAGACACCGCGACGTTGTGGTGAACCCTTCAACGCAGGCGTGCTCGTCTTCGCGCTCTTATCTGAGCGACCTTTGCGAACCAACTGTTCAATCGTTGGCATACGTATGACTCCTTAGGTGGTAAGTCGTGCTCACTGCTTTTCTTGCCTTGCATTCACCTCTGCGCAGTAGTTCTCCCGACCCACGAGGTCGGGCGTGTCGAACGTACTTTCAGAATCCCGCACACGAGAATCTCGCGTGAGTTTTCGGCGCCTGGCTTACAAAAGGCAGAGGGCGAGAGTAACGGAATCACTCTCGCCCGGTCAAAACGGGTCCTGCCTACTATCTATACAGAGCTACTTAGTAGCGGGGTACCTCAAGATCATCAAGGCGAACAGCCTCACCCGAGCCTTGGCTCTCAAATGGGGTGAAGTCATACTCCTCATAATTGGCGTAAACAGCGGCCTTCGCCTCTTCGGTAGCTTCCACCCGAACATTTCGGTAGCGGGCAAGGCCGGTACCTGCGGGGATCAACTTGCCGATAATGACGTTCTCCTTGAGGCCCACGAGGTTGTCGCGGCGCTCGCCGAGGGCGGCGTCGGTAAGAACTCGGGTGGTCTCCTGGAAGGAGGCGGCCGATAGCCATGATTCAGTTGCGAGCGAGGCCTTGGTGATACCCATTAACTCAGCGCGACCGCTGGCCGGGGTGCCGCCGTTTGCCACAACGCGACGATTTTCACCCTCGAAGCGAACTCGCTCGACCAATTCACCAGGAAGGAAGAGGGTATCCCCCGCCTCCAAGATGGTGATGCGCTTGAGCATCTGGCGAACAATGACTTCGATGTGTTTATCGTGGATAGCAACGCCCTGGGTGTCGTAGACCTTTTGGATCTCTTCAACCAAGTGCACTTGCGTTGCGCGAGGGCCGAGGATTCGCAAAACATCCTTCGGATCAATAGTTCCTGGAATCAGCTTCTGTCCAACATCAACGCGATCGCCATCGTTTACTAATGGCTTTCGGTTACGTGGGATTGGATAAGCAACCTCTTCATTTCCATTATCTGGAGTAATGACGATTCGCTTTCCGCCGGCATTCTTCGGGTCGTCTTCAAATCGAATGCGACCTGCATGTTCTGCAATTGGTGCCTTAGCTTTTGGTTCACGCGCTTCGAAGAGTTCGACGACGCGAGGAAGACCATGAGTGATATCTCCTTGAGTCTGCGCAGCGCCACCAGTGTGGAAGGTACGCATCGTCAACTGAGTTCCTGGCTCACCAATTGATTGAGCGGCAATGATTCCAACAGCTTCGCCAACATCAACGAGATGACCCGCGGCAAGTGAGCGACCGTAACAGGCTGCACATTGACCAACTTTGCTCTCGCAGGTGAGAACCGAACGAACCTTGACTGTTTCGATTCCGGCAGTGAGGAGGCGTTCGATTGCTTCGTCACCTAGGTCAGTATTTGCCTGAGCAACAACGTCGCCATTGACTACGACATCTTCTGCAAGATTGCGAGAGTACACGGAGTACTCGACATTCTTAAGTCGTACTAGTTCTCCGCCTTCGTTCTTGCGCGCTATCTCGAGAGTCAAACCACGATCGGTTCCGCAATCCTCTTCGCGAATGATGACATCTTGCGCCACATCGCAGAGACGACGAGTGAGATATCCGGAGTCAGCGGTACGAAGCGCAGTATCGGCAAGACCTTTTCGAGCACCGTGGGTCGAGATGAAGTACTCGAGTACCGATAGACCCTCACGGAAATTCGATTTGATAGGACGCGGAATGATTTCACCCTTTGGATTGGCTACCAGACCACGCATACCTGCAATTTGGCGAACCTGCATCATGTTTCCACGTGCACCAGAGAAGACCATCATCCAAACCGGGTTCCGGCGTGGGAAGTTCTTCTCCATCTCAGCAGCAACTTCGTTCGTTGCTTTAGTCCAGATTTCAATGAGCTCTTGGCGACGCTCATCATCTGTGATGAGACCTTGCTCGTACTGCTTTTGTACTCGCTCAGCATCAGACTCGTATCCATCGAGAATCTTCTGCTTATTTGGTGGAGTAACAACATCCTCGATGCCGATAGTCACACCAGCTCGAGTTGCCCAGTAGAAACCAAGAGCCTTGAGGCCATCAAGGGTCGTCGCTACATCAACCTTTGGATAACGCTCGGCAAGAGTGTTAACAATGGCGCCTAGTTGTTTCTTGGTGACATCTTCTTCGACATATGGGAAGTCTGCCGGTAGCGCCTCATTAAATAATGCGCGACCTAGAGTTGTTTGACGAATCTCGCCATCAATACGAATCTTAATTTTTGATTGGAGCGAGAGCGAGCCTTGATCGAAGGCCATGATTGCTTCAGCTGTCGACGAGAAAGCACGACCATCGCCCTTCTCCCCCTCACGAAGTTGCGTGAGGAAGTAAAGACCCAAGACCATATCTTGAGTCGGTGAGGTAATTGGACGACCGTTTGCTGGAGAGAGAATGTTGTTGCTTGAGAGCATCAAGATTCGCGCCTCAGCTTGCGCCTCAGCTGACAATGGAAGGTGCACAGCCATCTGGTCACCATCGAAGTCTGCGTTGAATGCAGTACATACGAGTGGGTGAATCTGGATTGCCTTACCTTCAATAAGTTGTGGCTCAAAAGCTTGGATACCGAGTCGGTGGAGCGTTGGTGCACGGTTAAGTAGCACTGGATGCTCGGCAATCACTTCTTCGAGAACATCCCAAACCACAGATCGAGCACGCTCGACCATTCTTTTCGCAGACTTGATGTTCTGAGCATGGTTAAGGTCAACAAGACGCTTCATCACGAATGGTTTGAAGAGCTCTAACGCCATCTGCTTTGGCAGACCGCATTGATGGAGCTTTAGTTGTGGACCAACGACGATTACCGAACGGCCAGAGTAATCAACGCGCTTACCAAGAAGGTTTTGGCGGAAGCGGCCTTGCTTACCCTTGAGCATGTCAGAAAGTGACTTGAGCGCACGGTTACCAGGACCAGTTACCGGACGACCGCGACGACCGTTATCGAAGAGCGCATCGACTGCCTCTTGCAACATGCGCTTTTCGTTGTTGACGATGATTTCAGGTGCACCAAGGTCAGCAAGTCGCTTCAAACGGTTATTACGGTTGATGACGCGACGATAAAGATCATTGAGATCGGAAGTAGCAAAACGGCCACCATCGAGCTGCACCATCGGACGAAGATCTGGCGGGATTACTGGAACCGCATCGAGGACCATCGATGTTGGAGAGTTCGAGGTGTTAAGGAATGAGGAGACCACACGTAGTCGCTTGAGCGCACGAGTCTTCTTCTGTCCCTTACCAGTTGCAATGATCTGGCGGAGATTTGCTGCCTCTTCTTTTAGGTCAAAGGTTTCAAGACGGCGCTTGATTGCTGCTGCGCCCATCGAACCCTTGAAGTACATGCCGAAGCGGTCGCGCATCTCACGATAGAGCTGCTCATCACCCTCAAGATCTTGAACCTTGAGATTCTTAAAGCGCTCCCATACCTCTTCCAAACGATCAAGTTCGCGCTGAGAACGATCACGAATCTGCTTAATCTCGCGCTCTGCTTGTTCACGAACCTTCCGTCGGATATCAGACTTTGCGCCCTCATCTTCAAGCGAGGCAAGGTCAGCCTCGAGCTTCTTCTGGCGAGCATCGATATCGAGATCGCGCTTAGTTTCGATCTTCTTCTTGTCAGAGGCAATTTTCTTCTGGTTCTGCTCGAAATCTTCATGACGAGCCTCGGCGTCGACCTCAGTAATCATGTATGCAGCAAAGTAGATAACCTTTTCGAGATCTTTTGGTGCAAGATCAAGTAAGTAACCAAGGCGACTCGGAACTCCTTTGAAGTACCAAATGTGAGTTACTGGAGCGGCAAGCTCGATATGACCCATCCGTTCGCGACGGACTTTTGCACGAGTAACTTCAACACCGCAACGTTCGCAGACGATGCCCTTGAAGCGCACTCGCTTGTACTTTCCGCAGTAGCACTCCCAGTCACGAGTTGGACCAAAGATTTTCTCGTCGAAGAGTCCATCTTTCTCTGGCTTTAGCGTGCGGTAGTTGATGGTCTCGGGCTTCTTTACCTCGCCATGTGACCAGGTACGAATGTCATCGGCAGAAGCAAGACCAATCTTCAACTCATCAAAAAAGTTGACATCTAACATAGGTATCGCCTCTCCTAGATCTCTTCAACGCTGCTTGGCTCAACCCGGGAAAGGTTGATGCCGAGCTCTTCTGCGGTACGGAACACTTCTTCATCAGTGTCTTTCATTTCGATAGCTGCACCATCGGATGAAAGCACCTCTACATTGAGACAGAGTGATTGCATTTCCTTGATAAGCACCTTGAATGATTCGGGGATGCCTGGTTCAGGAATGTTCTCACCCTTAACAATTGCCTCATAAACCTTTACTCGTCCAAGCACATCATCAGACTTGATGGTCAAGAGCTCTTGGAGCGTGTATGCAGCGCCATATGCTTCAAGCGCCCATACCTCCATCTCACCAAAGCGCTGACCACCGAATTGTGCTTTTCCACCCAATGGTTGTTGGGTAATCATCGAGTACGGGCCAGTTGAACGTGCGTGAATCTTGTCGTCGACCAAGTGGAGCAACTTCAAGATGTACATGTAACCAACGGAGATTGGATCACGATATGGCTCACCGCTACGACCATCGAATAGTCGAGCTTTACCGCTCTCACCAACCATCCGATTTCCATCGCGATTAGGCATAGTGGAACCAAGTAGTCCGGTGATCTCATCTTCGCGCGCGCCATCAAAAACTGGCGTTGCTACTCGAGTTCCAGGCTTTCCACTTTGCGCTCCAATGGCCTTGAGGTTCTTCTTCCACGAGGCATCATCGCCTTCAACTTGCCACCCTTGTTTGGCAACCCAACCAAGGTGGGTTTCAAGAACCTGACCGACGTTCATACGTCCAGGAACACCGAGTGGGTTAAGTACGACATCGACCGGAGTGCCATCTTCGAGGAACGGCATATCTTCGACTGGAAGGATCTTTGCGATAACGCCCTTGTTACCGTGACGGCCAGCAAGTTTGTCACCATCTTGAATTTTGCGCTTCTGCGCGACATAGACACGCACCAACTGATTGACGCCAGACGGTAATTCGTATCCCTCTTCGCTTTCGAAGACTTTAACGCCGATGACCTTTCCACCTTCACCATGTGGAACTTTGAGTGAGGTATCGCGGACTTCGCGAGCCTTCTCACCAAAGATTGCGCGAAGGAGGCGCTCTTCTGGAGTTAATTCAGTCTCGCCTTTTGGCGTTACCTTTCCGACCAAGATGTCACCAGGAACTACATCCGCACCAACGCGAATGATTCCCATCTCATCAAGATCAGCAAGGACTTCTTCGCTGACGTTTGGAATATCGCGAGTGATCTCTTCGGCGCCAAGTTTGGTATCGCGAGCATCAACCTCATACTCCTCGATATGTATCGATGAGAGAACATCATCTTGCACCAGACGTTGGCTAAGAATGATTGCATCCTCGTAGTTGTGACCTTCCCATGGCATGAATGCGACTAGAAGGTTCTTTCCGAGTGCTAATTCACCAAGTTCGGTGCTTGGACCGTCAGCAAGGACATCGCCCGCTTCAACTCGAGCGCCTTGCGCAACTACTGGCTTATGGTTGTAGCACGTTCCTTGGTTTGAACGACGGAACTTCGATAAGTAGTAAGTCTTTGAAGTACCGTCGTCATGGCTGACCTTGATCTCATCAGCGCTGACTTCAGTGACAGCTCCAGCCTTCTCACTCACGATGACATCGCCCGCATCAACTGCAGCACGGAATTCCATGCCCGTTCCAACAAGTGGCGCTTCAGCGCGAAGAAGTGGCACTGCCTGACGCATCATGTTCGAACCCATCAAGGCACGGTTTGCATCATCGTGCTCGAGGAATGGAATCATCGCAGTTGCCGCAGAGACCATTTGTCGTGGAGAGACATCCATGTAATCGACATCTTCAGCCGGGATATATTCGACTTCCCCACCTTTACGACGAACTAGCACGCGTGGCTCAGCGAAATGATTGGAGTCGGTGAGCGGAGCATTCGCCTGAGCGATGATGTGCTCATCCTCTTCATCGGCGGTTAGGTAGTCGATGTGATCGGTGACTTTGCCCTTAGACACCTTGCGATAAGGGGTCTCGATAAAACCAAATGGTGTGATTCGACCGAAAGTTGCCAGAGATCCAATCAAACCGATGTTCGGACCTTCAGGAGTTTCGATTGGACACATACGTCCGTAGTGCGAAGGGTGCACGTCACGAACTTCGAAGCCGGCACGCTCACGCGAGAGACCGCCCGGTCCGAGCGCGGAGAGACGGCGCTTGTGCGTTAGGCCGGAGAGCGGGTTGGTCTGATCCATGAACTGCGAGAGCTGGGAAGTTCCAAAGAACTCCTTGATGCTCGCGGTGATCGGACGGATATTGATAAGAGTCTGAGGGGTGATTGCTTCGACATCTTGGGTGGTCATACGTTCGCGAACTACGCGCTCCATCCGAGAAAGACCGGTGCGAACCTGGTTTTGAATCAACTCACCGACGGTGCGAAGGCGACGATTACCGAAATGATCGATGTCGTCGGTCTCGATACGAACTTGGCCGCGAACTGAATCCATAACCAATTCACCGGCATGCATCTTCACCAAGTACTTAATCGCCCAGACAATATCTTCGATGGTCAATAGACCTTTTCGAAGATCCAAATCTGTTCCGAGCTTCTTATTGATCTTGAAGCGACCAACTTTTGCAAGGTCGTAACGCTTTGGATTGAAGTACAGGTTCTCAATCAACGTCTGCGCAGCTTCACGAGTTGGTGGCTCACCAGGACGCAACTTGCGATAAATATCTAGTAGCGCGTCATCTTGAGTGACAGTGTGATCTTTTTCGAGAGTAGCAACCATCGACTCATACTCACCAAAGTGTTCGCGAATCTGAGCTTCATCCCAACCAAGGGCCTTCAAGAAGACCGTTACGGGAATCTTTCTCTTACGATCAATGCGAACACCGACCATATCTTTCTTATCGATTTCAAATTCCAGCCAAGCTCCTCGGCTTGGAATGATTTTTCCTACAAGTGTGTCTTTGTCTGCAGTCTTGTCGGGATCTGCTTTCTCAAAGTAGACGCCGGGTGAGCGAACAATCTGTGAAACGACCACGCGCTCGGTTCCATTAATAATAAATGTTCCGCGTGAGGTCATTAGGGGGAACTCGCCCATGAAGACGGTCTGGCTCTTGATTTCGCCTGTTACGTTATTCATGAACTCTGCTGTAACGAATAATGGAGCGCTGTAAGTAATGTCTCGCTCTTTGCACTCTTCAATTGAATACTTCGGTGGTTCGAAACGATGATCTCGGAAGGAGAGACTCATCGAACCTTGGAAGTCCTCAATCGGTGAGATCTCTTCGAAGATCTCCTCGAGTCCGGATTGGTTCGGTAATTCACCGCGAGTGGTGTTAGTCGTTGCGCTGTTGGCAATGCGCGAACGCCATGCGTCATTACCTAGGAGCCAGTCCATGCTCTCAATTTGCAAAGCAAGAAGATTCGGAACCTCTAGTGGCTCACGAATCTTGGCAAAAGAGAGACGATGTGGGGCATGCGGGGATTGGGATTTGTTTTTCAAAGACGGTCCTTCCGTACTCGCACGAGAGTTCACTTACACAACCCAGCGAAAAGAGAAGGTCACCACCGCTATATGCGAAGACCTCAAAATTTGGGATTACCGGGATTTTACGATGCCAAAAGGGAGCGTGTCCAATTGAGGTTTCCCTCAGCCGAACTCGCTCCCCTTGTTGGCCTAATTAGGCCAGAAGCCGCAGAACTACTTGACTGTGACTTTTGCGCCAGCGGCCTCGAAGGCTGCCTTTGCCTTGTCTGCAGTCTCTTTGTTCGCCTTCTCCAAGACAGTTGACGGTGCACCATCGACGAGATCCTTCGCCTCTTTGAGACCAAGACCTGTGAAGGTACGTACCTCTTTGATGACGGCGATCTTCTGTGCGCCAGCATCTTCAAGAACGAGCGTGAACTCATCTTGAGCTTCTGCAGCAGCAGGAGCACCAGCGGCGCCGCCAGCAGCAGCAACTGCAACAGGAGCAGCAGCGGTGACATCGAATTCGGTCTCGAAAGCCTTAACGAAGTCGCTGAGCTCAACAAGGCTCATGTCCTTGAATTGTGCTAATAAATCTTCAGTTGAAAGTTTTGCCATGTTATTTCTCCTTGGTCCTTACTGATCTCTTTTATTCCTGAGTTCCTGCTTCAGCTGACTCCTCAGCTGATGCCACTTCTGGCTCTGAAGCTGGAGCTTCTCCGGCTTCCTCTGAAGTTTCTTGTGCAACTGCTGCAGGCGCCTCGGGCGCTTGTGCTGCTACTGGTGCGCCAGCTTCTAACTTGATTCGGAGCGCATCGAATACTCGGGCTGCCTTTGCAAGTGAACCCTTCATTGCACCAGCAAGCTTTGCCAAGAGCACCTCGCGGGACTCTAGGTTTGCAAGCTTCATGATTTCTTCAGTAGTTACCAACTTGCCTTCGTAGATTCCACCCTTGATGACAAGTGCGGGATTCTCTTTGGCGAAGTCGCGAAGGCTCTTTGCTGCATCGATTGGATCACCGTTAATAAACGCAACCGCAGATGGTCCCTTGAGTAAATCATCAGAGATCTCTACGCCTGCATTCTTGGCAGCAATACGCATCAAAGTGTTCTTTGCGACGGAGTACTTAGTACTACCACCCAGAGAACGACGAAGTGCCTTCATGGAAGTGACGGAGAGTCCACGATATTCGGTAACAATCGTTGCACCAGCGCCACGGAAATCTTCCGTGAGCTCTGCAATGACTGCCGACTTATCGGTCTTTGCCATGTTTCTCCCTTTCTCTTCTCGTCTTTCCACTCAAATTTCTTTGAGGCCGGGGGAACACAGGGATAAAAAGAAAAATCCTCGAAGCGCGAAAGCGCTACGAGGAAAAAGTAACTCGTAAGGCTCCTGCGCTGGTGAGTTTTCACTCTTTAACACCCTTGCTTAGTAACTCGCTTAGTAACTAGCTTTGTTACCAACCAACGGCAGACCTGCGGTCTTCGGATAAAGCAGAGGGTAGGCGCTGGAACGCCTACCCGTCAAAACGACTGCTACTGCTCGCTAAAAAAGCCTTAGTTGGCACCTTCGCGGAGCAGGTTTGGATCGACCTGAACGCCAGGCCCCATAGTGGTGGAGACAGTTGCCTTCTTTATGTAGCGACCCTTCGATGATGATGGCTTCGCTCGAAGAACTTCTTCCATCGCGGCAACATAGTTGTCAAGAAGTGCATCTGCGCTAAAAGATGCTTTACCAATAATGAAGTGAAGATTGGAATTCTTGTCGACTCGAAACTCAATCTTTCCGCCCTTGATGTCGTTAACAGCTTTGGTGACATCGTTAGTAACCGTTCCAGTCTTTGGGTTTGGCATCAAGCCGCGGGGTCCAAGAACTTTTCCAAGACGACCAACCTTGCCCATAAGATCTGGCGTCGAGACAACAGCGTCGTAATCAAGACGTCCCTTTGCGACTTCATCGATGAGTTCATCGGCTCCGACAATGTCAGCGCCAGCTGCGCGAGCTTCTTCAGCGCGCTCTCCACCTGCGAAGACGAGAACGCGTGCCGTCTTGCCGGTTCCATGTGGAAGGTTAACGGTGCCACGAATCGCTTGATCAGCTTTACGTGGGTCAACACCAAGTGAAAGTGAAACCTCTACCGTTGAGTCGTACTTGGTTACTGATGTTTCGCGAACAATCTTCATAGCCTCGACCGGTGCGTAGACGTTAGTTACGTCGTACTTTTCCGTTGCGGCACGATATTTCTTACTGCGCTTCATGTCATCCAGCTTTCTTTTACTGACTCGTCTGAGTCAGGTAGTTGGTTGTGGTCAGCGAGTCAGCGCGACTCTCCCACCCGATCTGTCTTGAACTATTTAGTTTTGTTGTTCTTAACCGTTGACGGTAATGCCCATAGAGCGAGCAGTGCCGGCAATGATCAAACTTGCAGCATCAAGGTCGTTAGCATTGAGATCGGCCATCTTGACAGTGGCAATCTCGCGGCATTGCGCCATAGTGATGTTTCCAACCTTATTCTTATGCGGAATAGCAGATCCCTTTTCAAGCTTGGCTGCCTTCAAGATCAGTCGCGAAGCTGGTGGAGTCTTAGTGACGAAGGTGAAAGATCGATCTTCATAGACGGTGATCTCTACCGGAATGATCTGACCCTTTTGGGCTTCGGTTGCAGCGTTGTAAGCCTTGACGAAATCCATGATGTTGACACCATGTTGACCAAGCGCTGGACCGACAGGAGGTGCTGGAGTAGCTGCGCCTGCCTGAATCTGGAGCTTGATGAGCGCCTGAATCTTCTTCTTTGGAGCCATTTTCTATCCTCTCTCTACTAAATCTTCTGTACCTGAGCAAACGACAATTCAACTGGCGTCTCGCGACCGAAGATCGAGACCAAAACTTTGAGCTTTGCTTGCTCGGGCATGATTTCGCTGATTGATGCTGGAAGTGTGGCAAATGGGCCATCCATGACGGTGACGGATTCGCCAACTTCGAAATCGACCATCTTGATTTCGGGCTTCTCGCCCTTCTTGGATGGACGTGGCGCCAAGATTCCCTCAACTTCATCGAGTGAAAGAGGACTTGGGTTATGACCATGCCCGACGAAACCAGTAACGCCAGGAGTGTTGCGAACTACTGACCACGACTCATCAGTGAGATCCATTCGCACGAGAACGTAACCAGGGAAGACATTGCGTTTTACTTGTTTACGCTGTCCATTCTTAATTTCAGTGATTTCCTCTTGAGGAACTTCAATCTGATAGATGTAATCCTCCATATTCAAAGTATGAATACGGTTCTCAAGATTTCCTTTTACGCGATTTTCGTAGCCAGCGTAGGAATGGATGACATACCAATCACCAGGCGCAGATCGAAGCGCACGACGGAACTCAGCTTGAGGATCGTTCTCTTCTTCAATGACATCTTCGACAGGAGCTTCGATTTGCTCTGTCGGAACTTCGTGCGCGGCCGCTTCTAGCGCAGCCTCGAATGTGTCATCGCTCATCGTTACTCCTCTCTAACCTCGAGCCGCTAGCCGAAAACCCAGAAGGTGACTTTGGTGAGTACGAGATCGAAGAGGGAAACCACTGCAATGATGAAGGTAACAAAGACAAGTACAACTGCGGTGTAGGTAGTGAGTTGCTTACGTGAAGGCCAGACAACCTTACGAAGTTCGGCAACAACCTGACGATAAAAGCGCCCGGCGCGTTCAAAGATATTTCCGCGCTCTTGCCCTTGCGTCTGCTCGCTCTCGCGCTCGCTCTGATTAATCTCGCTCATCGTGCCTTACTCACTCTCCTTCCTAAATTCCTTGAT
>CAYQLC010000004.1:13054-22739 GCA_964418325.1 uncultured Bifidobacterium sp.
TCTGATTAATCTCGCTCATCGTGCCTTACTCACTCTCCTTCCTAAATTCCTTGATTCCTTGATCTCTTAATCTCTGTTCATCGTTCTCGGTCGTTCTCGGTCGTTCTCGGTCGTGCTTATATATATGTGAACTAGTTGCAGGGCAGAAGGGATTTGAACCCCCAACCCCCGGTTTTGGAGACCGGTGCTCTACCAGTTGAACTACTGCCCTCCAGCGCTTCGCGACCCTCACTTCTTACGGAAGAAGGGCTGGCCACGGAAGGTGCTAGGCGGAGGAGTTTACGGGTCAAGGTGGCGACGGGTCTAATCCGCTAGACACCACCCACGGTGCCGGCCAGCGATACTGGCCAAACATGGCAGGATTACCGCCGTGTCCGCACCCAACAAGCCCCGTATTTCTCAGCGCATCGCCGCTATTGCCGAGTCCGCCACCCTCGCTGTCGACGGCAAGGCCAAAGCCCTCAAGGCAGCTGGTCGTCCAGTCATTGGATTTGGCGCCGGTGAACCTGACTTTCCCACTCCTGGGTACATCCTCGATGCTGCCGAGAAAGCAGTTCGCGTCGTAGCAAACCATCGATATACGCCAACTCCAGGCTTGCCCGAACTTCGCCAAGCGATAGTTGCCAAGACGCTACGTGATTCACAGTTCGAGATAACAGTCGATAACGTTCTCGTGACTAACGGCGGTAAACAAGCGGTCTATCAATCAATCGCCACAATCATCGACAATGGCGATGAAGTCATCCTGCCCGCTCCTTATTGGACGACATACCCTGAATGTATTCGATTGGCTGGTGGTACACCGGTCGAAGTATTTGCTGACGAAAAGAGCAACTACTGTGTCAGCGTCGAGCAACTGGAAGCCGCTCGTACACCAAAGACTAAAGCGTTGATCTTTTGTTCACCAAGTAATCCAACCGGTTCGGTTTACACACCAGACCAAGTGCGCGCAATCGGTGAATGGGCGCTTAAAAATGGAATCTGGATTATCACTGATGAGATTTATGAGCACCTACGTTACGACGGGGTTCAGGCGCCCTCGCTGCCAGTGCTGATTCCTGAATTGGCAGATCAAACAATAATTCTCAATGGAGTGGCGAAGACTTATGCGATGACAGGTTGGCGCGTAGGTTGGATGATTGGTCCAAAAGATGTGATCAAAGCGGCCACGAATTTACAATCTCATTTGACGAGCAATGTGTCTAACGTCGCTCAGCGCGCCGCAATTGCAGCGCTTACCGGCGATCTCAGCGCAGTGGAAGAGATGAAGGTCGCTTTTGATCGTCGCCGAAAATTGATTGTGAAGATGCTCAATGAGATTGATGGATTTGAATGTCCGATGCCACAAGGTGCATTTTATGTTTATCCAGCAGTACACAAAGTTCTCGGCCGTGAAATTCGCGGTAAGCGACCGATGAGCAGTTCTGAGTTGGCCGCGCTAATCCTTGATGAAGTTGAAGTTGCCGCTGTTCCTGGAGAGGCGTTTGGACCATCTGGTTATCTGCGCTTTTCCTATGCGCTTGGCGATGAGGATATTGTCGAAGGAATTTCTCGTATCAAAAAACTTATTAATGGCTAGATAAGGCGCAGTTAATCAAACGAACCTCTGGTTCGAGCAAGATGCCAAACTTTTCTTGAACTGCAGCCTGACATTGGCGGGCCAGCGCAAGGACATCATCGCTTTGCGCTTGGTCGAAGTTTGCTAAGGCTAAGACATGCTTAGTCGAAATGCCCGCTCCCCCGTTACGTTGGCCTTTCTGCACCCCTGCGTGTTCAAGTAACCAAGCAGCGGAGAGTTTGATGGTGCCATCAGGGTTTGGCCATTTGGGTGCCTGGCTCGGTAATCGATTAGCAACATCATTCGGAACTGATGGATTAATGAAGAATGAACCGGCAGACCAAGAATCTCGATCAGAATCTGAAAGTAGCATCCCTTTGCGCTGACGTATCTGAAGCACCTGCTTACGAACGTCACTGACGGCAGCACGGTCACCCTCATTGATTCCTAGTTCTCGTGCAAGTTCAGGATAAGTGATTGGTATTGAAAGCTCACCCTTTTTCAATTGAACTGTTACATCAAGAATCACAAATCGACCTGGCTCCTCTTTGAATAGTGAGGTTCGATATCCAAACCCACATTGATTTGCAGTGAAAGTCTTTTGCTCATTCGAATTTCGATCCCAAGTGCGCACGCGTGCGACAACGTTCTTAAACTCTTGACCATATGCTCCAATATTTTGAATAGGAGCTGCACCAACTCGGCCAGGGATACCACTAAGGGTTTCAAGGCCCGAAAAACCAGATTCGACAGTCTGTGCTACGAAAGCATCCCACTCAACTCCAGCAGCAACCGTGATCATTCCACCCGAGCAAGCGTCATAATCCAACTCGCTTCCTTGCGTACTGATTCGCAGCACGGTGCCCTCAAAATCAGCGTCGCCCGCAAGAATATTCGAACCGCCACCAATAACTTGGACTCTTTTTGATCGGTGAATGGTTTTGAGAATTAACTCTTCTGAAACACCCTCGACAAAATCCGAGATCGCACCTCCAACACGAAAGGTCGTTAGGTCCGAGAATCTCATATGAAAAGATTACCTGCGTGGTGCAAGAATCCCTATATTCCCGCGGAAACGCTTGAGCAATCGTTGGTAATTCTCCTTTGAGTGCTTCTCCCGGTATGCGCTATCGACATCGTGATATCCATGATGGCGCTCTTGCTTAAGTGGCAATTCAATTTGCAACAGCTTTCCACCTGCTTCGCGAAGAGCTAAGGAGAGTTCTAAATCCGCATTGCGGTAGTACTTTGCGCTTGGATTTGCACCTACTCCTTGAGCAAACTTGCGATCTAAGACCATGAAGTAACCAAAAAGTACGTCTACTTCGCCCGCTCCCCTGTCGTCGACAGAACGCCATTCATCGTCAAGATTAATCAAACCACCCCGCCAGCCAACCCCCGCATAACCTTCGTCAAGTTTTGGTATCACTTCAGGAAAAGGGTTGGCCAAAAAGTGGGTAGAGGGATCCATGAGAACTACGTAATCGGTAGCTACTTCAGAGAGTAAAAGGTTTACTGCATTAGACCATCCCAGCCGTTGTTTCTGATAGTTGATGGCGACTCGGGGTGCTAGCTCTTGTACCGCCTGAAACTCCTGCTTTCCATTGACCAATACATAGATTGGAGATTGAGAATTATCAATTATGGAGTGAATAGATGCGAGAAAATCATCCAAGTAACCGTCGAGTAAAATTGTTACTGTTATATCACTCTCACTAATCACCAGCGGACCCGAGCTTTCGTTTGGCCAAGGACCTTCACGCCCTTACAGATTGCAGATATCTCTAAAATCGCTTCGCCGACGCGAACTTCGCTCACTTTCCCAGCAAAAAGTATTTCGGTGTCAACATTAGCCGGCACGACAACCGGTTTAGTGAATCTCGTCGAAAACTCGACAATCTCACTTGCAGATCCCACCCAGTGGCGGAGCGCCTCTCCGGCGAGCGCCATTGTGAACATGCCATGTGCAATGACATTGGGAAGTCCAACTGCCTTAGCAAACTCCTCATCTAAATGAATTGGATTATGATCCCCACTTGCCATCGCATATTCACGCAACTTTTCGCGATTGACTAAAAAAATTTGCTCAGGTAGTTCTTGCCCAGGTTGAAAATTGGTACTGGTCATGATTCTTCGCCTCGGAATACGAGAGTGGACCACGTTGATGAGACGAGCTCGCCAGAGGCGGCATCGGTAAAATCAGTTCTGATGGTGACAAATTCATTACCAGCTAAGCTCTTATAACTTTCAATCTCGCTAGCGGAGAGTAATTCATCTCCAACGGTAAGCCTTCGATAGTGTAAGAATTTTTGGTCGCCATGAACCACACGCGACCAATTAAAGCCAAGAGTCGGTAGGAACTCCTCGGCAGCATTAACTGAAAACAGAATGAGATAAGTCGGTGGAACGATTGCTGGATTAGCGCCAATGGCGCGCGCAAATGGTTCGAGCGAACCAATGGTGACGGCGTTACGAAGTGAAGAAGAAAATCGGCGCCCGATTAATTCGGGGCCGTGCACTGCCATGGATTAACGGCTCTCCCGGTGGAGCGTGCTTGCCTTGCAACGTGGGCAGAACTTCTTCATCTCGAGACGATCGGGGTCGTTACGACGGTTCTTCTTGGTGATGTAGTTGCGCTCTTTGCACTCCACACAGGCCATAGTGATCTTCGGGCGGATATCCGCGCTCTTGCTGGCCATCGTCGTACTCCTTATATAAGTAATCTGCGGGAGGAAGGCTACCTGCTAGCCCGCCTCTTTCGGAAATCTGGTAGCGGAGGCCGGATTTGAACCGGCGACACAGCGATTATGAGCCGCTTGCTCTACCAAGCTGAGCTACCCCGCCGAGCCCCCCAACGGAATCGAACCGTTGACCTTTTCCTTACCATGGAAACGCTCTACCTACTGAGCTAGGGGGGCAGTACTTAAGGGGAAAAGGGTACCTCAGTTTGAGGCTGGTCGCTCCAACATCTCCGTCACAAGCGCCGCTATGGCTGAGCGCTCGCTACGGACCAAGGTTACATGGGCAAAAAGCGGATCTCCCTTGAGCGCTTCGATTACCGCAACAACTCCGTCGTACCGACCGACACGCAAATTATCGCGCTGGGCGACATCATGTGTAAGAACCACTCTTGATCCCTGGCCAATTCGCGAAAGCACTGTAAGTAGAACACCGCGCTCTAGCGACTGCGCTTCATCGACTATGACAAATGAATCGTGGAGCGAACGTCCCCGAATATGTGTAAGGGGAAGCACTTCAATCAAACCACGAGCCATAATCTCTTCAATTACATGCTGACTAACTAGTGCTCCAAGCGTGTCGAAAACGGCTTGAGCCCACGGTGACATCTTCTCGCCTTCACTTCCGGGCAAATATCCAAGCTCTTGACCGCCAACCGGATAGAGCGGTCTGAAGATGATGATCTTTTTATGCAATCTCCGTTCCATTACTGCTTCCAGGCCTGCACAAATTGCCAAGGCGCTTTTTCCTGTTCCCGCCCTACCGCCAAGGGAAATAATTCCGATTTCATTATCAAGCAAGAGGTCAAGTGCAATTCGTTGCTCGGCGCTTCTGCCATGAATTCCAAAAGCCTCTCGATCACCACGAACTATTTTCAATTTATGATCCTGCGTTACCCGAGCTAATGCACTCCCTTTATTTGAGTGAATGACTACACCGGTGTGCACCGGCAACTCACTTACCTCATCACAGCTCACACGTTCATTTTGATATAACTGATCTACAATCTCTGAGGCGAGAGTTAATTCAGTTATTCCGGTCCAGCCGCTACTCACGGCAAGCTCCGCGCGATACTCCTCTGCCACAATTCCCACAGCAGATGCCTTTACGCGAAGGGGCAAATCTTTCGTTACTAGAACTACTTCACGTCCTTCACGCTTGAGATTTCGAGCGACAGCAAGTACCCGAGAATCATTGGTGCCATCTCGGAAGAAACTCGCGGGCAAGCCCGCGCTATCGCTATGGTTCAACTCAACGGTGAGGGTGCCACCGCTCTCATTAATCATCATGGGTGCATCTAATCGCCCATGCTCAACGCGTAAATCATCAAGAGTTCGCAAGGCAGCGCGGGCAAAGTATCCAAGCTCTGGATGGTCGCGTTTACTCTCTAACTCTGAAATCACAACGATAGGGAGCACTACCTCATGTTCTTCAAAGCGATTGAGCGCTGCCGGATCTGCTAATAAGACGCTGGTATCCAAGACATAGGTCTTCCGAGAATCTCGACTCTCCCGAGTATGGCCCGTCTCGACTGGCACATTCTGTAATCTAGAACTGCTAGCGCCCGTTACCCTCGCGACACGCTACTTGCCAAAGCGGCGATTTCGCTGGGCATAGGAACGGAGCGCGCGCAAGAAATCCAAGCGACGGAAATCTGGCCAAAAAGCCTCACAGAAGTAGAACTCAGAGTGTGCGCTCTGCCAGAGCAAAAAACCTGATAGCCGTTGCTCCCCTGAAGTTCTAATCACCAGATCAGGGTCAGGCTGTCCTGCTGTATAGAGATGTCGCGAGATCTCTTCCATAGTCAACTTATCAATAGCCGACTCTAGGTTCTCACCCTTTTTCAGATTCTCACTGAGCAACTGTCGCACCGCATCAGTTATTTCATGTCTGCCGCCATATCCAATAGCAAGATTAACAACTAACTCCTCTCGCTTTGGACTCTGGGCAACTGCATCCTTAAGTCGCGAATTAAGCCACTCGGGTAATAGTTCCGTTGCTCCCACCACTCGTAGCTTCCATCGACCGAACTTGGAGAGTGCTTCGACAGTCTCTGCGATAATCTCAAGCAGTGGTTGTAGCTCTGATTTTTCTCGTGAAAGATTTTCCGTCGAGAGCATCCATAATGTCACAACCTCGACTTTGGACTCTTCGCACCAATTAAGAAAGTCGATTATCTTTCGGGCACCTGCGCTATGTCCACTCTTTGAAGAAGCGAGGTTGGCCTTTGCCCAACGACGATTACCATCGAGAATAACGCCCACATGTTTAGGAGTTGATTTGGTATCAAGTTTTCGAAAAAGTCTCGCTTCGTAAATCGGATAGATGATACTTTTTAGAAGGCTCTTAAACAGTCGCATAAACTTCTATAAATTCTGGGCTAACTTCTGGGCTCTTCGCTCGGTGATGAATGATGCAATAGGAAGGGTTCCAGCCAGAACGAAGAGAATGATGCGCTTTATTTGCCAGCGTGCTTTCACGGCAAGATTGACCGTCGCGAGAACGTAAATGGCGTATACATATCCATGAACAATAGGAATCCATAGAACCTTCTCTTCGAGGCTAGGTACCTCGAGCAGGTATTTGATGGGCAACTCAACAAACCAGAGTAAGAGCGACATGATTCCTGCGGCAAGACTCATGATCCGATATCTGGTCAGTACTGAGGGCATGTCTGAATACTATCTATCTGCCTCGTTCTTGGAGCGAATAAAGGGCATGGCTAACGCCAGCAATCCCATCAGCCACCAGACGACAACGTACGAGATGTGCTGCCAATAGAAACCTGCAACCTTTACGACCGGAATCGGCGAGGGAACTATTTCGATACCTGAAGCTGGATTCTCACTGCGGGCAATGACGTACCCGTCGAAGAAGTCCGAGCCGAACTCTGAGAGCAGAAGCGCTGAATCGATACGCGGCATGAACCCCGGTTTTACCTCGCCAAACTTATTATTTATCTGACTTGGCATCAAACGTCCCACAACTTCGGTCGGTTCCTCTGAAATCTCAATATCTTGTTCGGCAACCCCACGCACAATTGCGATTTTTCCCGAACCTTCAACTTGAAGTACTCCTACTAGCCAAGTCGCTTTCTTACCATTGACATCTTCTTGATTCGGGGCCTTTAGGTTGGCAAGGTACTTTCCGCGGAGCTGGACTATTCGATTAAGCGCGTCGGTGCTTAATGACTTATTAGGTTGTGCGACAGATAACAATTGGACTGTCGCTCGCTCTTGCTGTGGTTTTGAAATCTCTTGCATTAATTGAGCTTTATCAAGTTGCCAAAGACCAAGTCGGAAGAAAATTACAGCAAATAAAATCGCAATTGCGAACATTCCAAGTTTCTGACGGTTAATCACAACTGGAGTTATTTATCGTTCTCGGGAGTGCGATTCAATTTTTGAATCCTCCGATAACCACTCCAGATGACCAGCCCCACAGCAACGAAAAGGCAGAAGACGACAATCGCACCGACCGTACCAGGGTTGACGATTGCGGGATCAGGAACGGCTGCCATAGGCAATAATCTACCCATGAGCACGCCAAAAGGTCGAATCAAAACTATCCTGCTTACGCTGCTCTTCATCCTATTTGCTGGAGCTATGAGTATCGCTGGTTTGCGATTTGCAAACCCAGAGATTCGCTCGGACTTGGTTGCATTCACAATCGATTCCGATAATCAAACGACAATCCGTTTCCTTGTTACTCGAAAAGACCCAGCTAATCCCATTACATGCAGAGTCATTGCGCGTGACATCACCACCGCAATCGTGGGTGATCGATTTGTCGAAGTTGGCGCAGCCACCCGGAAAAGTATCGAATTGAAAGAGGCCATACCCACCCGATCTCGGGCGGTGACCGCGGCCGTCGTGCGCTGCCTACCTAAAGATAGGTAAACTCTCGTAATCATGAGTACCTCAAAAACCTGGCTGACCCAAGAGGCATACGACCGCCTCAAAGATGAACTAGCCCACATCTCAACCAAAGGACGTGAGGAGATCGTTGCTCGCATCGCCGCTGCGCGAGAAGAGGGTGACCTTAAAGAAAACGGTGGTTATCACGCGGCTCGGGAAGAACAGGGAAAACTCGAGGCTCGAATACGGCAACTCACAGCAATGCTTGAAAATGCTGAGGTAGGGAGCGCACCTGCCGGAGATATGGAAGTAGTCTCACTAGGTTCAATGGTCACTGTCGAAATGGGTGGCGAGAAGATTGAATTTCTTCTGGGTTCTCGAGAAATCGGCGCGGAGAATGTCAAAGTTTTTAGTGAGAAGTCTCCGCTTGGTGGCGCAGTGCTTGGTAAGAAAATTGGTGAAAGTACCGACTACCTCTTACCTAATGGAAAAAGCAATACGGTAAAGATTCTCTCTGTCAAGCCCTATTCAGGCTAAAATAAAAGTGGTAACTCTCATTTTGGTGTGACGTTTTTGTATTTACGTACACTGAGCGGAATAAAGATTGCCATCAAGAGTCCGATATAGACAAGCGACATAAGCAGCGGATTCTCGGATGGGAATGAATTTGCAGTGGCTCCAAACATTGGTTCCAGACCAAAAAGATCTCGCACACCTGCGACCATGGTTGAGACTGGATTCCATTCGGCAACATATTGCAGAGGTCTTGGCATCCCAGTCGTTGGTGCAAAAGCATTACTTAGGAATGTCATCGGAAAAACGAAGAGAAAGACTGCGCTATTTGCAACACGGCTATCACGAACAGATAAGCCAACCAGGACTCCCATCCATGACATCGCATATCCAAATATCAAGAGAAACACAAAGCCTGCAAAAATCTCAGCAAGACTAGAGCTGGGGCGCCAGCCCACGAGTAATCCAGTCAAAGCCATCACGACAAGCACTACGACATTTAGTGTCGCATCGCCAAGGGTTCTTCCCACAACAACCGCTGAACGAGCTATCGGAAGAGATCTAAATCGATCAATAAGACCTTTTTGCATATCCTCAGCAAGACCCAGCGCTGTGCTCGCAACAGTGAATGCTACGGTTTGCACAAAGATGCCTGGCATAAGCAGTTGGACATAATCGACACCTGGGGTGTTAATTGCCCCACCAAATACGTATCGAAATAGCAGGACAAACATTACTGGTTGAATAGTTGAGAAAATCAAAACCTCTGGTACGCGCAGAAGCTGTAGCAATTGGCGTTTAGTTATCACGAGTGCATCTTTCATCGCTTACCTCGTTTCGACTGCGTACCAACTTCTTCTACTACTTTCTCCTCTGCAACATGTCCTGTGAGAGCGATGAATACGTCATCTAAAGATGGTCGTTTCAGGGCAATATCTAAAGGTTGGATTCCTGCCGTATCTAATTGACGAAGCGCCTCAACCAACGTGGCCGTACCTCCGGGAGCTGCTACTGAAAT
>CAYQLC010000004.1:22839-77525 GCA_964418325.1 uncultured Bifidobacterium sp.
CGTCCTCGCGGATCTAACCCTGTTGTTGGTTCGTCGAGAAAGAGCACTTTTGGTTTGACAATCAATGACGCTGCAAGATCAAGTCGTCGACGCATACCACCTGAGTAGGTTTTGATAGGACGTTTTGCGGCGTCAGTCAAAGAAAATTTCTCAAGCAATTCCTCGGCCCGTAATTTTGCACCACGACTCGATAGATGATAGAGACGTCCAAACATAATCAAGTTATCCCAGCCCGTTAACGTCTCATCAACTGCAGCGTATTGACCGGAAAGACCAATTATTTCGCGGACGCGTTGAGGATTTTTTAAGACATCAATTCCAGCAACGCTTGCTCGTCCTGAATCTGGACGTAATAGTGTGGCCAAAATTCGAACTGTTGTTGTCTTACCTGAGCCATTAGGACCAAGGAGTGAGAGGACGGTGCCTTCCTCTACTGTCAGCGAAAGTCCGTCGAGTGCGCGCACCTCGTGATTTGCACCATATGTTTTTACTAAATCTTCGGCAATGATAGACGCGCTCATATAACTCCTAGATATTTTGCTCTTACCTACGATAGCCTCAAAGCCGATGAAAACGCCATTTCGTGACTTGCCTCCTGAAGTCCCGATTCTCTCCGCAGCCGCTTTTCTCGTAGCGGCAGGCTTTGGCCTTATTGCTCCAGCAACCCCGATTTTTGCCCGTTCATTCGGAGTGTCACAGGCTGCCGCTGGTGCAGTTATTAGTCTCTTTGCCTTCGCTCGATTCTGTACCGGACTTACCGGTGGAAGATTAGTTGATCGATTTGGTCCACAGAAGATGATGGCAACAGGGCTTTTTATCGTCTCGTTCTCAGCTCTTCTTGCGGCTTTCTCACAAAATTATTATCAACTTCTATTCTTTAGAGGAGCAGGTGGATTTGGTTCTGCTGTCTATACCGTCGCTGCAACGACAATCCTGTTGCGCGTGGTCTCCGATGATCAACGTGGTCAAGCGCAATCAACCTATCAAGCAGGTTATCTTTTTGGTGGAATTACCGGACCACTCTTTGGTGGTGCGCTGATTGAATTCTCGCTTCGCGCACCATTTTTCGTTTATTCAGCAGCTGTGGCAGGTGCAGGTTTAGTTGCAGTTATCTTTCTTTCAAAATCTGACAGCGCTCAGAAAGGCTCGCCTAGTCAAGAGGAAGTGACTATGCGAATTAGAGATGCGCTAGGAATGCACGGTTACCAAGTTGCGATTCTTGGCTCATTCGCGGTCGCCTGGTGTGTAATCGCAGTGCGAATCTCACTTGTTCCCCTCTATGTGACTGAAGGCTTAGGCCTTCGCCCGGTTGCTCTCGGTGCTGGGCTCGCTGCCGCAACTATCTTCCAGGGTTTGACGCTGATTCCAGCGGGCAAATTCGTCGATAAACATGGTCGACGGAAAGGAATTTTAATCGGAGCGATAATTTCGCTCATTGGTTTAGCAATCTTTGCATTTATTGAAAATTATCCCGGCTTCATCATCGGAATGGCTTTGGCTGGTCTTGGTGCATCATTCTTAAGTAGCGCTCCAGCAGCGCTAGTTGGTGATGTCATGACCGGCAAAAGCGGACGGGTAGTCGCACTCTGGCAAATGAGTAGTGATTTTGCTCTGATGATTGGGCCAATCGCGATGGGATTTGTCGCAGATCAACAGAGTTACAAAGCAGCATTTCTGGTTGCGGCCATTTTTATCCTTCCGGTACTGCTCCGTTCCTTCAATCTGCCAGAGACCAGGCGCTCACACCGACCGCCACCATATGAACCATGAGAATTGCGAGAAGACGCGAAAAGGGCCGCACTTATGTGCGGCCCTTTTTGTTAACTGCTTGACCTTGGTTCTTCTCCGGGTGGAAGTTTATTCGCGACGGAGAATTGCAAGTAGGCGCAAGATTTCAAGGTAGAGCCAGACGATCGTGACCATAAGTCCGAAAGCTGCTCGCCAAGACTCTTGCTCTCCTGCACCCTGGCGAATTCCCTCTTCGATGTAATTAAAGTCAAGTACAAGAAAGAGTGAGGCTAGAACGACTCCGCCAGCTGCGAGGAGTAGTCCAAAACCACCTACGCCATAGAAACCAAATCCACCACCTACGCCCATGAATGCTGCAATGAGGCTTGCAACACCGAGGACGAGATATCCGATTAACGCACCCATCAAAATTCTTGTGAATTGTGGAGTCGCGCGTAGTTTTCCACTTCGATAGAGCGCCAGCACACCAACGAAAGCTGCAAGAGTTCCAATGATTGCTTGGCTCACGATTCCTGGATAAGCATCATTGAAGAATCTGCTGATTGCACCGATCGCAAGGCCCTCGAGTCCAGCGTAAGCAACGATCAATGCTGGTCGAACCGTCTTTGAGAACGAAATCACAAGGGATAGACCAAGTGCGCCAAGCAACGCAATCATGGCAACGCCAAATCCCACATTAAAGGTCCATGCCGCTGCGCCAACCGCGACGAGAATTGCAAAGAGGAACCCTGTGCGAGCAACGACATCATCCATCGTCATTCGACCAGTTTGCATAGGTGAAGCGCTCGGAGATGAATACATCTCTTCTAACGCGTCAGTGGAACGTGGTTCAAAAGCTGCATAGCCACGCTTTTCACCGAAGGCGCGACCAAGAACAGGGTTAGAACTACGCATCGTTTCTACTCTCCTTAAAAAGCATTTCCTGTGCGCTGGAAGCTCCAGGCACCTCTTAATAGTAGGAGAGGCAGATTAAATATTCCTGAGAAGGCGTTTAGGTGAAGATAAAAACTTGGGGCTAGAGCCAGCCAAATAGGCGGGTTGGCTATACGGGAAGTGGGATATAACGGAAAATAGAACGGTGCGTTCGCTACTTTGGAGGCGCCCCCTAGTGGGGCTGCTCTCAGTCTGCGCTCTAGTCCTAGGCTCAACGCAAGTCACCGCGGCCGATGAGGGACACCGGTTAATGATCGTGGACGCTTTCTCAGAAGGAGTGAGTAGCGGTTCGGAAATCTATGCGATACCCGATGAGCAGGTCCAAAAAATCATTAAAAACGAACCAAGCAATCACCTCGCGCTTCGAAAGTTTTGTGAGTCACTCACTTCACCTGAATGCAAAGAGCCAACAGGCCTCAGCCTTCGAATTTATCTGCCTCAATGCACGCAGACCTTGGTCAATTTTTGTATCGATTCATTTTCCGTCTCTAGCGGTGTTGATACACCATTACTACCAGCCAAAATCTTGGGGTACACCAGCGCTCGTTCATACGCCGCTGATGCTGCCCGTGGTTTACCCGAATCAGCAACCACATCGCGGTGGCAAGTTCCTGGAGTATTTAACAAATCAGGAACAGATACGTACGCAGTTAAGGTCCTACTCGATGGCTTCTTGCCAGCTAATTCAAAAAATCTCTATGTCTTCCAAGTAAGCTCTCTCGTAGAACCGTATGCCGAAACCACCAATAATGGAAAAATTTCGGCTGAGTGCACATCTTGGCAATCGGAAACAGCTTGTGGTGTTCGCAAAGATTTTGTCGAGGGTCAAAAAGTTCAATTAGGTGTCCGACTTCCTAACTCCATTACTGGTTGGTTGCATGGTCGACTCAAAGGTGCAGAGATTTCGGTCGAAAAATTTGATTCGGCCCAAAATTTGGTGACGGTAACTGCAGAGAACGTCAAAGTTCCTGAGTTGAATACGGTCTTTACTGATGCTCAAGTTGATGCGCTACCGAATCCAGCTTTCTTTAGACCGAATGGTCGCAAGTGGAACAGTGTGAATGCGGGAAATCCAGCCTCGCTCGAATGGGTAAAGCAACTTGCTAAAGCATTACAAGACACCGCAACTGGAGAGCACACAACATGGTCCTTTTCGACTATTCCTGCAAATCGTGGCAGCAATAAATGCTTTGAGGACAAAACTCAGCTACTCGGTCTAGTAATGACAAACTCGCTGGTGTATGCACCAAGTGCTCCAGATTTCGATGGTACGCATTTGAATTATCAGGTAGGTGGACTGCATTTCCAGCCAGATGGAAAGAGACCAAATTTGGGAACCTATGACCTTCTAATCAGATCTGCAACAGCGCGTTGTCTTTATAATTTTACTAATGCACCACTTTCCGCTTCTGTCTCAGTAACTTATGCAAATGGTGGCGAGCAGAAAATCGCTACTACCACTCTCACTGAAACAAAAGATGGGTGGCTCCATTTAGGTGCATATGGATTCACCTTCTCCAGCCCGGTCCTTCGAGTCAAACTTAGTGGCGTTCCCAAAACCTTACCCAAGGCTTCTGCCACTCCCACGAGCAAGGCATCTTCGCCCTCCAAGAACTACACAATGACCTGCACCAAGGGAAAAGTGACTAAAAAAATTATCGCCCCAAAACCAATGTGTCCCACGGGATGGAAGAAGAGATAAGCAGCTGATGTTTCCTGTGCCCCGGGTGGGGGTCGAACCCACACTTGGAGGATTTTAAGTCCTCTGCCTCTGCCATTGGGCTACCGGGGCGTTGCTACTTCTTCGTAGAGCGAGGTGTAAATCTACCGGCTTTGGCGAAGATCTTCTCCATCTCCCCCGCTTTGAGGACGCCAGTGAAGGTGTTCTGCTGGCTTGGGTGATAGGAACCTAAGAGTAAGTAGTTGCCCAATTCGACTGATTGGCCATGCTTGAATGGAACCTTCTTATCAGGCAGAGGCAAACCGATCTCTCTTAGAGCGCGCCAGAGCGCATCCCAAGCAAATGATCCCAGAGCTATAAAAACGCTTGCTTGCGTTAGTGCTTGCAATTCTTGAACAAGCCAGGTCGAGCAATTATCGCGCTCGGGAATTGTTGGTTTATTTCCCGGAGGCACACAACGCACAGCGGTAAGAACCCGAACGGAATTTAGCGTTAAACCATCATTTTTTGATGTGCTTGTAGGTTGATTCGCAAAACCACTTTTGTGTAGCGCCGCATAGAGCCAATCACCGGAAGAGTCACCGGTAAAAACTCGACCAGTTCTATTTGCACCATGTGCTCCTGGTGCCAGTCCTACAATCACAATTTTTGCATCTTCTGGTCCGAAGCCTGGAACTGGTTTTCCCCAATATTCTTCCTCCTGAAATGATTTGCGCTTTGAGAGGGCAACCTCATTCCGCCAGGAAACTAAACGAGGACACTTTGCACAACCAATAATCTGATTATTTAAGAGTTGCAACGATGCCATCGAGAATATCCCGCTCACTCGCCACGAACTCTTTCGCGCCACTCCGCTTCATAATCTCTGCTAGGACCAGGGCGCCGGCGGCTATGACATCAACTCGTCCTGGATGCATATAGCCAAGCTCAGCACGTTCTGCACGATTTAACGTCAGTAGCCACTCTGAAATCTCTATTGCTCGTTTAGCGCTAATGCGTGCGCCATGGATTTTCTCCCTGTCGTAAGTCGGCAGCGCTAATGCGGCTGCAGCAACAGTCGTTGCTGTGCCTGCTACGGCGATAAACGTCTTCGCTCGCTCTATAGGTACCGCACCCGCCGCCTTGTCGATTGCATGGTTGATATCGGCTCTTGCCCGTTCAATCTCTGCAGCGCTCGGAGGATCTTGCGCAAAATGTCGTTCAGTCATTCGCACACACCCAATATCTACGCTGATCGCAGATTTGACATCTCTCTCGCCAAAGACAAATTCTGTAGATCCACCACCAATATCAACCACGAGAAATGGCCCTGAATCTGCAGGCATTTCGGCTGTTGCACCAAGAAAAGAGAGCTTTGCCTCTTCACTCCCAGCAATAACTTCAGGGGGCACGCCAAGAATCTCCGCAACGGGCACGGTAAATATCTCTCGGTTCTGAGCATCACGAGTAGCACTTGTTGCACAGAACCTCACTTTCGTAACTCCATACGCATCGATGCTCACTTTAAATTTTCGAAGCGCTGCCAATGTCCGCTCAACAGCGGCAGGAGCAAAATTTTTTGTGGTATCTACACCCTCACCGAGTTTGACTATCTCCATATCTCGAACAAGTTCCTTGCCATTTTCTGAAATTAAGAGTCGAATCGAATTGGTTCCGCAATCGATAGCTGCGACTTTACTCATCGGAGTGACCCTGCTTCCCATAAATCGATGCACAAGGGTGCTCATGCCACCAATTGGGAAGTTTGGCTAAAGCTTCATCCCCAAGAACATTGACTCCTTCGCCTGCCGCAAGTGAGTGGGCAATAAGTGAGTGAAGGCACTTCACGCGATCTGGCATTCCGCCCGCCGAGATGCCACGAACCTCGGGGACATCCATACCTATAGCTTCACGCGCTGCCATGTAGTCGATGTGTGCCGCGAAATACTCTCCTTGCAGGACAATGTCATGAGTAAGGCGCTCGTTCATTTGCGCCATTAGTCCGGAGCTCTCTAGAGTTGAAATAGCTCCAGTTAACCTCGGACAGGTCGCGTAATAAAAGGTGGGGAATGGTGTGCCATCACTTAGCCTTGGCGGAGTCGCTACAACATCAACCTCACCACATGGGCATCGATGAGCTATCGAGTGCACATCACGTGGTGGCCTACCTAGTTGCCCATGAATTACTTCAATATCGTGAGAATTTGGTGCGGCTGAATTACTCACGCCGCTCACTCCTTTGAGAGCGTTGAATTAGATGCTACTTGTTGGATTGACGAGATGAGTTTGGTATACCACGGAGCGCTACCAAATTGTTTAGATGCAACCGGCATGCGCTTCTTTTCTTCAGCGGTCTCTTTCGTTTCCACACCAACAACGATGTACTGGCGCTCTCCAGGCAATACAAAATGAAGTCGTTCTCGAGCCTGAGATTTCACGTAATTCGGATCGCGCCATTTTTGTAGCTCAATTTCCGCTTGCTCTAATCGCTCTTTGCGCACTGCGATCTCGGATTCGATAGCATTTATCTGCGCTCGTTGCGTAAAATATCGTTGTGCGGGTGGCGCGATTGTCAGCGCGATGATAAAAATCACGACCGAAATCGCAATGAAACGAGCGGTCACACCACGCTTTACAGCCACGGGTCTGCCTCCCCCACTATTGCCACTATGTAACGCTACCTACCCCTGGAATCTTGGAAATGCACCTTTGCCAGCAAATGTGGCTCGGGCACCGAGCGTCTCTTCAATCCGCAAGAGTTGATTGTACTTAGCAACGCGCTCCGAGCGTGCCGGAGCGCCAGTCTTAATTTGCCCACAACTAGCAGCCACCGCGAGATCAGCGATCGTGGTGTCTTCGGTCTCTCCTGAACGGTGGCTCATCATCGATCGATATCCCGATTTGTGAGCAAGCTCAACGGCATCAAGAGTCTCGGTCAAAGTGCCGATTTGGTTGACCTTAACTAAGAGCGCGTTTGCCGCCCCACGCTTGATTCCATCAGCTAAGCGAACTGGATTTGTGACGAATAAATCATCGCCGACTAATTGGACTCGATTACCCAAGCGCTTTGTGATCGAAACCCATCCATCCCAATCATTCTCATCTAGCGGGTCTTCAATCGAAACAAGTGGATATGAATCAACCAATTCTTCATAATAAGCAATCATTTCGTCAGAACTACGCGCGCTGCCCTCAAAAGAATATTTTCCTTGCTCATGAAATTCAGTTGCTGCGACATCAAGTGCTAAACCGACATCTTGGCCCGGTGAAAAACCTGCGTTGCTAATTGCCGTGAGAATCAGATCGAGTGCAGCACGATTGCTACTTAGGTTTGGGGCGAATCCCCCTTCATCTCCGATGCTGGTGGCTAATCCCTGTTTTTTCAGCACTGCTTTGAGGCTGTGATAAATCTCGGCGCCCCAACGAAGTGATTCTGCAAAATTCTTAGCGCCAAAAGGCGCAACCATGAATTCTTGAATATCAACATTTGTATCCGCATGTGCGCCGCCATTCAAGATATTCATCATCGGTACCGGCAGTAACGTTGCCGAATCTCCACCAAGATAAGAGAAGAGCGGCTTCGACGAATCTAGCGCGGCGGCCTTAGCAGTTGCTAGTGATACTCCAAGAAGTGCATTGGCACCAAGTCGAGCCTTATTCGTAGTTCCATCAAGAGCAATCATCTTCTCGTCGAGCACGCGTTGCGAAGTTGAATCCATTCCAATGACGGCAGGTGCTATCTCATGAGCAATACCTGCGATTGCTTTCTGTACCCCTTTGCCACCATAACGCGAATCACCATCGCGCAACTCGACCGCCTCATGGGCCCCCGTGGAGGCGCCAGACGGAACTGCGGCAACACCACGAACTCCGCTATCGAGAGTCACCTCAACTTCAACCGTTGGATTTCCGCGAGAATCCAAGATTTCACGAGCAATTACTGACTTGATCCGGGACATTTAGGCCTCTCTCATTATCCGATGGCTCATATTAATAGGTGGCATGGAGCTAAGACCGCAACTCTGCTTCCAAGCGTCGCGCCCTTGCGCGCAACGCAAATTCCGGATCAATTCCATGTTCGTTAGCTAGCGCAACTACAGCAAATAACAGTTCACCAATACTCTCTTCTGAGATTTCGCCCGTAATTTCTGGAGCTACAGATTTCACGACTGAATGTTCATGTTTTTCTGCTCGATACAATAACTTTGATGTAAGTGAAAGAGCCGGCTGGTTGAGCGGCACACCATCCACCGGTGAAGTACGGGATTTTTCTGCTGCCTTGAGCTTCTCCCAATTTCCTTCAACTTGGCTTGCAGTCAAATTCTCCACTTGAGCAAAAACATGCGGATGTCTTCGCATTAATTTCTCACAAATCGCTCCAGCGACATCTTCAATTGAGAACGGTTCGCTCGATCGCTCTTCACCTATTCGCGCGTGAAAATAAACTTGCAGTAGCACATCGCCAAGTTCTTCGACCATATCATCACGATCTGCCCGTTCGACTGCATCTATGAACTCGTAGCTCTCCTCAAGAAGATAAGTCAAGAGTGATTGATGAGTTTGCTCGGCATCCCATGGGCATCCACCTGGCGAGCGCAAAGTATCCATCACCTCTTGCAGGCGATGAAGATTACTTTTTTGATTCACGGGGAGCCCTTACTGCTTCTCAGCAGGAAGCGCTCCCTCAGTTGGATCAACTGGGTCAATTCGATTAGTTTGAGTGTTCCATACACCGTAGCGAGGATTAACCGTTAACTTTTCGCTTGCTGCAGTATCGGCAAGTATTTTTTGAAGAGCTTGGATTACTTCAGCATCTTCCGTCGCCGTTGGGGCAATAACAGATCGCAGTTTGTCCTGTAGCACGATCAGAGCGAGGTACTCTTCTAGATCAATTGATGCAATCCCAGCATTTACTAAGGCAACTGATAACTGCTCTTCACCACCGACATTCTGAAGCACGTCAGCTCGACGTGACGAGACCTCACCAGGAAGTGCCACCACGTTGCGCTCTTTAGCCGCTTGCGTTAACAGCGCGCTAAAAATATGGAACTCCAATTGATTAAGCGTGAGCGCCTCTCCAGTGAAACCATCTTGAGGCGTAGTGTTGAATTTGATTCGCTCTTCCAAGATTGTGGAGACACTCGCCTGCAACTCTTTGATTGTCACTTTCCCATTATTAAAGGAGGCAGCGTCGGAGGGGTTACTGCATCCGGAGATTAGTAAGGCAGCAAACGCCAAAAGCACCGCGCCAATTTTTCGCTGTTTACCTCTGCTCACGAGTAATCAACTCTCCTTTGTTGTGGAATCAGTTCGTTGCACGTTCTCGCGGATAGTCGACTCTATAGCCGCTGCTACCCACTCCAGAAGAGAATTATCGCCTAACTTCGCCCGCTCAAAAGCCACGCCGGTTCGCTCTGGTAAGGGCAACAGGAGGGTGGCCAAGCTTGCCTTATATATATGGCCTGGATAGAGGCGGGTCATGCGCACCGCGAGCGAGTCTCCTAAAGCCACCGGAGCCAAGCGAAGATGTTTTCCATGGACTACTACCTCGCTGAGATTGAGCTCTTTCGCACGTACTCGCAATTTGGCAATCTTGAGCAGGCTCGCTACGGATTCAGGATAAGAACCAAACCTATCGATCAGTTCATGCTCCGCCTCATCAATCTGCTCGACGGTAGTTGCTCCCGCCATCCTTCGATACAAATCGAGCCGAACTCGTTCACTATCAACGTAGTCGTGGGGTAGAAACGCATCAATCGGCAATTCAAGTTTGCACTCCAAATCTTGATGTTTCGCACCCTTGAAATCAGCAACGGCTTCACCAATCATCCGCATATAAAGATCAAATCCCACATCTGCGATATGCCCAGATTGCTCGCCGCCTAATAAATTACCAGCTCCCCTAATTTCAAGATCTTTCAAGGCAACTTGCATTCCAGAACCCAGCTCAGTGTTGGCGGCAATAGTCTCAAGTCGGTCATGCGCCGTCTCGGTAAGTGGTTTATCCACGTCATAGAGAAAATACGCATATCCGCGTTCGCGTCCGCGTCCGACGCGTCCACGGAGTTGATGGAGTTGCGATAATCCCATGCGATCTGCCTGTTCGACAATGAGGGTATTTGAGTTTGGAATATCGATCCCGCTCTCAATAATTGTTGTACATACCAAGATATCGAACTCACGCTCCCAGAAAGAAAGAATCACTTCCTCTAGCGCGCTTTCACTCATCTGTCCATGGGCAACTCGAATTCTAGCTTCTGGAACAAGTTCTGCGATTCTTGAAGCACATCGATCAATGCTGTTGACTCGATTATGAATATAGAAAACCTGTCCATCGCGAAGTAATTCTCGACGGATTGCCGCAGTAATTTGCTTCTCTTCGTAACCCCCGACGTAGGTCAATACAGGATGTCGTTCTTCCGGTGGCGTGGCCATAATGGACATCTCGCGAATCCCAGTTATCGACATCTCCAAGGTCCGCGGTATTGGAGTAGCAGACATGGCAAGAACATCAACATGCGCTCTAAATCGCTTAAGTTTCTCTTTATGTTCAACGCCAAATCGTTGCTCTTCATCGACAATCACTAGTCCCAAATCCTTGAACTGGACATCTCCCGAAAGCAAGCGATGAGTTCCGATTACGACATCTACCGTGCCGGCTTGGAGTTCAGTTAGCGTTTTTTTAATTTCGGTTGCTGTAGCAAATCTCGATAGGCCCGCAACTTTCACCGGAAAACCTGCAAAGCGCTCGGAGAAAGTTGTTAGATGTTGTTGCACAAGTAGAGTGGTAGGTACAAGTACTGCTACCTGTTTACCATCTTGCACCGCTTTAAAGGCAGCACGAATAGCAATTTCAGTCTTTCCAAAACCAACGTCCCCGCACACGATTCGATCCATTGGATATGGTGCTTCCATATCCTTTTTAACCTCACTAATAGTGGCTAATTGATCCGCAGTTTCGACATAAGCAAAGGCGTCTTCAAGTTCGCGCTGCCAGGGAGTATCTGGAGCAAATGCATATCCAGGCGAACTCGTACGTGCTGCATAAAGTTGGATGAGTTCAGCAGCAATCTGTTTGACTGCTTTACGAGCTTTACCTTTTGCCTTTTGCCAATCCGCTCCACCCATTTGATGAACTGTTGGACTCTCGCCGCCAACATATTTACTCACTTGATCTAATGAATCGGTAGGCAAATAAAGTCGATCACCTGCTTGTCCGCGCTTACTTGATGCATACTCGATAACTAGATACTCACGCTTAGTTCCATTTACTACTCGCTCAACCATCTCGATGAATTTCCCGATTCCATGAACCTGGTGAACGACAAAATCTCCCTCTTTTAGAGATAGTGGATCTATTCGATTCTTCCTTCTTGAGGCCAGGGAGGTTTTCTCGCCATCTTGGGCTTTACTCCCAGCAAAATCCCGCTCAGTAAGCAAGCAGAATTTCTGACTCTCGAGAATGAGGCCATGTCGAATTGGAGCAGTTGTAATAAAAACCGTTCCCGGCAAGAGGGAATTGGAAGTGGGAATCCCCTCACCTCGAAGCAATTCTTCATATCGGACTGCAGTTCCGTGTCCGATTGCAGTCATTACGATCGACCATTGATTCTCGGACTTTTCTCGCAAGAATTCGACTAAGCGCTCCGCATTTGCCCGGAAAGGGTCAATGCCACGGATCGTCGAGTCAACTGCCTCACTTCCGCCGCCAAAGGGGGCAATTGCTGAGAAGGTATGTCCATATTCAACTGCTCGCTTACATTCATCTTCAAAATCTCGAAAAGAGTGATGGCGCAACTCTCTCAGGTCAATAGGTTTTTCGTTTCCTGCAGCTGCGTTTAACCACGAAGCTTCAAGAAATTCCTCGCCAGTCTTGATAAGTTCAAAAGCGCGGTTCCGAATTAGCTCGGGTCCAACTAAAACAATTCGGGAATTCTCTGGCAGAACATCAATCAAGCACTCCATTTCAAGCACTAGTGCTGGCATTAGTGATTCCATGCCATCAATAGGTACTCCATCACTTATCCGTTGAAACATATCTGAGAGAGCTGCATGCTTTTCTGCAAGAACGCTGGCTTGTATTTGTATCTCTGGGGTGATCTGAATTTCCCGTGCCGGAAGCGCAAAAAGTCCCTCTGCGCAGATCTCAAGCGAACGTTGATCTGCGACCGCGAAATAGCGCACTTCATCAACAACGTTATCGAAGAACTCCACTCGAATGGGATGTTGAGCCTGCGGTGGGAATAAATCAATAATTCCACCTCGTTGCGCAAATTCGCCGCGCTTTTCTACTAGATCTGTGCGGCTATAACCGAGTTGCAGTAACTGGCCTATTGCATCATCTATTTCGATCTGTGTTCCAGACTTGAACAAGGGAACCTCAGCACTACCAAATCCTTTTATAAATGGTTGAATAAATGCTCGAACTGGAACGACAACAACATCACACTCTCTACGATTTATCGCGCGTAAGGTTTCGAATCTACAAGCAACTGTGTCGCTCTGTGGACTTAGACGTTCGTGCGGCAAAGTTTCCCAACTTGGAAAATGATGAACTCGTCTCTGACTCAAGAGATGTCGCAGCTCCTCAAAAAGCTCTTCGCCATTGTTTGCCGTGAGAACGACCACCGGTGAAATCTGTTCTTGCGGTTCTGACGAACGAATGGTGCTCGAGGAGATGAGCAGTGCAGCGGAGGCAAGGGGTGCAATCACCACTTGCCCTGAGGTCAAAGCACGATCGGTGCCGTGCAGATCAAGGGTTTTGAGGAGCTCGGATAAATGGGAAGTGCCGCTAGTCATCAACCAGTGCTCCAGTTCATTTGCGTTGCTGCCGAAATAAGAAATGGCCAAAGAGCCCCAAATTTCCGCGAAGGCGGGGGGCTTGGTCAGGTTCGTCTTTCGACTAGGTAATCCTACCGCCGTTGCTCTGCCAAGATATGACCATGCAAACCCAAGCAACCAACCTACGCGGGGATGTGCGGCGGCTTGGTGAATTGTTGGGTCAGACTTTGGTGCGCCAAGAGGGTCAAGCGCTATTAGATCTAGTCGAATCTGTTCGCTTAGCCGTGCGCGAGGATTCACCGCTCGGTGCAAATATTTTAGAAAAAGTCGATGTTGCAGATAGCATCAAATTAGTTCGCGCTTTTAGTACCTATTTTCATCTCGCCAACATTGCAGAGCAGGTGCACCGGGCCAGAGCCTTATATGAAGGTCGAGTGAATGGTCAGTCATGGTTACAACAAACATTCCACAAGATTGCAGATGCGAAGATCACACCAGAAGAGCTCGCCAGAGCTGTAGCAACGCTCTCAGTTCGACCGGTATTCACTGCGCATCCAACTGAAGCAGCGCGCCGCTCTGTTCTTAGCAAATTAGGGACCGTAGCGCACTTGCTCGATGAGAAAAATATACGAGAGCGTGACAAGAAATTAGCAGAGGCAATTGAGTTACTTTGGCAGACAGATGAGTTGAGACTTGAACAACCAGAACCACTTGATGAGGCAACTAATGCCTTGTACTACTTGGATGACTTACATCGATATACGGTGCCTCAAGTCCTCGATGATTTCTCATTTGAGCTGTCGCAATACGGAATCGAACTAGATCCACTTGCGCGTCCGCTCTCCTTTGGAAGTTGGATTGGCGGAGATCGAGATGGGAATCCAAACGTCACGCCCACAATCACCGCCGAAACCATCACGCTTCAAGTTGGACATGCAGTACGAGTGCTCCTTGAGAAATTAGATGCGCTCCGACAATCTCTTTCAGTCTCTGCGAGAATTGCAGGAGCCAGCCCTGAGCTCTTGGCATCAATAGAAAAAGACCTTCAAAATCTTCCTGAATTCGAAGATCGATTTAAGCGGCTCAACGTCGAAGAGCCATATCGACTGAAAGCTACTGCGATTCGCCACAAATTAGTGTTGACTCAGAAAAGACATGCAAGCCGGGCCCCTCATGCTCCAGGCCGTGACTATGCAAATACTCAAGAACTCTTGGATGATCTTCTACTTATGCGGGACTCACTCCTTGCGCATAAAGGTGAACTTATCGCTGCTGGTGAACTAGAGCAGATGATTAGAACTGCTTCTGCATTTGGATTAACCCATGCCACTCTTGATGTACGTGAGCACTCACAGCAACATCACCATGTGCTTAACCAGCACTTTGCTGCACACGGAATTAACAATTACCTTGAGTTAGATGAAGATTCTCAGCTTCAGCTTTTAATTTCCGAGTTGCAAAATAGTAGGCAGATCAATCGCGACAGCCTCGATGCGCGCGGCAAACAAACATTCGATACTTTTACGACAATCGGCGAGATCATCGAAAAATTTGGTGATGAGGCGATTGAAAGTTACATAGTCTCGATGACTAAATCTGCTTGTGATCTGTTGGCTGCAGTGCTCCTTGCGGTGAAAGCTGGATTGGTCGATCTAGATTCGGGTAAGGCGCTGATTGGATTTGTGCCACTACTTGAAACGGTCGCTGAACTCCAAGCAGCAGATCGAATCGTGGGTCAACTACTAGAAATCCCCGAATATCGACAGATTGTCGAACTACGCGGTGATATTCAAGAGGTAATGCTTGGCTATTCCGACTCAAACAAAGATGCAGGAATTACGACCAGTCAATGGGAAATTCATCGAGCCCAACGAAAATTACGCGACCTCACCGGTAAATCAGGAATACATCTGCGAATATTCCATGGTCGTGGTGGTTCGGTCGGTCGCGGCGGTGGTCCTACCTACGATGCAATCTTGGCGTTGCCGTGGGGTTCACTAGCTGGTGAGATCAAGATGACTGAGCAGGGTGAGGTCATTTCGGATAAGTATTCGCTGCCATCCCTGGCTCGTGAGAATGTTGAGTTAATTCTTGCAGCGGCACTAGAAGCCACTGTGTTAAATCGCGCACCCCGCCAGAGTGCACGCGATCTCTCTAATTGGGATTCATGTATGGATTTAGTCAGTAGCGCAGCTATGACCTGCTATCGAAAACTCGTAGACCATCCTGAATTACCAAAGTATTTCTATCAATCCACTCCAGTAGAGCAATTGGGTAACTTGTATCTTGGCTCTCGCCCTTCGCGACGACCAGATTCAGACGCTGGCCTCTCCGGATTACGAGCGATTCCGTGGGTATTTGGTTGGACGCAGTCGCGTCAAATTGTTCCCGGGTGGTTCGGTGTCGGCAGCGGGCTCAAAGCTGCTCGTGAAAATGGATCTGGCAAAATTCTTGATCAGATGTTCGATGAGTGGCATTTCTTCAAGACTTTTATTAGTAATGTTGAAATGACTCTCGCAAAAACAGACCTCCAGACAGCTGAACACTATGTGAATTCACTTGTCGATGATGAACTCAAACATTTCTTCGAAGAGATTAAGCGCGAGTACCAACTCACAGTCGATGAAATCTTGCTGCTCACCAAAAAAAGCGCGCTCTTGGGCGATCAACCGATTCTTGCGCAGACGCTCGCAATTCGCGATGTATATCTACGTCCGATGCAACTTCTCCAAGTCTCCCTACTTCAGCGGGTGCGAAATGGTGAAGAAGTCGATGGAATCCTCAATAGAGCCTTGCTTCTGACTATCAATGGAATCGCAGCTGGACTGCGTAATACCGGCTGACCCAGGCGAAATATTACTTATTGAAGTTTTGTTGCGTTGCTTCAAGACCGTGCGATATCAACGACTCAATAGCATCGCAACCTCGCGCTACTAAGTCAGGCAGAATACGTTTTTCACTTCTACCAAAGTTATCTAAGACATAATCAGCAGTTTCTTGCTGAGTGGTTGGGCGACCTATCCCCATACGAAGCCGAAAGTAATCTGGAGAGCCGAGTGATTGCGTCAGTGATTTAAGCCCGTTGTGTCCATTATCTCCCCCGCCAACCTTCACTCGAATAGCTTCGAAGGGGATATCCAATTCATCATGTATTGCAATAACTTTCGAAGGCTCGCAATGGAAGTACTTTGCAAGTGGGGCGACCGCATTGCCAGAGTCATTCATATAAGTCTGTGGCTTGACGATTATCAAACGTGGCGCCTCTGCACCGAAACCGATTCGCACTTCGGTAACTAACGCTCGATACTTATTGGCGTTAAACTTTCCATCAAATCGCGCTGCCAATGCATCAGCGACCATAAATCCGATGTTATGGCGAGTGGATGAATATTTCTCGCCTGGATTACCTAGTCCAACGACTAGCCATGAGTTCGACCCGTTGATAGTCATGGCTAGCTCGTGACAAATCTAGCTATGAATTAACTCTTTGCAGCTGCTTCGCCTGCAGCGCCTTCAGCGGCAGCGCCTTCAGCGGCAGCGCCTTCAGCGGCAGGGGCAGCAGTGACCTCTTCGACTGCAGCACGTACGCTCAAGTGCACAACAATCATCTTTGGATCGCTGATCAAAGTTACGCCATCTGGGAGTTTTACATCAGCTGCATAGAGAGAATCTCCAGCAACTAATCCTTCCATATCAAGCTCTAGGTGAGCTGGAATCGAGGTCGCTTCTACCTCAACCTCAATGGAGTTATGGACGTGCTCCAAGATTCCATCCTGATCGTACTTTCCAAAGGTATGGACTGGAACCGAAACAACGACGCGCTCTCCACGACGTACCAAAATCAAATCGATGTGTTCCAGAGTGCCTTTGATTGGATCGCGAACGACAGATTTAGGAAGGGTCAACTCCACTTGTGAACCTAGATCTATGTCGAGCAACACGTTGGAGGTTTTCAATGCGACGCCAACTTCACGAGCAGGTAGCGCGATATGAATGGGCTTCTCGCCATGGCCATAAATGACTGCAGGCACTAAACCATCTCGACGAGCGCGACGAGCGGCGCCCTTTCCAAATTCAGAGCGAACCTTCGCGGCAATCTTTATTTCGGCCATCTATTCCCCCACTGTTCTCGGTGTATCACCGGCAAGACATGAGGCAGGCCCTAGAGCTAGCCGTCGATGACGGGAATTTTTATCCCCTCGCCGGAAGGGTGGAAGCCTAACCCAGATGGCTCGGGTTTGAAAAATCCCCCCAGTTCAGGGTTAGGAGTGGCCGTCGAAGAGGCTGGTAACCGAACCGTCTTCAAAGACCTCACGAATCGCCCGAGCCAGCAGTGGCGCAATAGAGAGAACGGTCAAGCGATCGAAGCGGGACTCCTCGGGAATTGGCAAGGTGTTGGTAACTACTACCTCACTTACCCGCGAATTCTTTAATCGATCTATAGCCGGACCAGATAGGACTGCATGTGTAGAGGCAACAATAACTTCGCGCGCACCCTCATCAAAGAGCGCATCAACCGCCTTAGTAATTGTTCCTGCAGTATCAATCATGTCGTCGATGACAACGCAGGTCTGCCCTGAGACATCACCAACAACACGACCAGTCTTCGACTCATTGGGAATTCGTGGGTCGCGCGTTTTATGTATGAAGGCAATCGGACAACCGCCAAGAAGATCTGACCAACGCTCTGCAACTCGTACTCGTCCAGAGTCGGGAGAGACAATTGTCAAACGTGAGCGATCTACTTTGCTACCGACATAGTTTGCCAGCAGTGGAAGTGCGAAGAGATGATCCACTGGACCATCGAAAAATCCTTGAATCTGAGAGGTATGCAAGTCAACGACCATTAATCGATCTGCACCGGCAGTCTTGAAGAGATCAGCCATCAAACGGGCAGAGATTGGTTCGCGACCACGATGCTTCTTATCTTGACGTGCATAGCCGTAGAAAGGAGCAATTACCGTGATGCGTTTGGCCGAAGCTCGTTTAAGAGCATCGACCATGATGAGTTGTTCCATGATGTGTTTATTAACTGGCGTTGCATGGCTCTGAATGACAAAAGCATCGCAGCCGCGAACGCTCTCTTCGAAACGAACAAAAATTTCACCATTTGCGAAATCATAAGCAGAAGTTGGCGTGAGTGGGATTCCTAACTCGTCACCGACCTCTTGGGCCAACTCGGGGAAAGCGCGACCAGTAAATAGTCGAAGACGTTTCTCAGAGGAGAGTCGGATTTCGCTCACTTCGCTCCTAGTTTTTCTCACTCGCTCGATCTGCAGCTTTTGCAGAGTCGCTACCTGCCCGCTTACGCCCTACCCACCCGAGAATATTCCGTTGTTGCCCTCTTCCCACGCCCATTGCCCCGGGTGGCACATTTTCTGTTATTGCCGAACCCGCTGCGGTATATGCCCCATCGCCGACTTCGACCGGCGCGATCAGGATGTTGTCGCTACCGATACGGACATGGTCGCCAATAACCGTCTGATGCTTAGCCTCTCCGTCATAGTTGGCGGTGATGGTCCCGGCCCCGATATTGCTCTCGATTCCAATCGTGGCATCACCTATATAGGAGAGGTGCGGAACCTTAGAGCCGGCACCAATCGTGGAATTCTTGACCTCGACAAATGAACCCACCTTCGCCCCATCCCCTAAGTGCGCCCCTGGACGCAAGAAGGAATAGGGGCCTACGTGCGCATGGCGACCGATAGTCGCGCCATCACATTCAGACTTTGTTACCACTGCATCAGAGCCAACGGTGCAATTGAGAAGGCGGGTATCAGGGCCGATGAGGCTACCCCGTCCAATCGTGCTTACTCCTTCAATCTGGCATCCAGGTTTAATGGTGACATCGGGTTCGATGGTCACGGTGACATCCACAAATGTCGTTGGTGGATCAATCAATGTGACTCCGGAGGTCATCAATTCAAGATTAATTCGATCGCGCATTATTGCCGTTGCCTCGGCAAGTTGAATTCGATCGTTGACGCCTAAAATCTCGAAGTAATCTTGAGCTACAACTGGGATAACTTTCTTGCCGCTCGCCCGAATTACTTCGATTACATCAGTTAAATACTCTTCATTCTGAGAATTGTTCGGTTTTATCTCGGCGAGCGCCGACTTGAGAGCCTTCGCATTAAATGCATATATACTCGAGTTGATTTCATGAACGTCACGTTCATCATCTGTTGCATCTTTATCCTCAACAATTCGTAAGATACCGTTATCAGAATCTCGGATGACTCTGCCATATCCTCGAGGGTCATCAACATCGGCAGTGAGCACTGCCGCCCCTGTATTGGCGCTCTGGCATACCTCTGCTAATTCGTTAAGCCTCTGGCCGGTGATCAATGGTGCATCACCTGCAACTACTACAACTATCGCCTCGTCGGGAACATCAATCTTGTCCAGCGCAATCCGCACTGCGTGACCTGTGCCTCCGCGCCGTTCTTGCAAGACTGTTTTTATGGAACTGTCATATCGCGCAACTTCTGCAATAACCTGATCACTCTGTGCGCCTACGACAACAACCCGTTGCTGTACAGCGAGCGATTGCGTTGCGGTGAGAACGTGGCCAATCAAAGTTCTACCTAGTATCGAGTGAAGAACCTTCGGCACATCCGAGCGCATTCGTGTGCCTTCTCCTGCAGCAAGGAGAATCGCAATGTGGTGCGGTCGGTTCGGCGCCATTGGAAGGCGAACTCCCTCCTTGCACATTCGGAGCCGCTATCTCGTCCTATGACTGGCGGCTGGTGCGCTCCGCCACCTGGTATCGATCCAGGACCCTGGGCTTCAAAGGCCCATGTGCTAGCCACTACACCATGGCGGAACCCGTATTCTCTCGCATTTTCGACCCGGTTTCGACCAGCCTTTATTTCGATAGGCCCGCCACTACCCTTGGTCGACATGAGCGCGCCCTCGACTGCAGATACTCCCGCTTCCGGGGGTAATCGCACCCGGATGAGTAGCGCTGCACGTCGCGAGCAGATCATCGCGACCGCAGTTCAGGTCTTTGCCGAAAGTGGCGTCGAAGGGACGAGCGTTGAGGAGTTGGCAGCCAATGCTGGTGTCTCCAAGCCGCTGATCTACGAGCACTTCGGCAGCAAAGAGGGGCTGTATGCCGTCGTAGTAGACCGAGAGATGCGCGCGTTGCTCGAGATGATTTCGAGCACCTTGGAAACTGGCCGACCTCGAGTGCGAGCTGAGCGCGCGGCCCTTGCCTTCCTTACCTATATCGAAACTCGAAGTGACGGCTTTCGATTATTGGTGCGGAATTCACCCGTGGGTGGGCAAAGTGGATCTTTTGCAACGCTGTTGAGTGAAGTTGCCTCTCAAGTCGAACATATTTTCATCGAAGAATTAGGTGCACGTGGATTTGATGGCGAGATGGCACCCATGTATGCATCAATGCTCGTTGGGATGGTCGCGCTGACCGGCCAATGGTGGCTGGATGCGCGATCATTTACTAGAGAAGAGGTTGCAGCTCACATTGTGAACCTCGCATGGAACGGTCTAAGTGATTTAGAGATCAAACCACGACTCTCATTTGAAGGTCGAAGAAAAAATGAGCGATAGTTCGAATTATCAAGGCCTCCGAAAAGATGAAGTAGCAGAGTTAGTTTCTGCTTGGCGACGCGAGCGACCCGATCTTGATGTTGCCCCGCTAGAAGTATTGAGTCGAGTTACCAGACTTGCTCGACAACTAGATATTGCAAGACGAGCAGCATTTGCCCAGCATGGGTTGGAGACGTGGGGTTTTGATGTGTTGGCAGCTCTTCGTCGTGCAGGGGCTCCGTATCAACTTACTCCTGGCCAATTGATTCATGAGAATCTAGTAACAAGTGGAACAGTAACTAATCGTTTAGATCGATTGGAAAGTGATGGCTTGCTCGCTCGCCATCCTGATCCATCAGATGGAAGAGGCACGCTAGTTCGCATCACTGAGAAAGGAATCAAAGTGGTCGATGCTGCTCTTGTTGATCTGCTCAATAGAGAGAAAGAGCTTCTCAAATCATTGAAGAGTGGTGAGCGAGATGAATTGGCTGGGTACTTAAGTCGCATGCTCGAACATATTGAGAGCGCTAATCAATAACTTTTGGCCCTCCAACAGGGCTTTGAGCTCTACCTAATTGTGAAACTGCGCCCGTCGATGAGAGCGCTACCGCAAGATCTATCGATGCTTCCTCGCTCTTAGCCAAGAACGCCACGGTAGGGCCCGAACCGGATACCAGCGCTCCAACTGCGCCCGAATCCATGCCTGCCGAGAGGGCCAACTTGAGAGCTGGACGAAGCGAGCATGCTGCAGGCTGTAAGTCATTGACGAGAGACTTTCCCAGCGCGAGCGCATCGCCACTACTCAAAGCATGCATGAGTTCTTCGCTCACTCGTGGTTGTCGTTGCGCGAAGCCTTGACGGAGTCGATCACACTCTTCATACACCGCCGGAGTGGATAACCCCTGTGATGAAAAGGCGAGCACCCAGTGAAAAGTACCGCGAGCAAGCGCAGGAGTCAGGCGATCACCGCGTCCGGTTCCTACTGCAGTTCCACCAGTAAGCGAAAATGGCACATCACTTCCTAATTGGCGGGCCATTGCAATTAAATCATCTTTGCTCATCTTGGTCTCGTACAGCGCATCTAGCGCTACCAGCACCCCAGCAGCATTTGCGCTGCCACCAGCCATTCCACCGGCAATCGGAATCTGTTTTTTTATTGTGATCACAAGATCTAAGGGAACCTTCTTGCGTTGTGCAAACAACTGCGCCGCCTTGTATGCAAGATTTTTATTATTCGTAGGCAAGTTGGCAATATGCGGATTTTCACCGGTGAAGTGGAGCGTTATTCCAGAACCACTCTCTCCAGCATCAACATGGATTTCGTCGTAAAGCGATACTGCTTGAAAGACCGTGGCGAGGTCGTGATACCCATCATCACCTTTTGCCCCCACCGATAACTGCAAATTGATTTTTGCAGGGGCTTTCACCAGAGTCATGGTTCTACCCTATTCAACTCTGGAGTGAAATGCCTCGCGCAATCGCAATAAAGTCTTCGAGTGTCAGATTCTCAGCTCTGCTGGTTGGGTCGACTCCTGCTGCAATCAAGCGCTCAGACGCGCTCTCACTGGAACCCAAAATTGCCCCCAAAGAAGAGCGCAACATTTTTCTACGCTGCGCAAAGGCGCTATCGATGATCGAGAAAGTTAGCCTCCGTAACGCTTCATCATGAAGGTCGCGGTGATTGCGTCGAGTGAAGGCAAGTAAAAGCGAATCTACGCGTGGCACAGGCCAGAAAACTTCCCGAGAGATCGTGCTGGCAATCTGTGAGTCGGCCCACCATCTCAACTTCACGCTAGGCACTCCATAAACTTTACTTCCCGGTTTTGCCGCCAACCGTTGAGCAACTTCTGCCTGAACCATAACTATCCCTCGGGAGATAGATGGGAAATTCTCTAAAAGATGGAGCAATACCGGCACTGACACGTTGTAGGGAAGGTTGGCAACCAGCGCAGTAGGAGTGGGATTAATCTGGGTAAGAGTGAGCGCATCTTGATTCACGACGTATAAATGAGATGAACAATCGGGTAGGTGTGCTGCAATCGTCTTAGGAAGTTGGTCAGCTAACCGTTGATCAATTTCGACAGCAACCACCGATTCAACTACTGAAAGAAGCACGATAGTAAGTGAGCCCAAACCAGGTCCAATTTCTAGCACAACATCGCGCTGATCGACTTCAGAGAGTCGGACAATCTTTCGGCAAGTATTACCATCGATGACGAAGTTCTGACCTAAAGATTTTGATGGATGGAGCGCCAGTTGTTCCGCAAGGTCGCGAATCTCGACCGCGCCAAGGCTCTCCATTAAGCGAAATCTCCGAATAAAGAGAGCGCATTACCTCTCGTGGCATCGCAAAGTTCCTCAACCGGTCGATTGACTACTTCTGCCATGAATCGAATGGTCCGCGCAATCTGCGCCGGTGAGTTAAGTGCGCCGCGATAAGGAGCCGGTGCCAAGAAAGGCGCGTCAGTCTCAACCAGCAAATTCGCTAATGGAGTCAGAAGTAGCGCCTCGCGCAGCGCGGGAGCATTCTTGAAAGTTACAGTTCCTGAGAAGGAGAGGAAGTAACCAGCTTTGACACATCGTCGAGCCATATCGGCATCGCCAGAGTAGCAATGAAACACAACCTTTTCCGGCGCGCCTTCCTCTGCAAGTACCCGCAAGATATCTTCGTGAGCATCTCGATCATGGATTATCAGTACTTTATTGGTTCGCTTGGCAATCGCAATGTGGGCACGGAACGAGAACTCTTGCTTCGCGCGTAACTCTTCTGGTGTTCGAAAAAAATCGAGTCCGGTCTCACCAATGCCACGAACTCGCGGATGTTCCGCTAATTTCTCGATCTCACGAATTTGCTCATCAAGATCATCGACCATTGGCGCCTCATTTGGGTGAAGCGCGACCGCAGCTAACGCTCTTCCTACCCAGGCTTCGGCTACCCCCACCGACCACCGTGATTGTTCAAGGTCGTAACCGATCTGCATCACCTGTTCGATTCCCACTGACGCTGCTTCGTCTAAGACCGCCTTCACTTCAGGGGCATCGGGAGCAGATTTCGCAATCAATTCCATATGACAATGTGAATCGATTGTTGGTGCAGGTAGTGGCTCAGGTAGTGGAGCTGGAGTCCGATCAATATCCCGATTGTGGCGATCGGTCACCCGCGTTGCTCCTCGCCAGTATTCTCAGGTAAGCGCGGAAAAAGAACGTCGCCGCGATGAGTATCGGTTCCCGCTTGTAGCTGGCCCCAACGAGCAACATCATCAATCCGCTGCGCACTGAGTGGGCCAAGAGTCTCTGCTCCCAGAGCGCGCCAGAGTTTCTCAGAGGTCTCTGGCATTACTGGATTAAAGAGCACGGCCAAAATTCGAAGGGATTCACAAGTGGCGTAAAGGACCTGATCGAGCTCAGACTTTCTTGTCGGATCTTTTGCTAAAACCCAAGGAGCCCGTTCAGTGACATAACCATTGACGTTTTTGCAGAACTCCAGAATTGCGAGAATTCCTCCCTGGAAATCTAATGCAGAGATTGATTCATCTGCGCGCTTGGTCGCAAGTTCCGCCGCTGCCGCTAACGCTGGTTCTGCTGCGACATTTGGAATCTTGCCATCGCAATACTTTTCAATCATCGCAATTGCGCGCGAAGCGAGGTTTCCAAAATCATTGGCTAATTCACTCGTGTAGCGCGCGACCATATCTTCCCAAGAGAATGATCCATCAGTTCCAAAAGGAATTGCCCGTAAAAAGTAATAACGGAATGCATCCACTCCAAAAAAGTCCGTAATGTCCGCTGGAGCGATACCAGTGAGCTTGCTCTTACTCATCTTTTCGCCACCAACTAATAACCAACCATGGGCAAAGACCTTCTTTGGCACTGGTAAACCGGCTGCCATCAACATCGCAGGCCAAATCACCGCATGGAAACGCAAAATATCCTTGCCGACCAGATGAACATCTGCTGGCCACTTACGTTGGAAATCTTCAGCGCCCGGGGTGCCTGGCGCATCACCTAACCCGACTGCTGTTGCGTAATTGAGGAGCGCATCAAACCACACGTACACAACTTGCTTGGAATCCCAGGGAACGGGAATACCCCATGAGAAAGAGGAGCGCGAGATAGAAAGATCAGAGACGCCACCTTCAAGGAAGGCAACAACTTCATTACGTGCGCTAGCAGGTTCACATGCTTCAGGGTGCGCTCGATAATGCGAAAGTAAGGGTTCGACAAATGCTGATAAACGAAAGAACCAATTGGTCTCACTGACCAACTCAACTGGCCGCGAATGGATAGGACAGAGCTTTTCGCTCTCATTCGCTCCGGGCAGAAGATCACCAGGTAACTTGAACTCTTCACAACCAACGCAATAAGGGCCCTCATACTTGCCCTCATAAATATGGCCAGCATCTTTCAAACCTTGCAGGAATTTTTGGACCCGCTCCATATGACGACTCTCGGTCGTGCGAATGAAATCATCATTGGCAATATTTAAAGATTTCCACGTTGGCTTCCACGCGCTTTCGACCAGACGATCAGCCCATGCTTGCGGATCGGAATTATTCGCCTCTGCCGTGCGGAGCACCTTCTGGCCATGCTCGTCAGTGCCAGTGAGAAACCAAACACCTTCACCTCGTTGTCTATGCCAACGAGTGAGGACATCACCTGCGACAGTTGTGTAGGCGTGACCGATATGCGGCGCATCGTTTACGTAGTAAATCGGCGTCGTGAGATAGAAGTTCTTGCTCCCGCGTTCGGACATCACTGCTCCATCTTAGAGGCGACCAGGGCATCAAATACTTCGCGCTTTCGCAGATGTAGCTCCTCGGCTACCGCTGCTACCGCATCGCGCCGCTCCATCCCCGCCCCTTCGCGATCTGCCACGAGCTTTGCGATCTGCTCGGGAGCTCGCGAGCTCACCTCTGTAGGTGCGGCGCCTGCAATAACGAGAGTAACTTCACCGAGTACCTCTCGCTCACTAACCCACTCTTCCAATTCGTGGAGCGAGCCTCGAAAAACTTCTTGGTATCTCTTCGTCATCTCGCGACATAAAGCCACTGGTCTATCTCGCCCAAGTATTTCTACTAAATCAGCGACCAATTCTTGAGTCCGATGTGGAGCTTCAAAGATAACGATTGTCCGTTGCTCATTTTTTATTGAATGGATGTAATCCTGTCGTGCTTTTGAGGTGCGTGGTACAAATCCATCGAAGAGGAATCGCTCCATGGGCAATCCAGATAAGACCAAAGCTGTAGTGACCGCGCTCGGACCGGGGAGTACCTCAAGATCTGAATTGAGTTCGAGCGCTACTTGAATCGCAAGATATCCCGGGTCGCTAATTCCGGGCATGCCGCCATCAGTAATCAAAAGAACGCTGGCTCCGCTCCCTAAGAGTTCTCGAAGCTCAGCAACGCGCTCGCGCTCGTTACCCGCGAAGAAGGAGCGCAACTCCCCTGCGATCTCAATTCCGAGATCTTGAGCAAGGTGGCGAAGACGGCGCGTATCTTCGGCGAAAATCTTCGTCGCCTCGGAGAGCGCCTGGCGCAGGCGCGCTGAAGCATCTGCGGGATTACCCAGAGGGGCTCCCGCCAGGATTAATCGCCCGCTGTTCACACTCTCATCCTCTCAGGTTCTACGCTGTCAGGCATGATTCGGGCGCTAGGAAATCGAACGGTAGCGATTTGGTCGGTGGTTGCTGCCGCACTCTTCTTGCGACTCTTTCGATTAAGCACTCCCGATAAATTGGTTTTCGATGAGATCTACTACGTCGATGGCGCCCGCGATCTACTGAAATTCGGAGTAGAGGTAAGCGCGAACAAACCCGAATTCATCGTGCACCCACCGGTAGGTAAATGGGTTATTGCACTTGGAATTCAGATTTTTGGAGATAATCCCTTTGGCTGGCGCGTAGTGGTAGCGCTGCTAGGCACCTTGTCGATCCTCCTAGTCGCCAAAATTGCCGCCCGCCTTTTTGGCGCACTTGGCTATGGATTAATCGCCGCGCTCTTGGCCTTTTTTGACGGGCTGAATCTTGTGATGTCTCGAACCGCACTTCTGGATATGACGCTCACCACCTTCCTTTTGGTGGCAACCTGGTTCTTGATAGATCGTCGCTATCTTTTTGCAGGGATTTTCTTTGGACTTGCTCTTGGCACAAAATGGAATGCGATCTTCTACATCATCGTTTTCTCCATCTTTTTTCTTCTTAAAGAGATCAAAGAGAACCGCACACATGAAGTGCGAAAATCAACGAGGGAGATTTTCTTTTTAATTTCGTTGCGAAAGCTGCAACTACTTATTGTTCCGCTCGTCGTTTATCTGATGAGCTGGGTTGGGTGGTTTCGCTCTTCTCGCGGTTGGAGTCGGACATGGGCGGAAGAAAACGGCATAACTTTTCTTCCTACTATCCGATCATTCATTCACTATCAATTTGAGATTCTCGATTTTCATCAAGGATTAGACTCTCGTCATAATTACAAATCACCAGCATGGCAGTGGTTGTTACAAATTCGGCCGACCTCGTTCTACTACGAATCGCCCAAATGCGGGAGTGGAACTTGCTCACAAGAGGTGCTCGCAATTGGCACACCGCTACTTTGGTGGAGCGGAACCATTTCCTTATTAATAATTCTGGTTCTCTGGTTTCGTCAGCGAAATCATTCACTCATTCTGTTGGGTGTTGCTGCAGGATTACTTCCTTGGTTTGCCTTCCCAGATCGAACGACGTTCTCTTTCTATTCAATCGTCTTTCAACCTTGGATAATCTTGGCGGTCGTTGCAGCTATTAAAGAGATCAATGAACGTCTCCCGGAGCGTATTTCCCGTAAATCGAAGAAGTTGGGCCTAGCCGGTTTTATCGCGCTAATTGGGGCCAATTTCATCTACCACGCACCGATTTTCCTTGCTATCACGCTCACTTATGAGCATTGGCGAAGTCTGATGTGGTTTGACTCGTGGATTTGACCGCAAATCACTCGTTTGCGGCGCGCTTGTCTTGCTCCTGATCAAAGACTTCTTCGTTCTCCCCTTGATCAATCATATTATCGACATTTACCGCTTCGACCTCTTGATTAAAAGGAACTGAATCTCGATTTACCAGAGGACGATTTGCCGCTTTCGGGGCAGTGACGTATGTAGGTAATGGCATGTCGTTAGGTTGCCATGAATTATTAGGGATAATCGTGACCGTTCGAGAGTGGTCAATCGGAATCCATTTACTTGCTTCCCCTTCAGGCGAACGATAAGTGATTTCTGAAAAATTATATGTAGAGCCTTTGCTTTTCATTGCTGCCAAGCGACGACGTTTTTTGACGTCATCTTGAACTTTTTGCCGTCGAACATGAACCACAAAGATAATCAATAAAGATGTTGGTAGTAATAAAGATCTGAACGGGACTACATCTGCAATCGCAAAGATGAAAGTTGCAAAGAGAAAAATTATTAATCCAATGAGAGTGATTTGTCGTTTGCGAAGTGTTCGAGCTTCGCGTTCAGCAATCTCGGCTCGGGTCATGTAAGTCGTTTGCGAAGAGCCCATGGAGACCACATGCATTGCACTTCGATACCGTTCCAGGCTCTTGCTTTCAGAAACTTCATCATGAGAGCGAAGCCAACGTGGTAGGAAATATGCGACCCAGAGCGCGATGACGGCGAAATAAATCAATCCTGAGCTCATGATGGGAAAAGAATACGAGCCATCGTCCTACAAATATGGGAGGTGGGCGACCCTTAATCTCGTGTTGCTACAAAGCAAAGATGGTCACGCCAAGCACCATCGATATGCAAATACTTTGAACGTTTGCCCTCAAGTTCGAACCCCGACTTCATCGCTACGCGAATCGATGGCTGATTCTCTGGTCGCACATTGATCTCTATCCGATGAAGGCGCAGGTCACTAAAGGCGTGGTCTCTCACGAGCGAGACTGCCGTTGTGACTATCCCCTGATTTGCGAACTCGCGAATGATCCAATAGCCAATGAAAGCCATTCGGGCTGGGCCGTATGAGATACCACCTAACGCAATGAAGCCAACTGCATCACCCTGATAAGTGATCAGGTAGTTCTCAGAACGCCCGAGGCGCGCATCCTTCTTGAAGGCCCGGACCATCCGGCGGAAAGTAGGAGGCTGGCCACTTCCCTCGGGGAAAGTAGCTTCCCACGGTTTGAGCCAGTTGGCATTCTCACGCTGCGCCTTCAACCACCACTTCTTATCGTGATATCCGATGGGGCGAAGTACAACATCTCCTGAACTCAACTTCACCTAATCAGCACGCCTATCGATAAGAATCACCGGTACTTCGCTACCACTTTTTTTCCCAGCACTCTTCTCATCGACGACGATTAGCCCATTCGCCTCAGCGCGAGTGGAATCCTCTGCAGGGCGAACCCGCAAGATTTCATTGTCGTGACTGATAATCGCATCATAAAAATTCCGAACACCCTCTTGACCAGAAACCTCACCATCAAGGACCGCACTGAGAATTCGATGCGAGAGATTTTTACGACCTAGCATCTGCCGAATCATGGGTCGGACAAAGAGTTCGCATGAGATATAGGCCCCTTGCGAATCCGAAGGAAGGGTGATGACTGGAGTCTGATCGGGGCCGATTAATCCGTAACTATGGTGACCAGAGGGAGTCATAGCAATTTCTCGCTCGTGCATCTGGCCGAGTGAATTCAATGCGCCTTTCATCATTTCAACAGATCGCGGACCACTACTGATTACTACAAGGTCTGCCCGCACCAATTGATCTTCAATTAAATCCTTAAGTTCCTCAGTTGTGTCAGGAATGGTGTGAACGCGATAACCAATTGCCTCAGCTTCACGAACTGCTGTTGTCAGTAGCCATGAGTTGCTCTCGTAAAAGTGGCGTTCATCGAGCGCATGTCCTGGTTCGGTGAGGTCCTCTCCTGCCGAGATGACAACGACGCGGGGGTGTGGCCTAGTGGGCAGATGATCCATCCCTATGGAGGCAGCAAGACCGATATGAATTGAGCGAATCCTGCCGCCGGCTCTAATAACTAGGCGATCTCCCGCATAAATATCGCTGGCAAGGGTCGCACCATGCGCATCAAGTAAGGGCATATCTAGTGGCGCAAGTGGCCTGGCGATAGCGAGCGCTTCGTTGAGGTATTCGTCGACGCTAATCATTTATACCTCTGGTAAATCCTTTCAGCCACGTAGTGAACTCCGCTCCCAGGTCATCCCGGCGGGCGGCAAACTCCACGACAGTTTTTAGATAACTCAATCTATCTCCTGTATCAAACCGACGCACATTAGAGATGACCCCATGAACTGGTCCAGCAATTCGCTCATCGCGCGCCAGGGTGGCAATTGCATCTGTCAACTGCACCTCTCCTCCTTTGCCGGTTGAGGTATGGCGCAGAATCGAAAAGATCTCAGGAGAGAGAATGTACCTTCCGATAATCGCAAGGTTGCTCGGCGCCTCTGACTTTGACGGCTTCTCAACTAGATCGTGGATTCGTAATTGGTGATTATTTGAAACTTTTGCAATTCCATATTTTGATACATCGCTATCGGATACTTCCATCAAAGCCAGAACGCAACCGCCATGTTGTTGGTATGTTTCTAGCATCTTGCTCCATAAAACATCGCTTGGCTCAATCAAGTCATCACCAAGGAGCACTGCAAAGGGCGCATCACCAACATGTTCAGCAGCGGTCAACACGGCATCCCCAAGACCACGTGCGCTCTCTTGGCGCGCTGTGTGTAACGTTGGCAACTTATTTAAATTGCGTAATGCATTAAGCCGCTCTTCATCTCCGCGAGTATGCAGCGTCTGCTCAAGTTCAGGAGACTGTATGAAATGGTCGACAAGCGCCCCCTTGTTATGACCAGTAATCAAGAGTAGATCGGTGAACCCAGCTGAATAAGCCTCTTCGACTACATACTGAATCGCCGGCTTATCGACTACCGGGAGCATCTCTTTCGGGATCGCCTTGGTGGCCGGCAGAAAGCGGGTACCTAAGCCAGCGGCGGGTATCACCGCATGGCGAATCACTGGTTGCTCACCCATAGTGGTTACACCTTACGCTCCTGCCATGGTTAGTAAAGAAGAGGCGCGAGGACGCTTCCGGGAACTTCGACATATGTCACAAACTCTCGATCGAAAAGCGCCTAGCCGAATTCTGCATACCGCCCCAGAAATCCGAAGCGCCCAGACAATCGCCTCTTTTCAATCGTACGGCGATGAGCCAGATACATTTGAACTGCATGAATCTCTTGAGAATTTAGGAAAGAAAATCCTCTTACCTCGGCTCAATCCTGATAAGTCACTCACGTGGCTACATCAAGGGCGTGAAGTCGATTCACAAAGCTTGAATTCAATTGATCTAGTCATAGTGCCAGCGCTCGCCATCGATATGCGCGGGGTGCGGCTGGGCCAAGGTGGCGGTTCATTTGACCGGGCGCTGCCAGTACTTCCCGGGTGGAAAGTCGCGCTAATAGATAGCGTCTGTCTGGCGAAGGAGCATCTCCCCGAAGAGAGTCATGATGTTCGCGTGGACGCAGTTGCCACTGAACTAGGAATCACTCGCTTTCGTTAATGTGGCAGGTTTCGCGCCATTACAATTCGCTGCACTTGATTAGTGCCTTCATAAATTTGAGTTAACTTGGCATCGCGCATCATTCGCTCAACTGGATAGTCAGAGACATATCCGTAACCACCCAGAACTTGTACGGCATTCGTCGTGACTTCCATAGCAACATCAGTCGCGTAACACTTACTCGCAGCCGAGAAGAATGTTAGATCTCCCCCAGAATTTTCGCTCTTTACCGCAGCGGCGTAGGTAAGTTGTCGTGCTGCTTCGATCTTCATCGCCATATCGGCAAGCATGAATTGAATGGCTTGGAAGTCAAAGATTGCCTTTCCAAATTGCTTACGCTGACGAGCGTATTGATTGGCAACATCAAAGGCTCCTTGGGCGAGCCCCAGCGCTTGAGCTGCAATTGTGATTCGCGTGTGATCAAGCGTCTTCATGGCAAGGGCAAAGCCACTTCCCTCTTCACCTAACATGCGACTCGAATCCAGGTGCACATCATCGAAATAGACTTCACGCGTTGGCGAACCTCTGAAACCCATCTTCTTCTCGTGTGCACCAAATGAAACGCCCTTATCGCTCTTCTCAACGACAAATGCTGAAATACCCTTTGCGCCCTTTGCTGGATCGGTGCTCGCCAAGACAGTGTAAAACTCGGATTCACCTGCATTAGAAATCCACTTCTTACTTCCGTTCAACACCCAACCGCCATCCTTCGCCACTGCTTTGGTTCGCATCGCTGCAGCGTCGGAGCCAGCCTCGGATTCAGAGAGGCAATATGAAAAACCTTTACCTTGCGCCAGCGGCGTTAGCCAACGCCTCATCTGCTCAGCGCTACCAGCCAACATCAGCGGTAACGAACCCAACTTATTGACTGCGGGGATCAAGGACGAGGACCCACACACGCGCGCAACTTCCTCGATAATAATCACGACACCAAGGGCATCTGCACCCTCGCCACCAAATTCTTCTGGAACATGAGCTGCAGCAAGTCCTGCCCCTTGGAGCGCATCTGCAGCTTCTCTTGGGTATCGGGACTGCTCATCTACTTCACGCGCTGCCGGAGCTATCTTTGATTCGGCGAGTGCGCGAACAGATTCCCGAAGCGCTTGATATTCAGGTGGTAGGGCAAAGAGCGATTCCATGGGGCAATTAACCCAGAATTCAGCGGAGTCCGCTACTGCGGATCTCGCTTCTCTAGCGACTTGAGATATTCGTTATAGCGGTCGAGATCATCAGGCACGCCTGCCGCTCGCGCCCGCTCGGTATTTCGTTCGATTCGCGCAGCTTCGTTGGAATCTGAACGGACCCATTGCACGAAAGTCGCTGCAAGAGCCATGAGAATTGGCACCTCACCAAAAGCCCAACCAAATGCCGCACCGGTCTTTTGATCTGCAAGCAGATCCGGCCACCATGGACGATCGAGCGAGGCGAAATATCCGCCATCAACGAGCACGCTCGACGACATCAGTGAGACCGAGAAGAAAGCATGAATACTCATAGCAGCAAGGATGACAACTATCCGCGCAATGAAAGGCAATTTATTGGGAATGGGATCGACTCCCATAATCGCAGCAAAGAATAAGAAACCAGCGAGGAAGAAGTGCATCTCCATGAAGAAATGTCCAAAGTGATAATTCATCAACCATTGGAATAGATCTGTGAAATAAAGTGCAAACATCGAGCCGTCAAAAACCAACATGGCCACGATTGGATTTGTAAAGAAACGAGAGTATCTCGAATGCAAGAGCGCTAATGCATACCCTCGAATTCCGCGCTCTCCTCCACCCCTGCCCGTGGGAAGAGTTCGTAACGCGAGTGTGATGGGAGCACCAAGTGCGATACCAATCGGTGCCAGAGTTGCCAAAGACATATGCGCCACCATGTGGAAAGAAAATGAGACATGCGAATACACCCCCAGGCCGCCATTCACGGCAAAATCAGCCACGCTAATCCCCAGCGCAAAGAAGATGGTCCGATGGACTGGCCACTTATCACCCCGTCGAGTTAAAACGACTACACCCTTTATATAGAGAGCCACTAACAAGATCAGAATCGCAAGAAAAAGCCCGTTTGGTTCATAACCAAGAAGCACTCGAGAGAAGGTCGGCGACTCTGGCATTACCGAGCCAAGAATCGGATTTATTTCTTGTGGATTGCTTAACGGTGGCGGCGCAGTTCGACCAAGAATCACCGCCATGACCATCGTTACTACAAAGAGCAATCCTTCGATACCAAGTTGCCTACTCAAGATGCCATCATCAAAGTCACTTCTTTGCCGCACGCGAAATCGAAATGCCACTGTGAAAATCAGCGCTAGTAGAAACGACTTGGCAATCAACAAGAGACCATAAGTACTGGTGATGTTGGCAATTTCACCCAGTCGCACCCAACCATTCACTAAGCCGCTGAGCGCCACAGCCACCAAAGACCATAGAGCAATCGTATGAAAACGAGTTGCGGCAAATCTTCGCTCCTCTTTCGAGATCAACGCTAGAGCGATTAACCCACCAATCCATAGCGCAAGAGCGAAGACATGTACTAAAACCAAACCAACAGCCAACATGTGATTGCCCGAAGATGCGCTGTGATTCTCCAAATACGGAGCTAGCAAGCCGATGAATGTAAGCGCAAGAAGCGCTACAGCGCCACCGGTCCTTTTAATTATTGGAATTGCCAATAACACGACCAACGCTGCGATGATGTTTATCAAAAGCACCTTGCCAAGAACCACTTGCAATGCGAAGGAACGAATGAGATTTCCACTAAAAATCTCAAGCAAAGGCTTATCCGCGATGGATGCAAGCTCAGTCAGAAAAACACCCATCGAAGATAACGCCCAAATTGCGGCAATCGGAGAGAGAATTTTTTTAAGTTTTACACCAGATTCTTGAAAATAACCCTCCACCTCGGGGAGAAGAAAAGCTATTGCTGAGAGAATACCAATGAGCGAGAATGCGCTCGCGAGTGCGAGATACTTGAAAAGCGAAATCATTTCTTCTTGCGCTTTTTATTCTTTGGAGTGCGTAGAGTTCTCCCAATAAATATCAAGACGAGAAATGAGATAACCAAGAGAGCAATCATGAAGATGTCGGTTGCGCGCGAGCTCTTCCCGGTTGCTTCGGCTGGCGTTTCTTGATTCGCCTCCGGGCTAGTGATGATTGTTGGTGTCGGAGTTGGGGACGTTACTTCCGCTGGCGCATCGTAGGTAAAAAAGTATTTTCCGTTGAGAATCTCGCCCTCAATGCTCACGAATTGATAGGTAACGGTGTACTGACCACCTTCAGTTAACTTCTTTAGACCAATGAGAGCGTTTGCACCATCGATCAGGAGCGAACCGTCGTCAACTGCCATCCCGCTGGGGGCGCGGACGCTCAAAGAGCTCCCACTCTCTGTGACATCGCTCGTGAAGGTGAGCGTCACAGCTCCTGGTGAGGTAGTAATCGTGGAGTCCACTGCAGGCTCGGCGCTTACAAGATCAAATGCGAAGGCGGGCGCGCTCGACGTCGCAAGGAGCAGTAGAGTGAAAAATATGGTGAACATGCCAGATCTCTGCCTCTTCACCTGCACGACTGCCCTTTTCAGAAGAACTCCCCTTACCCCTTAATTAGCACCTATCGTCCCACGGTTCTAAACTACGGGGGCGCTATGAGAGTGTGGTGTTTAGGGGAGGTAGCAGGTGCCTACGTATCAGTACTTTTGTGATGCCTGCTCGCTCGATTTTGAGGAAAGCCGCTCCTTCACCGACACCTCCGATCAGCTCTGTCCAGAGTGTGCAGCGGTAGCCCGTAAGGTCTTTGCCCCGGTAGGAGTCCACTTCAAGGGCTCGGGCTTTTATCGAAATGACTCCCGCGCCAATAATGGGTCAGGAAAGAGCGGTTCCTCAGAGACTGGATCCTCAAGCGGCAGCACTTCTTCCACAAGCAAGGAGTAGCTCTCCCTCTCACAGAAATTCTGTGAGAATCTCAAGGAATGAATTATCGCAGCGAAAAATTCTTTCTCCACATGACGACCGCGCAGGATCGGGAAAAAATCAAATTTTGGCTCGGTGCGGTCATTGTTCTAATGATGCGGGGGCTTGTCGCGAAGAATCTCTTCATCGCGGGAGTTGCCTTTTGTGCTCTCTTCTTGATCTACCTCATTAAGTGAAGAGTCCGGATCTTCAGGGCCCATACTCATCCTCATTTCTTCAAAAGCGCATCCTGCACGCCATCCATTACGGCAGTGCGAAAGAACTTTATCTCTGACGCGACAACTGCCCGGTTCGCAACGAGAGTCGCAACGCCATGTACCGCACTCCATGCCACCAGCGGCGCTGAATCGCGTTTGTTCTTGGAAATCATCCCTAAAGCGACGAAATTTTCGATACTCTCGTTAAGAACTTGCCAGGCAAGCTCATTGTATTCACTGGTACTTTTCTCTTGGTGATGGATGAAAGCAATCTCAAAAAGTTTCGGATGTTTATCTGCATAATCTATGTATGCATCTCCCATTGCACGGAACTTATCTAGTTCATACTTCTTGACATCTCGATGCGCTTTCACACGTTTTCTTCGCTCAAGCATCAACTCACCAATCTCTTGTCTGACCTGACAGGTGATCTCTGCCAGGAGCTCCTCAAGCGATGTGAAATGGCGATAGAGCGCAGGGGCGGTCACCCCAATCTTCTCTGCTACTCGGCGAATGCCCAGCGCCGGCAGTCCCCCAGATTCGATCAAGTTCCTACCAGCGACTATGGCCGCGCTCTTTAAATCCCCATGGTGATACTCGGAGCCTTTGCGCTGTAGTGTTAACATCGTTTACATTCTCTCACCAAGCGAATTCAACGTCAAGTAATTAGGGTGGAGAATCATGTTTGAGAGACTCGGAAGCTTCATAGCTCGGCGAAGCAAATCGGTATTGGTTACCTCTCTTCTGGCCATAATCGTGGCTGGCGCAGTCGGCTTCCAAGCTTTTGGAAAACTTGATGGTGGCGGATACAACGATCCACAAAGTGAATCTTCGCGAGCGTTCGAATATTTGAAGTCAGAATTCAAGGTTGAAGATCCGGCTGTGATTCTTGTGATTGATTCACCGACTTCAACTGTCGACGATTCTAAAGTGCGTCAATCAGTCGAGGCAATTGCGGCCAAAGTGAGCGCAACGCCAGGTGTATCAAACGTCATTTCATATTGGACCACTGGTTCCCCGCAGTTGCTCAGTGAAGATCGTAAAGCTGGTTATCTCTTTGCCTACGGAGAAGATGATTCGTTCGATGGCTTGAGTGCGCTTGCCAAGAAAGTTGAAGATCGGATTGGAAGTGAATTTGAGGGGTTGGCTATCTACTACACCGGAACTGGTGCGGTTGGCGATGCCTTAAATACAAAAATCAGCGATGACCTCAAGAAATCAGAAGCAATCGCCATCCCGCTTGTCTTCATTCTGCTCCTCTTCGTCTTCGGCGGCGTAATCGCTTCTGCTATGCCCTTGGTAGTTGGAATCAGCGCAATCCTCGGAGCATTTTTCATTATTTATCTTTTGACTCTCGTGACAGATGTGAGCATCTACGCCTTGAACTTGATCACCGGCCTTGGTCTTGGTTTGGGAATCGATTACTCCCTCCTTATTGTCAACAGATTTCGAGAGGAGTTCCATCAAGGAAAAAGTATTCAAGAGGCGGTGATTCGGACCGTTGCTACCGCTGGCAGAACTGTCTTCTTCTCCGGGCTGACAGTTCTTGTGACCTTAGCTTCACTACTTTTCTTCCCCCTCAACTTCTTGAAATCCTTTGGTTATGCAGGTATTGCAGTGGTCGCCCTCGCCGTAATTGGAGCGCTCGTTCCACTTCCGGCGACCTTGGCACTTCTTGGCACCAAGATCGATAAATGGGCAATCAAGAAATCCTCAATTACGCCAAAGGAGGATGGGCGCTGGGCTGATCTTGCACGATTCGTGATGCGTAAACCACTAACCATCACCATTCTGAGTCTGATACTTCTCGGCATTCTCGCCGCACCAATTCGTAACATCGCCTTTGGTCAAACTGATGTCACTGTTCTTCCGAAGTCACATCCGGTCGCGCAAACTTCTCAACTAATCGATGAACGCTTTCCTGGGCGCGAAGCTACTCCCGTTGAATTTCTCTTTATCGATGGGGAAGAAAAGCTAACCCCACAAGAGATAGCTACGTATAAAGAGAAGGTAAGAAATATCTCTGGGATCACATACATCACGGAGAACACCACTGCTAACGGCATCGTTAGATTCCAGGCGATACACAAGATGAGTCCGCGAACTGCAGATGCACAGGCTTTAATTGAGGAAATACGAGATATTCCTGCCCCCGCTGGCTTACTGATTGGTGGTGTTGCTGCTGACTACACCGATACGCAGAACGGAATCGCTGGTGCACTACCGATGGCACTTGGTTGGGTCTTATTCAGCGTGTTGATTCTCCTCTTTGCATTTACTGGTTCGATTATCTTGCCAATCAAGGCTGTGCTGTTGAATGTACTTTCACTTAGCGCAACTCTCGGTGTCATCACATGGATCTTCATCGAGGGTAATCTTGCAAGATTCTTGGGCGACTTCACCATAACTGGAACAGTCGATACCGGAATGATTATCTTGATGTTGCTGACCACTTTCGGACTTTCTATGGATTACGAAGTATTTCTTCTCTCTCGTATTAAAGAGGAATATGAGAAGAGTGGTGACAACACGGAATCAGTCGCCTTTGGCCTACAGAAATCTGCTCGAATTGTGACTGCTGCCGCGTTGATTCTCTCGGTTGTTTTCGCCGCCTTCATCCTCAGCGGCGTCACGTCTATCAAGATTCTGGGTCTAGGTGTGGCATTCGCAATCCTGCTCGATGCAACATTAGTGCGAGCGCTACTGGTCCCTGCGCTGATGCGGATGTTTGGCGACGCAAACTGGTGGGCTCCCGCCAAACTTAAGCGTTTTTCCATCTCACACTAAACATCATTTAGACTACGCAGATGGATTTGTTGGCGACATTCACCTGTAAAGACACCTCGGGAATCGTGCACACGATGACCGATGCCATCTTGAAGTGTCGCGGCAATATCATCGAGAATCAGCAGTTCACCGATCCACTCACCGGAATGTTCTGTATGCGAACTCGGTTTACTACCGATTCGACACTGGCTGAATCTGAGAGGATTCTGCGTACAGAATTGGCGCGCTTCACACCTGAACTTAAGGTGCGCGAATTGAGCAAGCGGCCGCGTGCGCTAATCATGGTTACCAAAGAGAGCCACTGTCTTCGAGATCTTCTCTATCTTCGTGAACTTGGCGAACTGCCAGTTGAGATTCCGCTAGTCATATCAAATCATGAAGAGTTACGTGGTCTAGTCGAATCACATGGAATCGCTTTTGAACACCTCCCGGTAACGGCGCAGAATAAGAAGGCACAAGAGAATGAGATGATGGCTAGAATCAAATCTCTTGAAATCGATGTTGTCGTCTTGGCTCGTTACATGCAAATTCTTTCCAGCGAATTCTGTAATCAGTTTGCTGGACACATCATCAATATTCATCACTCATTCTTACCTGGTTTCAAAGGAGCCCGTCCTTATCATCAGGCGTACGAGCGTGGAGTGAAAATCATTGGTGCTACAGCACACTTTGTGACTGAGAATCTTGATGAAGGTCCGATTATCGAACAAGATGTTGCGCACGTAACTCATTCAGCAACACCGGAAGAACTCGTCTCTATCGGAAGAGATATCGAAAGGCGAGTTTTGGCAAAGGCTGTCCGAATGTACGCAGAAGATCGCATCTTTCTGTTAGGCAATCGCACGGTAATTTTTAACTGATATCTCAAATTTAAAAGGTAAAAAGGCGTGTCCCCGACCAGAATCGAACTGGTGACCTACCGCTTAGGAGGCGATCGCTCTATCCAACTGAGCTACGAGGACATTTGATATCTAAAGTCGAATTATTCACTAGTTTTGCGGACTTTTAACTTATGTAATAGCCTAGGGGCAAAGTTCAGGAGTTATTTTCTATGAGAGCCCTAGTTATTGGCGCCGGAGGTGTTGGGCGCGCAATAGCCAACATCGCATCCAGGCGGCCATTTATCAAGAGTATGGTCATCGCCGATCGAACATTGGCCCGAGCCGAGGAAGCTGTAACCCGAGTGAAAGATGCTCGTTTTTCAGCGGCCCAAGTGAATGCAGCGGAACTTGAAGATATTCGCGAGCTGATTCGCAAAACCAAACCAGATATCGTGATCAACGCGGTCGACCCTCGATTCGTCATGCCTATCTTTCTCGCATGCGAAATTGAAAATACCAATTACATGGATATGGCAATGTCGCTATCACGACAACACCCGCACTACCCATACAGCGAGACGGGTGTGAAGCTAGGTGATGAGCAATTTGCACGCGATTGGAATTGGTCAGAACGCGGTATCTACGCTCTAGTTGGCATGGGCATTGAACCGGGCTTAAGCGATGTATTTGCAAAATACGCCTCGGAAGAACTTTTCTCGCGTATCGATCAAATTACGATTCTTGATGGTTCAAATATTGTGGTTGAAGGATATGAATTCGCTCCCTCTTTCTCAATTTGGACCACGATTGAAGAATGTCTCAACCCGCCAATTGTTTGGGAGGATGGTCGCGGCTGGTTCACCACCGAACCATTTAGCGGCATCGAAACTTTTAATTTTCCTGAGGGTATTGGTCCAGTTCAGTGCGTCAACGTAGAGCACGAAGAGGTTGTATTGATCCCACGAAAGATTGATGCAAAGCGGGTCAATTTCAAATATGGATTAGGTGATCAGTTCATCACAATTCTTAAGACCATCCATCTACTAGGCATGGATCGCAAGGAGAGCGTTGATGTGCAAGGAATTCCCGTCTCACCTCGAGACCTGCTTTCGGCATCCCTTCCAGATCCTGCGAACTTGGGATCACGGATGAAAGGAAAGACTTGCGCTGGGGCATTAGTAAAAGGCCTTGATAAAAATGGAGACCCACGCGCGGTCTACCTCTACCACGTCGTTGATAACGCCTGGTCGATGGAGCACTACGGGGATCAGGCAGTTGTTTGGCAGACCGCTATCAACCCCGTGATTGCTATGGAGCTCATTCATGAGGGAATCTGGAAACCTGAGGGAGTAAATGGCCCGGAGTGGTTCCCTGCTAAACCATATTTGGATAAATTAGAAGAGTACGGCACCAGTTGGGGACTAAGAGAAGAGGATGCAAGCGATATCACTCGCGAACTAACGGCATGACCAAACATTTCGATGTCTTGATTATCGGATCTGGTTTTGGTGGCAGCGTGAGTGCGCTTAGGCTCTCTGAAAAAGGTTATCGCGTCGGAGTTCTCGAAGCAGGGCGTCGCTTTAATGATAAGGATTTTCCCAAGACATCATGGCGCCTTAATCGCTTTCTCTTTTTTCCGCGGCTGGGACTCACTGGTATTCAAAGAATTCATGCGCTCCCTAATGTTCTGATACTCGCTGGCGCTGGGGTTGGCGGTGGTTCACTTGTTTATGCAAATACTTTGTATCGTCCTACCGAAAAGTATTTCAAGGATCCACAATGGTCAGAGATCACCGATTGGCGATCTGAACTCGCGCCTTGGTATGACCAAGCAGAGCGAATGCTTGGTGTGCAAATAAACCCATACTTCACTAATTCTGATAAAGCGATGAAAGAGGTCGCCGATGAGATGGGCGTTGGACACACTTTCACAATGGCACCACTCGGAGTTCATTTCGGCAAGAAGCCTGGCGAAATTGTCGCTGATCCTTATTTTGGTGGCGTCGGACCTGAGCGAGTGAGTTGCCTACAGTGCGGAGGATGCATGACCGGTTGCCGCCACAACGCAAAAAACACATTGCCCAAGAATTACCTTGGCCTTGCTGAGATTGCTGGCGCAGAAGTCATCCCACTGACAACTGCACTCTCCCTGCAAGAAGAGAATGGCAAGTGGAAGGTACTTGCTCGTAAAAGTACTACCTGGTTTGGTCGAAAGAGGATTTACACGGCTGATGAAGTCATTATCGCTGCTGGAACTTATAACACTCAAAAATTGCTCCATTCCATGAAAGCATCTGGGAAACTTCCTAAACTTTCACCACGCCTTGGTGAACTCTCTCGAACAAATAGTGAGTCTTTGGTTGGCGCAATCATGCCGAACGCTGAGATCGACTTCAGCCATGGAGCAGCAATAACCTCATCGTTCTTCCCCGACCAAAACACGCACGTTGAACCAGTTCGCTACGGTCGCGGAAGTAACCTCATGGGGTTGCTCCAAACTGCAATGACCGATGGGACCAGCATTTCTGAGCGACGCCGACAGTGGCTGAAAACGCTTATTAAGAAGCCTTCGCTGATTGCAACAATCTTGAATGTAAAGCGATGGAGTGAGCGCACGGTCATTGCTCTTGTCATGCAAGATGTTGACTCTGCAATTCGAGTGCGAAGTAGGCGGTCGTTTCTCCGTTTGGGTTGGGCGCTCACCTCAGAGAATGATTCCGAGCGTCCAAATGCGACATATATCCCTGCAGCGAATGAAACAGCTCGTAGGATTGCGACTCGATACGGTGGTATCGCCGGTGGTCATATCGGCGATTTAGTGAATGCTCCATTCACTGCACATTTCGTAGGCGGGTGCGTAATTGGGCAGAACAAATCAGAAGGCGTCATTGATCCCTATCACCGAGTCTGGGAGTATCCAACGCTTCACGTGATTGATGGTTCAACAATTACTGCGAATCTGGGAGTCAACCCCTCTCTGACTATTACAGCTCAAGCAGAACGAGCAATCTCGATGTGGCCAAATAAAGGCGATGTCGATCTGCGGCCGATTCAAGGTGCGCAATATGTACGGATCAATTCAATTGCACCACGCCATCCGGTAGTCCCCGCTCATGCCCCAGCAGCGCTTCGGATTGTGCACTAACTATGTGGGCGTTAGTTACTGGAGCAAGTTCAGGAATTGGTGCTGAGTTCACCGAACAACTTGCCCGCGATGGTTATAACATCATTGTGGTCGCCCGAGATGAGATACGACTTAATCAACGAGCAAAATACTTGAGTGAAAATTTCAATGTGTCTTGTGAAGTTCTTGTAGCCGATCTCGCTACCCGTGAGGGAATTAGTAAGGTTGAATCACGGCTTATTCAAGGTGGAGTGGAATTTCTTGTCAATAACGCAGGCTTTGGTATCAATAAGCGATTTGCAGAGAGTGATATCGAACGCGAGAGTGAAAATCTTGAGGTCCTAGTGAGTGCAGTAATGAGGTTGAGCCATGCTGCGCTGACTTTTATGCGAACTCAGAAAAAGGGTTACATAATTAATGTCAGTAGCGTTGCGGGTTGGATCGCCGGCGGAACGTACAGCGCCTCTAAATCTTGGGTCACAGTCTTCTCCGAATTTCTAGCTGTCGATCATGCTGCTGAGGGAATTCACGTTACTGCGCTGGCGCCCGGTTTTACCCATACCGAATTTCATCAGCGTGGAAAGATGAATATGTCTGGATTGCCCAAGTGGCTCTGGCTAGAGAGCGCCCATGTGGTAACTGAGGGAATTCGCGCAGTTCGATCCGGGCGTCCGCTCTCGATTCCGGGTCGGCAATATCAACTGCTCTACCATCTGATTCGCCATCTACCTCGCGGTTTAGTCCGCAAGGCAGGTATCCGAGCGCGTCGTCGCCAGCGGCGATAACCGCTCAAACCCTTTGACTTCACAGGAAACCCTCAAGCTCAGGCCGCGTAAATACACACCTTTCACAGGATTAAAAGTTAGGCTCTCCTCATGATTAAGCGCCTTCTCACAGCGAGTATTGCCAGCCTCTTCCTGGTTGGGTCACTCGTAGTTCCCGCCGAGGCGGCAAATAAGGCTGGTGGCTCCTGCAAGAAGGCCAATCAGCGCGCGAAAATTGCGGGCTTTGATTACATCTGTCAAAAGAACCCGACGGTAAAGCGAGCCAAACTCACCTGGTTAATCAGAGAATGCATTGATTCAAATCGCCAATATCTTTCCGGTAAACGATCCTATGCAAAGAAGTTACAAGAGAAAGCTGAGTTGCTTGCTCAATTTGCAACAGCAGAAGCGGATCCCAGTTTAACTCAAGCTGATAAAGACGAATTGGCTAAATCAAAAGCCGCGCTGCTCGACACCTTCGACAAACTCTCAAGGACTTCGAAAGATATGTACGAAATGGCGTTAACTGTGCGCGATCTAGCTTGCACAGTGGGGATTTAGCTCACCACTAATTTCTTGCCTTTTGTTGTGACGGTCAATCTATTGAGTGGCGCATCAGCCGGACCTTGGCTCACCGCGCCAGTTCTTGTAAAAGCAGATCCATGGCCGCCTTCTTGCGGTGCACAATAAAAACCGCCACCTTGAGTCTTGACCGTGACCCCCGCGTGGGTACAACGAAGATCAATAGCAACATACCTCTTAGCGCCCGAGCGAACTAGAGCGGTAGGCGCTCCATTTACTTCACCAATCAAAGCGATGCCACCGACTTTACTCAACGACTTGATTGCCGATGGTGTAACTTCAAGTGAGCCATTCGATAACTTCTTCACGCCCGCGGCTGCAGTTGCAGCTTCTACGGATGCGGTTGAGGTGCCAAGGGCAGTGAGTAACGCTCCACAGAGAAAATTACGACGATTGATTTCCATCTGCCCAGTTTGCCCTATCTCGGGGATTGGTGAAACTCGAAACTCTTCTCTCTCAGCCGATACTCCCCTACCTTTAACCCATGTTCCGGTTTATCCCAGTTCTTGCCGGACTTGTTCATATGGTGATTGCACTCCTAGTCCCGGGCGCATCAGATTTCTGGGATTTGATTCTGTACAACGGCCTACTTCTGATTACTGCACTCTGGCTATTACTTCGTGGCGAACGAACAATTGGACTGGCCATTGGATGCTGGGCTTTGGGTTCAACATACTCGGCGATTGTCGAAATTACTGGATTTGAATCAGTAACACTTCTGAGCGGGATTGGTTTTGTTACCTTCTATCCAATTCTTTTCTATTTCATTCTGCGTAGTCAGCAATTTACTCGAGTTTCACGGAGTCAAATCATCGATTCTTTGATAATCACAGTAGGTATCTCATCACTTGTTGCTACGTTGGCGTTGTCAGCGACATCAAATGCGGAATCTTTAGGTGAGATTTTCTTGCTGACCTTCTATCCGATTGGTGATCTCCTCTTAATATTTCTCTTAATCATAATTGGGGTGCGCGACGGAATATCGCGTGAGTACCTCATACTGTTTGTTGCAATCACAATTTTTGCTCTTAGTGACATTGGGTATCTCTGGCTTTATAGCCAAGACAATTACCTCGTTGGAGGTCTAGTAGATGAAGGATGGTTAATTGCCCTTTTGCTACTTGCTGCCACGGGACAGTTGCCACAAACAGGTGGTCGTGCCTTCAACACCTATCCACCGATATTCATTGCACTTGCGCTCGCTCTGTCGACTCTTGGTTGGTACGCCTTCAATCCGCAAGCGGAATCAACGCTTCTCCTCATCCCAGCGATTGCCACCTTGTTATTGGCATTCCTTCGTATGGCTCTCGCTCTTGAAGAGGCCGAGCGCGGCAAGATTCTTGGCGAGCTGGCAATCACCGACGAACTTACTGGAGTAGGAAATCGACGAGAATTTTTGGCGCAGCTTGCCAAGATTCCACCTCACACCTCCGCTTGGCTACTGCTCTTGGATCTCGATGGGTTCAAGGCAATTAATGATCTCTACGGCCATGCTGCTGGAGATCGAGTCTTACGCGAGGTGGCCCATCGCTTTCGAGCTGTACTGCCTCAGGAGAGCTTCTTAGGTCGGCTTGGTGGTGATGAGTTCGGCGTGATCCTCCGCGGTGATCACACCCGTGCGCAGCAATTAGTGGAGCGACTCCAACTTGCCTTGGCTACGCCACTCTACGTCGCTGAGAAGGCTGTAACGGTAGCGGTGAGCATCGGAGCCGCTCCCATCGATGCAGGCAGAAATCCACTTGAGGAGGCCGATGCTCGGATGTACGAGGCAAAGCGTTCTCGCCGGTAACTAGCCGGATTAGTGCATGGTCATGGAGCTCGATTTTTTGCCTTACTATTTCCAGGTTCATTTGATCTCACAACTTGGGAGGTTCGTTGGCCGCTAAATTCCACAATCGAGTTCTAGTCCTCGGTGCAGGATCCGTATCGCAATGTGTAGTTCCTATCCTTCTCGACAAATTAGTCGAACCTCATCAAGTGACAATTGTGGATTTCAAAGATAATCGAGAGCGATTTACCTCTTCGATTAATCGTGGCGCCACTTACGTAATCGATCGACTCACCAAAGAGAATATGGATGAGTTCCTTAGCAAGTATGTTTCAGCAGGAGATTTTCTTCTTGATCTCGCCTGGAATATCGATGCCAATGCAATCATTGGCTGGGCTCATGAACATGGAGTCCTTTATCTCAATACCTCTGTCGAGGAGTGGGAACCATATGCAGGCGGATCAACGCGCGATCCGATAGAGCGCACTCTTTATTATCGCCATATGCGCCTTCGTGAGATGAAGGCAGGATGGAGCCAAAAAGGTGCCACCGCCATCGTCGAACATGGGGCCAATCCTGGAATGGTTTCGCACCTAGTCAAGCGCGCGCTTATCGAAATTGGCACCAGAGCGCTAAGCGAAGGTAAAAGTGGAGCATCTGTTGAAAAAGCCATAACCGCCGATGATTATCCGGCGCTTGCCCAGGCTCTAGATGTTCGAGTCATTCATATCGCAGAGCGTGATACGCAAATTTCGGATAAGCCAAAGAAAGTGGATGAGTTTGTAAATACGTGGAGCGTCGAAGGTTTCTACGAGGAAGGTATCGCTCCTGCGGAGTTAGGTTGGGGTACCCATGAGAAGAAGATGCCACCGACTGCTTACACCCATAAAGTTGGACCGCAGAATCAAATTGCCCTCGCGCAACCTGGTGCCACAACTTGGGTTCGATCTTGGGTGCCTTCTTGTGAAACGACCGGAATGGTCATCCGCCATGGTGAAGCGTTTACGCTCTCAGATCATCTGACGGTTTGGGAGGGAAGTAAGGCGATCTACCGTCCAACGGTGCACTACGCATATTGCCCAACTGATGCCGCAATCGCTTCCATGCGCGAAACTGAGATGCGCCAGTGGAATCTTCAAGAAGAGCAACGAATCATGAATGAAGAAATCATTAGCGGCGAGGATCGTCTCGGTGTACTTCTCATGGGCCATCCATTTAAATCGTGGTGGTGTGGTTCGTTGCTATCCATCGAACAGGCGCGAGCGCTTGCACCGGGGCAATCAGCGACGACGCTTCAAGTTGCTGCATCGGTCTACGCAGCAGTTGCATGGGCGATGGCTAATCCAGATTCTGGCCTTCTCGTTCCAGATGATCTTCCGTGGCGCGACGTACTGCCACTGATTGAGCCATATTTGGGCAGAATCTGGTCAGATGCCGTTGATTGGGATCCACTTACGACTCGATTTGATCCATTCAAAGGGTGGAATCATCGCGAATATGACGATAGCGATCCCTGGCAGTTCACTAACTTCCTTGCTTGATCTCCTCTAGGCGAGCAAGGGATTCGATTCGCTCTTGAGCGTGATCGACTATGCGTTCTACATAGCCCTGGCTATATCCATCGAGATAGAGCCAGGGCTCATGAATTTGCGTGTTATCTAAGTGAGCTAATTCTGGAACATACTGGCGAATGTACGCACCTTCAGGGTCGAACTTCTTGCCTTGCTCGATGGGATTAAATACCCGGTAATAGGGTGAAGCATCGGTGCCACAACCTGCTGTCCATTGCCAACCATGGCTATTTGATGCGACATCGAAATCAACGAGATGCTCCATAAAGAAATTTGCGCCATGTTGCCATTCAATATGTAAATCTTTGACTAAGAAAGACGCTACGACCATTCGGGTGCGATTGTGCATCCATCCTTCTTTGACTATCTGACGCATTGCCGCATCGACAAAAGGGTAGCCAGTTTTACCTGCGCACCACTTCTCAAACTTCTCCCCCGGTTCGTCATACCTCATATTTGCAAATTGCGGGGAGTAATAATCACTCTCAGTGTGCGGATAATGATGGAGCACATCTGCATAGAACTCGCGCCAAGCAATCTCTTTTCGATAGACCTCATGGGCTTTACTTGAATCTAACTCGGCAAGGAGCGTCCGTGGGTGAATCTCACCCCACTTAAGGTGTGCGCTTAACTTGCTTGTTCCATCGATGCCAGCCATATTTCTAGCTTCGTCATAGTGAGCTAGAGCGCCTTTCTTAAACTCATTCCATCGTTTATGCGCAGCGAGCTCGCCGGCTTTGAAAATCTCACTACCTTCAGGGGCAGCCCACGTTGGAAAATTCCGCGCATCTGTACCTGGCTCCACGGCATTAATTGATTTAGGGGCTGCAATTGGTTTGCGCCAACCGTGTGTAACCCACCCTTTGTAAAAAGGTGTGTAAACCCGATAATTAGTTCCGTCAGGTTTGCGAACTCGACCCGGTGATACTGCATACGGACTTCCCACCTTGATGAGTGGAATCCCCGCTTCGGCAACTCTCTTATCGCGGGCGACTCCATATGGTTCGAATTCCTCTGAAATATAAACACCAGTGACATTATGTTTTTTCATCAGATCTTGCAAGACAGCTACTTGATCTCCGACCCGAATATGTAACTTGTTACCGAGAGATTCATCAAGTGCACGTAGCGAATTAGCAAGGTATGCCAACCGCTTTGAGCCGGCATGTTTGATTAGCTTCTCATCAAGGATGAATAACGGAATAATTGCCTCAGAATTGGCAATCGCATCAGAGAGCGCAGGATGATCGATTAGTCGCAAATCGCGACGGAACCACATAATGGCTATCTGCTGGTTTGCACTCACAATAAATTAGTTATGCAATGAGTGGATCGAACTATCCCAACCCTTTACATCCTCTGGTTTACGTGGACCAGGGCCAATGTAACGAGCAGATGGACGAATCAAGCGACCAGTCTTCTTCTGTTCAAGAATATGGGCTGCCCACCCTGCAGTACGCGCAGAGGTGAACATCGACGTGAACAGATGCGCTGGGACCTGCGCGAAATCAAGGACGACTGCCGCCCAGAATTCGACGTTAGTCGCGAGTACTCGCTCTGGATAACGCTCTTGGAGTTCGGCGAGCGCTGCCTGTTCGAGAGCAAGTGCAATCTCATAGCGAGGAGCGCCAAGTTCCTTGGCAGTTCGGCGGAGGGTCCGTGCTCGTGGATCTTCCGCACGGTAGACGCGATGGCCAAATCCCATCAAGCGCTCACCACGATCCATCACATCCTTGACATACTTACGAGCATCTCCGGTCTTCTCTACTGCCTCGATCATATGAAGGACACGAAGCGGAGCGCCACCATGAAGTGGTCCAGACATCGCACCAATTGCACCTGACACTGCCGCGGCTACATCAGCGCCAGTAGATGCGATTACACGACCGGTAAAGGTAGAGGCATTCATTCCATGCTCAGCGGCGGAGACAAAATATGCATCGATGGCGCGAACATGAAGTGGATCTGGTTCACCGCGCCAGCGGATCATCATTCGTTCTACGACCGTGTGCGCTTTATCAATCTCTGATTGCGGAACCATCGGTTGCCAAGTTCCACGGGCAGACTGCGCAACGTAAGAGAGCACCATGACTGATACGCGAGCGAGGTTGCTACGCGCTTCTTCGTCTGAGATATCCAGGAGTGGCTTTAATCCCCAAGCAGGTGCAAGCATCGCAATTGCCGATTGGACATCAACGCGAACATCACCAGAGTGCACTGGCAAAGGGAATTGTTCTGCTGCAGGAAGTCCTGGATTGAATTCGTTATCAACGAGCAGGCCCCACACATTTCCAAATGTCACACGACCCACGAGATCTTCGATATCTACTCCGCGGTAGCGCAGCGCACTTCCCTCTTTATCCGGCTCAGCAATCTCTGATTCGAAAGCGATGACACCTTCGAGACCGGGTTTGAAGTCGTCCATGGGGCTCCCTTGCGAGTAGTTACTTACACGTATTCTGCCCCTGCTTTCCCCTCTGGCAAACCAAAAGTTTGCTATATCTGCCACCTGGGAGAGTGGCGCACGCCACGTTAGGCGCAGCCGCGCCACCGCTTCTGCGGATAGGGGTCTAGATTTACATCTATGAGCGAACCGACCGCCAGCGATATCAATCAAGCCATCCGGGCGATGCGCCGCTCCTATGGCGAGGTGGGTCTAACTGAGGCCATCGCAGGGCATCAACCGATTTCGCTCTTTGCCCGGTGGCTCCAGGAGGCTGCGCAGAACCCATACATCGTTGAAGCGAATGCGATGGTCTTAAGCACCTTTGATGGTGAGGACCTCACGACGCGAACGGTCTTGCTCAAAGGGTTCGATAGCGAAAATGGCGGGTGCACCTTTTTCACCAACTACCGCTCAAGGAAAGCTCAAGCGATGGATGTCAACCCAGAAGTCTCCCTACTCTTCCCATGGTTTCCTATGGAGCGACAGGTAATCATCACGGCGCGGGTAGAGAAGATTGCGCGTGGACTCTCGGAAGAGTATTTCGCATCACGGCCATGGGAGAGTCGAATCGGCGCGTGGGCAAGTGATCAGTCGACCGAGATAAAAGATCGAAGTGAATTAGAGGAACGCTGGCGCGAGTACTCCGAAAAATATCCCGAAGGTTCTCACGTTCCGTTGCCCGATAAATGGGGTGGATACTGTGCAATTCCTCACTCCTTCGAATTTTGGCAGGGGCGTTACTCACGTTTACATGACCGGATTCGCTTCGAACGTTCTGCAGATGGCTCATGGTTGCGGCAGCGACTAGCGCCCTGACTTGAGCATGACCCAGCCGCTATCCATTCTTCGGTAGGCTCCTGCTATGAGCGCAGATATTACGATTCCGGCAAACCTCAAACCTCGCGATGGTCGCTTTGGATGTGGCCCATCGAAGATCCGTTCTGAAGCGCTATCAGTTCTCGCCGGCAGTGGCGCATCAATCCTGGGCACCTCGCATCGCCAAGCGCCAGTGAAGAATGTCGTAGCCCGCGTTCGTCGCGGCTTAAAGGATCTCTTCGCACTCCCTGATGGGTACGAAGTCGTGCTCGGCAACGGAGGCTCTACTGCTTTCTGGGATGTGGCTACTTTCGGATTGATTGAAGCAAAATCTCAACACTTGGTCTTTGGCGAGTTCTCCTCGAAATTTGCAAGTGGCGTAAAGAGTGCGCCTTTCCTGGGCGACCCAGTCGTTATTGAGAGTCCTGCCGGATCCCATCCAACTGCTCAGGCGGATTCCTCTATTGATGCCTACGCATTAACGCATAACGAAACCTCTACCGGTGTCGCAATGGAAATCAAAAGACCATCCGGCGCCACCGGAATCGTTCTTGTCGATGCAACAAGTGCTGCAGGCGGTCTGACGGTTGATGCAAAAGAATTCGATACCTATTACTTCGCTCCACAAAAGTCATTTGCCTCGGATGGTGGATTGTGGTTGGCGTTGATGAGTCCGGCAGCGCTGGAACGAAATGCCAAAATCGCATCAACTAAACGTTGGACGCCGGCCTTTCTTGACCTCGCTATTGCCATCGAAAATAGCAAACTTGATCAAACGTACAACACTCCGGCGGTTGCAACTTTGATGTTGCTCGCTGAGCAGATCGAGTGGATGAACGAAAATGGTGGCTTGGCTTTCTCTGCTGGCCGAAGTGCAAAATCTGCGGAAATTCTTTATAGCTGGGCGGAGAAAACTTCGTACACCACCCCATTTGTAGTTGATCCTGCGATGCGCTCCAAAGTCGTGGGCACGATTAATTTTGATGATTCCATCGATGCTCTTGCGGTTGCAAAAATCCTCCGCGCAAATGGAATCGTTGACACTGAGCCCTATCGAAAGCTAGGTAAGAACCAATTGCGTATTGGAATGTTCCCTGCGATTGATCCTGCCGATATCGAAGCACTCACCAAATCAATTGAGTATGTGGTCGACAAAATATGAGTAATCGAACGAGACGAATCGTTACTTTGATTGTGCTGGTCGGCATTGTCGCAATGATTGCAATTAGCGGCATCTAGAAATATTTGCGGAAGATCCGCTTAATTCTCCTAGTTATTGGAAAATCCTTGATGACCTTATGCTCGGCGGGTTCATCAGGCGTTGCTACCTTATCCAGCGCTGGGGAACTTTGATCTAATGAATCTGCAATTCGCTCCAAGTTGGTTGCAATCGAGATATTCCGCGCCAATTGCTCTGGATCAGCCTTACTTGCCTCTTCAATCAATCGTTCGGTTAAGTCAGCTCCTGCTTGGCGCACATCATTAGTCATGGTCGACTTTCCATCATGTCCGTCAAGGGTTGCGAAATCCTTGACCCTCTCCGTGATTGCAGCGCTGGCTGTTGCTAAAGCCTGAGCAATCTGACTTTGAGTGCTCTCGGTAATGCCACCTTCGACCGCAGTATCAAAGAGCGTGCGCGCGATAGTACGGACTTGAACCACGGTATGTTCGACGGCAACTCCGCGTGCATACAACTCCTCTGCTTCATCAAACTCTGCCGTGGGAAACCAGCGCGCAAAGCTCTTGGCTTCGAGCGCCTGTGCTCGTACTTTAGGAATTTCTTCGACCAATAATCGCGCTTGGGCCAACCAATTCCCCGCATCTTTCTCAGTAAATCCATTGGCCACACCTGCTGACATCTTGGCTAAAAGTAATGCGCATTTATTTCCTAATCGTGAAATCTGATCAATCGTTCTTCCGGCGGGAGTCTTGGGATGTGAGAAGTAGGAAAAGAGAATCGCTATCGCTGCACCAAGTAGAGTGGATTGAGTTCTATGAATCGCGGTGTTCTCGCCAAATGCCGGACCTATGACGATGAGCGCAGTAACTGGCACATTGATTGATGCGACTTCGCCTAAGTGGAGTGCGCGCGCTACGACAGCACAGAGAAAGACTGTGATGGCAACAGTGACAAAACCAAAACCAAAAATCCACACAGCAGTGAGCGCGATTCCTGCGCCAATCGTGGTACCGACAATCTGGCCAAAACCTTCACGGATTGATTTATGAACAGAGATTCGGGTCGAAAGACTCGCCACTATTGCCGCGACTAACCCACCATCCACAATGAGAAGATCGCCCAGCAGCCATGCCACTGCAGCCGCTGCCGCAGTGACAGTTATTTGGCGAACCCAAACGGCACGGTCGGTAAAGAGTTTGATGAACCGCTTTCCAAGGTTGGGCTTATCGCTCACGCACCAAGTATCTCGCGATTTATGTCAGACTTACCAAATGACGCAAGAGGTCAGGATTCGAGCGGTTGCTCGCGACTATCCCATCCAGCGAGCAACAAGTGCGTTCGATGATTGGGGTCCACTAGCAGAAGGCGCCAAAGGTTTGGAGATTTCTCGCTGGCTAATCGAAGTGCAGAGTGATAGCCAATGGCAAGAAGTCGGCAATCTCTCTGCACATGCTGTCTGGTATGGCCCGACCGAATCGTCAAGGGCGATGAACATTGGAATTAGCTTGCTCGAGGAGTATCGAGGATTAGGAATTGGTTCGATTGCACAACGATTGCTAGCTGAAGAGTTACACAAACAAGGCGTGGTTCGGGTTGAGGCATCAACTGATGTCACAAACATCGCCGAGCAGAAGGCTCTGAAGAAAGCTGGTTTTACCTATGAAGGCACACTTGGCAAAGCGCAGGGGCGTGCCGATGGATTACATGACCTGCAGGTCTGGTCACATCTTTCGTAAGTACGAGACGTGATCTGGATTTAATTCTGAAAGGTCACGAGCGCCAAGTAATTTCATAGTTCTTAACATTTGTGAGCGCAAAATTTCCAGCGCTCGATCGACTCCAGCGCGACCGCCCGCCATCAAGCCATAAAGGTAAGCCCGGCCAGCCCATGTGAAATTTGCTCCCGATGCGATTGCGGCAATCACATCACCGCCGTGCATGATGCCGGTGTCCATATGAACTTCTGCGCGCTTGCCCACCGCGGCTACCACCTCAGGGATAAGCGTGTATGGCACAACCGAGCGATCCATCTGACGCCCACCATGATTAGAGAGAATTAGCGCATCGGCGCCCGCTTCCACTGCAGCGATTGCATCATCGACGCGTTGAATTCCTTTTACAACAAGGTTGCCGCTCCATTGGGTTCGAATCCAACGAAGATCCTCGTAGCTAATAGTTGGATCGAAGACGAAATCCATCAGCTCAGCAACAGTGCCCTTCCATGAATCTAATGAGGCAAATTTCAAAGGTTCGGTCGTCAGGAAGTTAAGCCACCATGCTGGTCTTGGAATCGCATTGAGAATAGTTTTTGTTGAGATTGAGGGAGGAATGGTCATGCCGTTACGAGTGTCACGAAGGCGGGCTCCGGCAACGGGAACATCAACTGTAAGAACTAAGGTATCTACGCCAACATTGGCAGCACGATGCACCAACTCCATCGAACGATCTCGGTCTTTCCACATATATAACTGGAATGCGTTGCGACCTTGCGGCGCTGCTTTCACAACCTCCTCGATTGAAGTCGTTCCAAGCGTCGATAGACAAAATGGAATCCCGGCAGCTTCTGCCGCTGCGGCACCTGCGCGTTCACCTTCATGCTGCATCATCCGTGCAAAGCCGGTAGGCGCGATTCCCAATGGCATCGAATGCCTTTGCCCGAGCATTTCCACTGATAGGTCAACGGTGGAGACGTCGATTAAGACTTTAGGGTGGAATTGGATATTTTCGAAAGTCTCGCGAGCACGAACAAGTGAACTCTCAGTTTCGGCAGAGCCATCGGTGTAATCAAAGGGTGCTTGGGGTGTACGTCGTTTCGCAATCTTCCGTAGATCCCAGATGGTCAGGGCTCGAGCGAGGCGACGACGTTTCGGACTGAGAATTGGCTTACGAAAACGCATCAATCCCGCCAGCTCTTTGAAGCCTGGGAATCTCCGCTTCACCTTGGTTTTCGCCAGCTTCTTAACCTTCGCATTCGCCATACCCGAAGCATACCTGTGGCCGAATGAAGATAGACATCTCGGAAAGGGCGAGGCAGGATTTGTGGCATGAAAGCACTCTCAAACCTCTTCGTAAAGGTCGCGAACTCCCCGCGACTACTAGTTCTTACCTCACTAGCCCTCTTGTTTGTTGCCTCAATCTCCTATTCGCTCTTCGAAAAGAAGAATGTCATCGATTCGCTCTGGTGGGCGCTGATCACTTCTACCACTGTCGGCTATGGAGATTTCTATCCGGCAAGCCTGGGTGGGCGCGTGACCGCGATCGTCCTATTACTCATCATGATTCTCTTCTTAATTCCCATGATTACCGCGTCCTTCGCCTCCAAACTCATCGTCAACCGCGATGCCTTCACTCATGAAGAGCAAGAGGAGATGAAGATTCTTCTTAAGAAAATTGTTGAGATTGAAGAGAAGCAACTCAAAGCAAAGGGCGAGTA
>CAYQLC010000005.1:0-23641 GCA_964418325.1 uncultured Bifidobacterium sp.
TTGTGGGCGGTGAGGGTTTCGAACCCCCGACATCCTCGGTGTAAGCGAGGCGCTCTACCGCTGAGCTAACCACCCATTGAAGCGTTGAGGAGAAGTCTAACCTATAGAAATCGCTTCAAATTAGAGCTGGGCCAAGGCTGCTTTATAAGCAGCAATATCGCGAGCCTCTCCCGGACCGTTGAGAACGCTCCACGCGACTTTCCCGCTCTTGTCGATAATGAATGTGCCACGAGATGCCATCCCGCGCTCAGGCATAAAAACGCCATAAGCCTTTGCAACATCACCATGTGGCCAGAAATCTGCAAGGAGCGAGAACTTGTAACCTTCGTGCTCCGCAAAAGCCTTGAGGCTAAACATTGGATCGCACGAGATGGCTAGTAACTCAACGTTCTCGTTCTGGAATGCTGAGAGATCATCACGAAGTGAACAAAGTTCACCAGTGCAGATGCCAGAGAAGGCAAAGGGGTAGAAAATCACTACAACATTCTTCTTGCCTCTAAATGAAGCAAGGGAAACTTTCTCACCATGTTGATTGGTAAGTTCAAACTCGGGGGCCATTGTTCCTATTGCAGGTGCCGACATGATTTCTCCTTTAGATCTGCGCTCTCAAGTGAGCAAGTATGTAGGTAATTAGCGCCGTCCGCCTTTTGGAGCAGTCAATTTGGTCGCGCTCCAATCAGCACAGGCAGCAAATGTTGAAGTTTGCGCCAACCCAGCGGTCTGCGCACTCTCCTGGATATCGCTCGGCTCAACATGCCCAGCTCGGCCCATCTTGGGAGTAAATAACCAAATGACCCCCTGAGCATCGAGAAAAGTTAAGGAATCAACTAATGCATCGACGAGATCGCCATCGTCTTCGCGCCACCAAAGAAGAACTACATCCACCACTTCTTGTGCGCCATCGCCAACTGGCTCACTACCAGCGGCGGTAAAAATCTCACTCCTTAGAGCATCATCGGCGTCTGCACGCTTCCCGCTCTCCAGGATCAAATCTCCCGGCTTTATCCCTAACCGGGCAGCCATTCCTGTGCTGCTCACTCACATCCCTTCTAAGAGTTCCTCTGAGCCGTTGCCTTAATCCCACTACCAAAGAGCGAGGTTGGCAAGAGGGCGCCTGGCTTCGACCGGACCACCTGCCGATTATGAACCTAGGGGGTCTAGGGGGGAAGATAAGAGGCTATAGGGAACGCCACGTTCGACCAGAACAAGGAGGGACATGTCTCGGGAGCTCCCCAAAGACACTGATATCCAGTTGATTGATCAACTGGTCGATAGCGACCCTGAAGAGACTGCCGAATGGCATCAATCCCTCGATGCCGCGCTCAAGAGCGATGGCCCGGAACGTGTCCGCTACCTCTTATTAAGTATGTTGCAACGCGCTCGAGAGAATGGTGTTGGCGTTGCCTCACTTCGCACCACTGATTACATCAACACCATCCCACCAGATCGTGAACCAGAGTTTCCTGGTGATGAATATCTAGAGCGACGCATTCGTGCATACATCCGATGGAACGCTGCCATCACTGTTCATCGCGCACAACGCCCTGGTGTTGGAGTCGGTGGCCACATCTCTACCTATGCATCCTCAGCATCACTCTACGAAGTCGGCTTCAATCACTTCTTCCGCGGACCCGAGCATCCTGGTGGTGGCGATCAAGTCTTCTTCCAAGGACATGCCTCACCGGGCGTCTATGGTCGCGCATTTGTCGAAGGACGACTGACCGAACAACAGATGGATGGATTCCGTCAGGAACTCTCCCATGCAGGTGGTGGACTCTCGTCATACCCACATCCGCGTCTTATGCCAGAGTTCTGGCAATTCCCCACCGTCTCGATGGGACTTGGTCCGCTCAATGCAATCTATCAAGCGCGATTTAATCGTTACTTACATAACCGAGGCATAAAAGATACAAGCGAACAACGCGTGTGGGCATTCCTTGGTGATGGCGAAATCGACGAACCAGAGAGCATCAGCGCACTTTCCCTTGCAGCGCGCGAGCGGCTCGACAATCTGACTTTCGTTGTTAACTGCAACTTGCAGCGTCTTGATGGACCAGTGCGTGGTAATGGAAAAATTATTCAAGAGTTGGAATCACTCTTCGGTGGCGCTGGTTGGAATGTCATCAAAGTGGTCTGGGGTCGCGAGTGGGATGAACTCCTCGCCCAAGATCGTGAAGGTGCGCTCGTCAATATCATGAACACCACACTCGATGGCGACTTCCAAACCTACAAAGCAGAAGATGGTGGATTTATCCGACAGCACTTCTTCGGCAAAGATCCACGCACCGCTGCGATGGTCGCCGATTGGAGTGATGAGAAAATCTGGAATCTCAAGCGCGGCGGCCACGATTACCGAAAGCTCTACGCTGCTTACCAAGCCGCGACTACCCACACCGGGCAGCCAACGGTAATCCTCGCTAAGACCATCAAAGGCTGGACGCTCGGCTCACATTTCGAAGGTCGCAATGCAACACACCAGATGAAGAAGATGACCGCCGAAGATCTCAAAGAGTTCCGCGATCGCTTACTCCTTCCAATAAAAGATGAAGAGTTAGATCCCTATCTACCGCCATATCTCTCCTTCTCCAAAGACTCTCCAGAGCATGAGTACCTCATGGAGCGCAGGCGCGCGCTCGGTGGCTTCGTGCCCACCCGACGCTCCACCTCGCGCCCGCTGGCTGCCCCCGCCGATTCCGCCTTTGAAAGCGCTAAGCGCGGCTCCGGTCACCAAGCCGTTGCGACCACGATGGCCTTCGTACGCCTTCTCAAAGACCTCGCCAAGGACCCAAGTATCGGCGCAAGAATCGTCCCGATCATTCCCGATGAGGCGCGCACCTTTGGAATGGATTCACTCTTTCCAACAATGAAGATCTACTCGCCACACGGTCAGAAGTACACCGCTGTCGACCGTGAACTCATGCTCTCTTATAAAGAATCCACATCAGGTGTGATTCTCCACGAAGGAATCAACGAAGCAGGATCAGTCGCATCCTTCACCGCAGTAGGAAGTTCCTACTCCACTCATAACGAACCCATGATCCCGATTTATATCTTCTATTCGATGTTTGGTTTCCAACGCACCGGCGATTCATTCTGGGCAGCAGCCGATCAATTAGTTCGTGGTTTTGTCTTGGGCGCAACCGCGGGACGTACTACGCTCAACGGCGAAGGCCTCCAGCACGAAGATGGCCACTCACACCTACTCGCTTCCACAAACCCTGCAGTCATCGCATATGACCCAGCATTCGCTTACGAAGTCGGGCACATCATCAAAGATGGCATCAAGAGAATGTATGGCGAGGATAGCGAGAACATCTACTACTACCTCACTGTGTATAACGAGCCATACGTACAACCTGCTGAGCCAGAGAACCTAGATGTTGAAGGTCTACTCAAAGGTATCTATCACTTAAAGGCTGGGGCAGAAGGCGGCGAACACCGAGCACAAATTTTAGCCTCGGGAGTTGCTGTCAACTGGGCGCTGAAAGCACAAGAGCTATTGCTCAATGATTGGAAGGTGAGTGCTGACATCTGGTCAGTGACTTCATGGAATGAACTTCGCCGCGATGGGTTAGCTGTAGATCGCCACAACTTGATGCATCCGCAGAACCTAGAGAAGGCTTACGTGAGCAAGAAACTTGAAGGTACTGACGGTCCGATTGTGGCAGTGAGTGATTTCATGCGCAGCGTCCAGGATCAGATCGCACCATGGCTTGGCGCTCGTTTCACTTCACTTGGCACCGATGGCTTCGGTCTCTCCGATACGCGCGGAGCGCTCCGTCGCCATTTCCGGGTGGATGCAGAATCAATCGTCGTAGCTACGTTGGCGCGTCTTGCTCTTGAAGGAAAGATTGCTCCCGCTCTCGTCGAGCAGGCAATCGACAAATACGCACTCCACGATGTTTCAGCAGCGGATCCAGGTAATACTGAAGGTTCGGGTTAATCACCAGATTTGTTGACGCTCGCCCGTCTAAAGAAATAACCAACGAACATCAACATTATGCAAGGAATCAACATCGCAATCGGTAACCCGAAGATTCCCGCTGCAATTGCGACGATGTTCTTCACCACAAAGACCGCCAGATTCTGAAAGAGCGCCAATTGCGAAATTACCGCGCTAGTTCCCAAATCGCTTCGCTCGATGCCGCGGAGATTAAAGACTGCCCACATGAACGAGAGCCCGTATCCGCCACCTGCAAAACCGATACCACAGACCACTAGCCCAAGTATCGGAGAAGAGCCAGCTACAACCTTGCCAAAGATGATGCCAAGACCCATCGATAGTCCGCCAGCAATACCGAAGACTGTGACGAGTTTTTCTAAGTTGTATCGCCTTTCCAGTTTACTGAAATTAAATCTCCCGATAATCATGGCAAAGATAAAGATGAAGTACGGCACAACGCTTAATGAGGCATCTAGCCCTAGCTCTTCACGACCATAGATCGAAGACCAGTCAGCAGTAACAAACTCAAGGATGCTTCCAAAAAGTAACCCGAAGGCGACAATCCAATCAATTTTCAAACTTGTAAAGAATTTTGCAAGCACAAAGGCATCGTTCTCAGCTTCTTGTGGATTCTTTCCAAGAAGTAGTGGTGAGAGTTTTGCAATGATTACTAATGTGACAACGGTGACGATAGCGCTCAGGGCAGTGACATGTACTTCAATAGATAACGCCTTGGCGACAAGAATCGAGATGACCGAGGTGAGCAGTGCGCCAATCGACCATACCCCAGACATGCGGGATGCATATCCATTCTGAAGCCGTTCTTGCATCCACATCGTCTGAGTAGTGATGGAAACATGGAAACCCGAGATGGCTGCTGCGATGAAAATATTGACAAACATAAAGAGAACTGGACTAGTAACCCAAGTTGCACCGGCGATAAGCACGAAGGTTGCTACTGCGCTGATGGTGAGCACTCTTCTGACTCCGTGAACGTGGACTAGATGACCCATGACTAAAAACGCACTGAGCGAGCCAATCGTGCCGAGTGTGAGCAGGGCCCCAAACTCAGCATTACTCAAATCAAGATTTCGCTTGACATCAACGAATCGGGTAACCCAACTCATAATTCCAAGACCAAAAAGAAAATGTAGACTTGCAAAGAGCCGCTGTTGAGCCTTAGTTATCTCATGAAATGGTGCGGTATCGCTACTCAAAATAATGCCCTCGCCAATGCACTTCTCGCCTTTACTAATTCAGAATCGTCGGGTTCCAACATTGCAAAAAGGGACAATACCTGAATTCGGATAGATTCTCGTTCATCCCCGACTGTGAGTTGTATAAGATTAATCAGTCGAGAGAATGCTCCTGCAATATCTCCAGATAAGAACTGAAAATCCGCTGCGAGCTTCTGACTTTCAATGTCTTTCGAGTCTTTCTCCGCTTTCGCCATCACCTCCCCGCCATCATGTCCAGTGATCCGATGGAGCAATTCGACATTTGCTAGCCCTTGAACAGCATCTTTATCACCAGGTTTACGCGCGAGTAGCTTCTCAAACTCAGATTTCGCACGTGTCAGGTCATTGACTGCCAGCGCACCGTATGCAGCAGTAATCTCAGGCTCCTCGTCAGGTTCACTTCCATCCGATGTGTCCGCAGCACCACCGACGCCGGTAACTCCCTGTTTCTTTGCCAACTCGACAACTTTCTGGAGTAATTCGGTCAATTGCTCCGGCGGGATGAGCCCTTCAAAGAGCGGCGCGACCTGGCCGGCGATAAGAGCAATGGTGGTGGGAACCCCAGTGGCGCGAAGCGCCTCGACAATCGCACTCTCAACATCAACGTTGACCGTGGCCAACTGCCAGTTCCCAGCACCTCTGCCGCTCTTCGACATTTCTGTCAGGACCTCGACAAGTGCGACGCTCTCACTACTTCGCGGAGTCCAGAGCGCAACAACTACTACCTTCTGCTTCGAGAGCGGGATCAATTGTTCTACGAAAATGCGCTCATTCGCTTCGATCACTTGGCCACTAGGAGGACTCACAGGTTGCTTTAATGAACTCAAGTCAAAGGCTCGATTAAATTGACTGGGGAGCTTGGCCATGGCTCTATCTTATCGATTAACTAGTCGAAGAATTGCCTGCGCGAAATTTTTGATGGTCGATTATTGCTTGGAGAAGTTCTGCAATTCCGCTCCGCTCAAGCGCACTGACGATGATTACCGGAGCGCTCCAGCCATCGGTTCGTTTGGAGATCTCTTGAGAACGTAAAATCTCCTGTCGTAATTTCTGAGCGCCTTCTTTATCGCGATCACTCTTATTAATGATAAAAATGTCAGCTACCTCCATGATCCCAGCTTTAGCGCTCTGGATATCATCACCCGCTCCTGGGGCGAGAACTAGGAGCGTGGTATCGACGTGATGCATGACCTCCACCTCGCTCTGGCCAACACCAACTGTTTCCACGATAACCGGTGAATAACCAGCAATCGCAAGAACTTTGCTGGCAAGCGGAGTTGCGATGGCTAGACCACCTAGATGTCCGCGCGCACTCATAGAGCGGATAAAAACATTGCTATCCAGATAATGCTCATGCATACGAATCCGATCACCAAGCAGCGCGCCACCGGTAAGCACCGAGGAGGGATCTACAGCGAGCACGCCAACTTTGCGTCCATGCTCCCGAAAAGCGCTAATTAACACCCCAGTGAGCGTGGACTTTCCTACGCCTGGGCTGCCGGTGATACCGATTCGTTGGGAGGATTCTTTAGATAACTGTGCGGCGGCGCGGTCAATTGCTCTCACCGACGGCTCGTCGACCTCTCCATTTTCCAGCGCGCTAATTGCTTGGGCAACCACTTCCATCTGGCCGCCTGCGAGCGCCTCGAGACTTATCTCCGACACATCTGCCACGATACGACTATATGAGCCCTATTGCGATTACCGGAATCCTTGCCATTGATCACGTGGGTATAGCAGTGCCGGACTTGGCTGCCGCTATCGCCTTTTACGAAAGCAACTTTGCCGGTCGCCTGCTTCATCAAGAGGAGAACGTGGAGCAGGCAGTCGTAGAGGCAATGATTGCTATTGGTTCAGAGCCCGGCCCCGTTGTTCAGCTTCTCGCCCCCATCAACCCCGCCTCGCCTATCGCCCGCTTTATTGAAAAGAATGGCCCTGGAGTACAGCAACTCGCCTTTAGAGTGGAGAATGTGAGGCAAGCAGCCACGCAAGCTCGCAATCTTGGAATCCGCGCCCTCTACGACGAGCCCAAGCGTGGGACACACGGTGCATTAATCAACTTTCTCCATCCAAAAGATTGTGGTGGCGTATTAATCGAATTGATTGAAGCGCAGTAACGCCCCTGGATAAACTCATCAGATGGCAGGCAGGTCAAAAGATCAGGGTGATATCGCCAGCAGTGATGAGTTTGGTGAAGTTGGTGCACCATTTAGCAGAACGCACCCATTCTACTTTGGTTTCCTCGCCGCACTTGGCGCGCTAGTTGCTATCACCCTAATGCGGGCCCTGGCTTCTGCCAGCCAAGTCTTTGTGCTCATAGTTATCTCACTTTTTATTGCGATGGGACTTAACCCTGCAATCGAATTCCTACGAAGCCGTGGACTTAATCGCCCTCTCGCTGTTTCTGTGATGCTTTTCTTAGTTCTGAGTTTTGTCGCACTCTTCTCCGTTCTCATCATTCCACCCATCATCGCTCAATCTAATCAACTCATCACCTCTGCTCCAGATCTGATAAATCAGTTAAGATCGAATGCAACTTTTGCACATTTAAATGACCAATATGGTTTTCTAGATACGCTCGAGGAGCGAAGCGCGCAGTGGGTCAAAGATGAGAAATTTGTTCTTACAGCTTTTGGTGGACTAGTCGGTGTTGGCAAGTTTGTCCTCAGCGGCACTTTTGCTGCACTCACCATCCTTATTCTCACTCTCTATTTCATGGCCTCACTTCCTCAAATCACGAAAATTGCTTACCGCATTGCGCCCGCATCGCGCCGGGAGCGAATTGCCAAAATATCGGACGCAATCATCGCTCGAATCGGCACTTTCGTCGGCAGCCAAATACTGGTCGCTTTTCTCGCAGCTCTTTTCATCGGACTCTTCTCTGCGGCAATCGGCCTTCCCTACGCAATTTCACTGGGAATGCTTATTTTTGTCTGCGCGCTGATCCCACTCGTAGGACATTTCATCGGTGCGGCGGTAGTCACCCTTATTGCATTTGCACAAAGTCCTACCAAAGGATTGATTGCGCTTGTCGTATACATTCTTTATCAACAGATTGAAAATTACATAATTGTGCCAAGAATTATGAAACGTAACCTTGCCATTCCAGGATTAGTAACAATCATCGCAGCGCTTGTCGGAACATCTTTATTGGGGTTGGTTGGTGCGTTGATTGCAGTACCAATTGCAGCTGCAGTCCTTTTGATTATCGATGAAGTGGTACTTCCGCGAGCTGATAGCAAATAAAGATAAGAATTACTCGACTTCAAACTCGGTAGGCAGCGGGTATTTCTGCGGATTCACTATTCGCACAATCTCATTATGAATTCTTTGCACGGAGGGCTCACCAATCCAAAGGTGCTTGCCGTTCTCTACTTCGATAAATTCAATCTGTTTGAGTGCCGCGAATCTTATCCGCGCTTGAGCAGGTGGGAGGTAATCATCGAATTCTGGAATAATCGCGATCACGCGTCTTCCATCCTGTGCCCACCACTCCAAGTCACTTTCTTGAGAGGTGCGCAGCGGTGGACTGAGCAAAATTAATCCTTTAACTCTAGGGTCACGCGCATGTTTCAACGCCAGATCCGTACCAAACGACCAGCCAACTACCCAAATATTCTCGGTTTGCGGTACCTGCTTGGCCGCATAATCAATGGCAGCTTCAACATCAAGTTTCTCATCAACTCCGTTAGTGAACTCCCCCTCGCTCTTTCCTTGTTCGCTCTCGGTGCCTCGAGTGTTAAATCGAAAAATCGCCAGGTCGGCCAAGGCGGGAAGGCGATTTGCTGCCTTGCGATAAATGTGGCTATCCATCATCCCGCCGTGAGTGGGCAGCGGATGGAGCATGATGAGCGCACCGGCGGTGGCTGCACTCTCAGGCAAGGCCAACTCAGCAATAAGGTTGAGCTGATCGGCCGTCTGCAAACGTACTGGGATGCGGCGTGCTGGCAGTACCGTCGCAGCGCGGATAACCTCTAGCCTTGGCATAAGAAGGTAAGTATCGCAGGAGAGGGCGCTCATGAGTACGTTGGCAGAGTTCTCAACCCATCACCCCGCTACTGGTGAAATCTTCAGAACGTATCCGGTCACCAATAATGACGAAGTCGCCGCAGCCATTACTCGAGCTCGAGACTCTGCTCAATGGTGGGCTGGCTTGACCTTTGCCCGGCGACGAGCGATCTTGCTGCAGTGGAATGCCCTACTCATCTCACGAATTGATGAAGCTACAGAGTTAATAGCAGGCGAAACTGGCAAGCCTCGAAGTGATGCACAGCTTGAAGCAACCCTCGCTTGCGAGCATATTGCTTGGGCAGCGCGGAGAGCCTCCTTCTACCTGCGAGCACATCACCGATGGCCAGGGTTGTTGATGGCGAATATGAACGCACGTGTGGATCGGGTTCCTTACGGAGTCGTTGGCGTTATTGGGCCTTGGAATTATCCGATCTTCACTCCGATGGGTTCTATCGCTTACGCCCTGGCTGCTGGTAACACTGTGATCTTCAAACCCAGTGAATTCACTCCTGCAATCGGATTGTGGTTAGCAAAGACGCTCCAAGAGATTGAACCAAACCATCACCTGCTTCAGGTTGTTACAGGAGCTGGAAGTGTGGGCGCAGCGCTCATCACCCATGGTGTCGACAAAATCTCTTTTACTGGCTCCACAGCGACGGCAAAGAAAGTTGCAGCGGCATGCGTAGAACGAATGATTCCTTTTGTACTTGAGTGTGGCGGTAAAGATCCAGTACTTGTTGATAGCGATGCTGATTTGGAGCGAGCTGCAGAACATGCGCTCTGGTCTGGAATGTCTAATGCTGGCCAAAGTTGTATCGGAGCAGAGCGAATCTACGTTCACCATGCAGTGGCCGAGCGCTTTATCGAAATCTTGAGGGATCGCGCGGGCGAAGTGAAAGCTGGCGTCAATTACGGAGCTGCAACACGTCCTGCACAACTAGAAATTATCAAACGACATGTTGATGATGCCATGCGCCATGGCGAAGTTATTATTGGCGGTCGGGACTCGGTAGGTGAACGTTTTGTTGAGCCAATAATTATCACTAATGTTCCTGAAGATGCGCCCTCTATGCGCGAAGAAACTTTCGGCCCAGTACTCTTGGTGAATACCGTTCAGGATATGAATGAAGCGATACAAAAAGCCAATGACACTCCCTTTGGTCTTGCCGCTTCAGTCTGGTCGAGGCGAAATGGTGAGCAGATTGCCGCTCAATTGCACTGTGGGATGGTCTCTATCAACTCAGTCTTTACCTTTGCCGCGATGGGTTCGATGCCTTTTGGTGGTGTAAAAGAGAGCGGCATGGGGCGCATTCACGGTCCTGAGGGATTACTTGAATTCACCTATCCTCGGTCAGTCGTCAAGCCTCGATTTAACCTTCCTTTGGAATTCACCTCCTTCAAACGCACTAGTTTCGCCGATAAAGTCATCACAACCTTGAGTAGAATTAAACACAAATGAAAGTAAAACGAGGGACTCTCTCACGTAAATCACTCTATTCCGCTCTCGTTGCGCTATTAGCTGTGATGGCTACCAGTTTGCCTAGTAACGGCGCATCAATTTTCGATTTACTCCCCGATGGTCCAGCTACTCCGGGATACCTTGGATTTACTTTCGAAGAAACTCGTCCCGGCTTAGGTCAATTAGTTTCGGTGATCAATAGCAACGTAGTCCGTAAAGATAAGAATGACGTGGGCGGAATGTATCTCTGTTCTTCCATGGACGACCCAGAGTGTGCAAAAGGCGCATATGTCAACGCTCAATTACTCCTACCGCCCTGTTCCAATGCAGCCCAGCGCATGTGTGTTGAAGCGCTCGCCCTCGCCACTGGAACCGCTCCTCTAGAAAATGCAAAGTTAGAGCGAGAGGTAGCAGGTCCGCGCACTCCAGCAGACCCAGTGACTGGCCTTCCCGCTGGTGGTGGACCGAGTCTTTGGAGTTCTCCAACGGTGACCAACAAAGCCGGCACAAAAACCTATGGCGTATCGGTTCGAGTGATGTACTTTCAAAATCGGGAAGGAAGCGGAAGCGCTAGCAAGCGAAACGCACCGATCTCTCTTCAGTCGATGCGAGTTGATGTCTTTCCTGTTGAAGTTATCAGTGGTGACTACTCACCTCTTGAGACATACGCCAGCGTTAATCCAGATGGTGGTGCTACCTACGGAGTGCGAGCAAGCGGAAATAGTAAAGGTTTCTACTCAGATGCAGCATGGCTAGATGATGGTAGTTACGGAAAGTCCGTTGATTTCGCAGACGACACCCGGGCCGCGCTCACCCTCCGCATGGGAAGTGAGATGACTGGATGGCTTTATGGTCGACTTAAAGATGTCAAAGTTGATGTGACTCCGCTGGATAACAAATTTAACAAAATCACCATCGAAGGTGCACCAGTAGCGGCACCCGGCGCTTACGGAATCATCAAGAAGAGTGAATTGAAGAACTATCCTGCAATAGATGCACGGATACGACTTGGCAGTAATGATTTTGGCTATAACGAGATGGTTAATTCACCTGGATCCCGGGGGCTTGGTTACAGCCCAGTGGGAAATTTCACAGACTTCGCTGCCTTTGAGCCAATTCTCAAAACTATGCCAGGTGCCCGTGCACAATGGCTTATTCAGTCTGGCGCCAGCGCTAATGGATATCAACCACAAGTTACCGAAAGGTGCTTTCAAGATAAAACAAAACTTCTCGGTATTGTTACGACCAATGCATTGATTTATGAAAACGGCGCACCTGAATTTAAAGATGGCACTCTCAATTACAAAGTCGCGGGTCTACACCATCTAGCAGATGGAGTGACGCTCACTCGTGGTACTTATGATCTAGCCATTCGAAGTGAGACAGCTCGATGTGTCTATGGATTTTCTAATGCACCATTCCAGGCCTCAATTTCCGTTATCGGCTCAGATGGTCAAGAGCAGACAATTGCTACTGAAAGCGTCCGCGAAGATGCCAAACGTGAATGGCTATTTCTCTCAGCTCAGAACTTCACCTTCTCTTCCCCTGTCATCAAAGTTAAGTTGACTCAAGAAAAGACATTAACTCCAGCCAAACCCACTAATAGTTCTGCATCCGCGGCAAGCACAACAGTTGCACCTGCGGCAAAGAAAGCTTCTACCAAGTCGATTTCTTGCGTTAAAGGAAAATTGGTTCGCAAAATATCTGGTACAAACCCAAAATGTCCGGCCGGGTTTAAGAAGCGCTAGTTAACTTCTGCTAATAACGCGGAGCATTACGAGTACGTTCAATCTTTGGCCCACGTTTATTCCGCGAATTCCAACAAGGTGTATGCCAATGCCTGCGAGTTTCCGGATCTTCAGTTGGCCACGAGACGATATGTGGAGTTGCAGTTCTTATTTCATGATCGCATCCAGGGCATCGATACACTTTTGTTGAACTTGCACCAGTAAGTGAACGCACCGTAAATCCATCCTCTTCCCACTCATTTGATGGGCGGGGTTCGCGCTCGGACCCTGCGCTTTCATCAGGACGCGATGCTTTCGAACGGTAGTTCTTTCGTGGGCTCACTTCACTATTTTCGCAGGAAACTCTCGGTAATTCTCGATAAATGATGGGGATAGTAAGGTGTCTATGTGAATCAGCTCCATCAGAGCAACCAGGCAGCGCAACGTACACATGCCATCATGGTGCGCGGCCTGACTAAGTCGTACCGCAATGGAAAAGGCGTGCTTGTTGAGGCAGTAAAGGGCATTGACCTTGAGGTTGCCACTGGCGAAATCTTCGCACTCCTTGGGCCAAATGGTGCGGGGAAAACTAGCACCATCGAGATTCTTGAAGGGTATCGAAAGCGTGATGGTGGAGAGCTCTCTGTGCTCGGTGAAGATCCTGCTCAAACCAATCTGCCCGCGTGGCGGAATCGAGTTGGCATCGTCTTGCAATCTACGAAAGATGCCGCTGATCTCTCCGTGGTCGAGATACTCAGCCATTTTGCTAGGTACTACTCCAAACCCCGCGATGTCGACGAAGTGATTTCAGCAGTGGGGCTGCAGGAGAAGCGCAATGCTCGAGGAGAACACCTCTCTGGTGGACAGCGGCGTCGTTTAGATGTTGCTCTCGGGATCATTGGTAATCCCGAGCTGCTCTTTCTCGATGAGCCAACAACTGGATTTGACCCAGAAGCGCGTCGCTCATTCTGGGATTTGATTCGCTCGCTCCGTGCAGCTGGTACGACTATTTTGATGAGCACTCACTACCTCGATGAGGCCGAGGCTCTCGCAGATCGAGTGGCTGTTATGAACCATGGAGTGATTGTTGATTGTGCAACGGCTGAGAAGTTGGGTGGCCGTGATCGTGAAAAGGTGAATGTGCGTTGGCGTGAAAATGGCGCGCTCCACCAGGAGTTAACTGATGCACCAACAGAATTCGTTAGAGCACTCACAGCACGAATTCCAGGAGAGATTGCTGAACTCACAGTGGTACGTCCTACCTTGGAAGAAATTTACCTTCAAATGATTGGCGGCCAAGCGTGAGCCAAGAAATGAAACAACCTGGAGTTATTGCGATTGGATTTGCCCGCGGCGCGTTAGAAATTAAACAATTTATGCGCCAGCGGGAGAGCGTAGTCTTCACGCTCCTCTTTCCGATACTTCTTCTCTTTATCTTCGGTTCAGTTTTCAAAGATGAAATTGCCCCAGGAGTTACCTTTAGTCAGTACTTCGTCGCTGGCATGATTGCCTCAGGTTTGGTAAACACCGGCTTTCAGCAACTTGCAATCACCATTCCTATGGAACGAGATGACGGAACACTTAAACGACTCCGTGGCACCCCAGCGCCAACCGCCTCCTATTTCATCGGAAAAGTAATTCTGGTATTTGTTAGCATGATCATTCAGGTCGGATTATTGCTCGCTTTTGGAGTTGCGCTCTATGGCATATCACTGCCAACTAGCGCAGATAAATGGTTAACCTTGGCTTGGGTGATGTTCTTAGGGATAACAAGTTCTACCATTCTCGGAATCGCATTCTCAGTCGTACCCAAAAGCGGTCGAGGTGCATCGGCCGTGGTCTCACCAATCGTCATTATTCTGCAATTCTTTAGCGGGGTCTTCTTCGTCTTCACCCAACTTCCCACGTGGATGCAAAACTTCGCCGCACTCTTCCCACTTAAGTGGCTGACCCAAGGGGTCCGCTCGGTATTCCTCCCTGATTCATTTGCTGCTCAAGAGGTAGCAAAAAGCTGGGAACATGGTCGCACAGCTCTCGTGCTCACTGCCTGGTTAATAGCAGGGTTCTTCATCGCGATAAAAACCTTCCGCTGGGAGCGAACATGAAAAACCGGTTGCGCTCCTTCGGTAGCGTGCTGGCGCTCCTTCTGCTCTCCGCTACGACAACCTTCGCCATTTCTCCCACTGCAAATGCTGCAAATAATCCACAACCAAAAGCCTCTCCTTCGGCCAAAAAGAAAGAGGTGACAAAAAAGAAAGCGCCACAGAAAAAGGTCCAGAAAAAAGTCAAGAAAAAGGTCCAGAAAAAAACTGAGAAAAAACCAAAGAAAAAACCTCGCAAGATTTCCAGACCTATTCCATCACCTTCACCGAAGTGGCCACCAAAAGGTTTCCGAGAGATTGATGGCGTCTACATCTCAACTCCAAAGAGTGAACGTGAACTTGTCGGCGTACTCAGCGCAAAGACCACATTGTTAAGTGAGATTAAAGCATGCGAAGAGCGAGTCTGTGCAGTTATTTATGTCGCATCTCAAACCAAATGCAAGTGGTGGGAAGTCCAATCAATTGTGATCGGCCGATATGCAGATGTTCTTGGTAATTTGCGAACTCTTGCTAAAGGGACCAAAGCCAAAGAGCGTAAGACCATCATTCTGATTAGCAAGGAACCTGTTGAGGATTATGCAGAAATCCTCAATATGAAAGCTTTCTGCCGAAATGACGCTGTGGCAGGAAAGATCCCCAGTAATACCTTTACGCCAAATCCTGCTCTAGCAGCAACTCCCGCTGCGACACCGACGCAATCCCCTCCAGTCGCACCAAATCCCACTGCATCTCCTGCTGGCTCTCCCGCTGCATCTCCTGCTGGCTCTCCCGCTGCCACTGCAGGCTAAGCCCTCATCATTTATCCTTTGACCCATGCTTGGTGGAATAAACAATCAACTCTTCTTACAAGGCTTTGGCGGCTTCTTCGCGTTGTTGATTTTGATTCCATTATTGAGATGGACTTTTTCGCGTGGTAAATCCCATGTGGCACGGCCAGCTAAGAGTGGCAATAGTGATGAGTACGGTCTGCTAGTTCCCGTTAGCCGTCCTGCTAATTTCATTGAGGGTGAGATGGAACGGCAAAAGTTAGTGGAATCAAATATCCGCGCCAATCTTGTCCAGGCTAAAGATGGTATTGCGTTACTCGTCTTTCCAGAGGAGCTATCTGCCGCAAAGGCAATTCTTAACCAGAGGTAATCTGCTAGCGGTTAGCGCCTGGAACCCATAACTCATCGCCCACGCTCTTATTCTCATAACGTGCAAGCACGAAGAGCAGATCTGAAAGTCGATTGAGATATTTCGCGGTCAAAGGATTGACACCTGCGCCAAAAGCGTGAATCGCAGCCCAAGTGCATCGTTCAGCGCGACGAACTACGGTGCGGGCGACGTGGAGTAACGCTGCTGCCGGAGTTCCTCCGGGAAGTACAAATGAGCGAAGTGGTGCAAGGTCAGTGTTGAAGTGATCAATCTGCTCTTCCAGATGAGATATCTGTGATTCAAGGATACGTAGTTGCTCGTGTGGTGGGTTATCGACCATCGGAGTGCAAAGGTCGGCGCCCACATCGAAGAGATCATTTTGAATTCGCGTCAGCAGCTTCTGCACCTCAGGTGAAACCTCTGCCAGCGCGAGTACGACTCCGATACTGGAGTTGGCCTCGTCTACTGTCGCATACGCCTCAAGGCGCGGGTCGTTCTTAGAGGTTCGACTCATATCCCCTAGCGAGGTCGTGCCATCGTCACCGGTTTTTGTATAGATACGTGTCAGATTCACCATGCTCCTACCTTACGCTTAACCTCTACGATGAACCACATGGAGCGATTTGAGGTCACTGGGGGCGCCCGTCTAGTGGGCGAGGTCCAGGTGCATGGCGCGAAGAATTCCATCCTCAAATTGATGGCTGCTGCCCTTTTAGCCCCAGGCGTACACCGACTTAGCAATGTTCCCTCAATTGCTGATGTATCCATCATGGCTGAACTTCTGATACGCCTTGGCTGTCAAGTCTCCCATGATGAGAACTCATTAACCATGACCATTTCAGTTCCTGATCAATTAGAACATCGCGCGGATTACGATCTCGTGCGCAAGATGCGCGCCTCAATCAACGTCCTTGGACCTTTACTCACGCGTACTGGTCGCGCAGAGGTAGCACTTCCTGGTGGCGATGCGATTGGATCCCGTGGTCTCGATTTCCATATCAATGGATTAGAAGCCCTTGGTGCTCAGGTTAGTAACGAGCATGGTTACATCATTGCCACTGCCTCTGGCCGACTTCGCGGCGCTGTCATTGAACTGGAATTCCCCAGCGTAGGTGCGACTGAAAATCTTTTGACCGCTGCAGTTCTGGCCCGCGGCGAAACAGTTATTGATAATGCCGCTCGCGAACCAGACATCGTAGATTTAGGTATCTACTTACAGAAGATGGGCGCACAAATCACAGGGCTTGGTACATCAACAATCACGGTGAATGGCAGCGACTCCCTTCGCCCTGCAGACCATGAAGCGCTACCTGATCGAATTGTCACTGGAACCTGGGCTTTTGCTGCGACCATGACCCAAGGTGACATCACTATTAACAATGCCAATCCTGATCACTTAGAAATTCCACTGGAAAAATTGGTCCTTTCTGGAGCGGTTGTCACCACCACACCTGGGGGCTTGCGAGTGCGAATGGATCATCGCCCCAAGGCAATCGATGCGGTGACTCTTCCCTATCCTGGCTTTCCTACCGATTTACAGCCGATGATTGTTGCGCTAAATGCCATCGCCCAAGGCTCTGCCTTGGTAACTGAAAATGTCTTCGAAGGTCGATTTATGTTTATCAACGAACTTGTGCGACTAGGAGCGGACATCACAACAGATGGCCATCACGCATTTATCAAAGGGCGAGAGATACTCTCCAGCGCACCAGTAGCTGCAACCGATATCAGGGCCGGGGCGGCGCTAGTTTTAGCCGCATTGGTCTGTGACGGCACGACAATTATCGAAGAGATATTCCATGTTGATCGTGGCTATCCGATGTTTGACGAACAACTTCGTTCGTTGGGTGCCAATATCCAACGAATCTAGCTTATTTCTTTTTAAAACCTGAAGGACACTTAGGATTTGAGCCGGCAATCTTCCGAGTAATTTTCCCCTTAACACAAGTGATTGATTTTTTCAGAGCAACTTTTGGTGCGGCGGCTGTACTCGCTTGCGACCCACTAGGGGTTGCGGGTGTTGCTTCAATTTTCTTATCTTGGACAAGTTTGACCTTCAATGTTGGTGAAGAATAGGTGAATCCCTCAGCGCTCAAATAAACCCAATTACCATTTCGAGAGAGTTCAACGGTGGAGCCTTTACTCTCACCGCTGGTCGCATTGGTAATTGATATTTCCACTCGACTTGGCACATCCTTCACGCCATACAAACACTGCACTAAATCAGCCCGCATTGAAAGTCCATATGTGCCTAAATTTTCACTCTTTCCATCGGGAGCAAAATGTGGCGCTGCTACTTTGTAATCGAGAGTTTGCGTCTCTTTATTAAAGGCTGGCGCACCAGGGGAATAGGCCGATGCATTGGCAGCAACCACTCCCTGCAAACCACTCTGATTGCCACACGAGTTGGTCGACTCAATAACTGTGCTCGCAATCGTCCACCCTTCCTCACTTAATAATGCCTTCTCGCCCAGATAAGGCTGCCATTCGAGATACTCTTCAATTGCCCCGACGCTTCCTGAATACATGCCGGCCGCTCCATCAAGACGCCCCACGCCCATCGTGTTTGGCGTGCCGTCATCATTAAAGAAGAGCTTTTCTGGGATCTTCTTCCATTCCACCCAGCCGCCAGCGATGATGTTTTCAGAGGGCGCAGCCTCAACAGTGACTCGATCGTAAATAGCGTTGATAGGTTCCGTGGAGACATTTGGCTTTACTAATCGTCCATTGAGCCAACCGGTCAATCGATTGGGAAGTTGTAGCGCCACCGTGGCTCGCGCACCTTTTGGAAAGCTTGCTCGGTGATAACAGATATTTGTGTCATGCGCTAAGCAGCTCGGTTGAATGCTTACCTGTCGAACTACTGGATCTTGAGTATTTTTATATTTGAAGTTCTCTAATCGCGGTGCAATCACAGGAGCGCGCTCAAAACTAAGGGGGACCAACTCAAAAGTAAACGTTGGCTTTTGAAAATCCCAGGTGCCAGCCGTGACTTTTGCGTAAGTGGTCACAGTTCCTCGGGCCAAAAATTGTGATTTGGGCGCTCCGGGGAGATCTGCCTCCCAAATCCAAGAGGAAAGTCCAGGTGGATATCCCTTACCGTTGGAATCAAAGGCTCCAGCGAAGGTCTTTGTCCCAGCTGGGATCTCAAGTGCTGGTCGAGCTGTTATTACGCTCTTATCTGCCAGAGTCAATGTCACCTTCTCAACACATGCAGAGTCTGGGTTCCGAGAACAATTTCCTATCACTGAATCAACCCGGAGCGAATTGAAGTATTTTCCGGTAGGAGCACAATTGGGATCATTGATAGAGCTACAGAGATAGCTCACCGCAGAATCAGTCTCTCCAACCTTAGAGGTGAAGAGGCGAATCGATGAGAGCAGGGCCATCGGTAGTTCTGAACTAAAAGAGATTCCTAATTTATCGGGATCTTTCTGATTATCTCCAAATCGATTCTTAATCGTGGGCAGATTTTGTTGAAACCACCCTAAGATCGAATCAGGTTTTTGCTTAGTTTGAAAAGTCTGAATCCCGTAAAAATCATTTCCCTGCATTAAATCTTTTGAATTCACTTGACTAACATCTAGAGAATTTTGTGGGCCATTAGCATGGGAGACATTTGTAGTTAATAAAGATGCAATCAAACTAGTTATGGCTACCGCAGTTCGAGCGCCGGTCCGCTTAAACACCGCGCATCACCTCAAAACCTCTACCCGACGTAGCGTGAGAGTTAGTTGCTACTCTCACCAAGGATAGAGACTCGATCCTTATTTACCGATAGGAAGCCACCATGAATCTGGAAAGTGGTGCTCTGCCCGTTGGTCTCTTTGACCACTACCTCACCATCAACAAGCACTCCTAGGAGTGAGATATGGCCTGGCAAGATACCCAAATCACCCTCGAGGGTGCGGGCGCTGACCATGGTTGCTTCACCCGAGAAGATCCGCTTCTCGGGTGTCACGACTTCTACTCGGAGCGCCATTAGTTCTTCGCCAACTCCGCTGCCTTGCGCTCGACATCATCAAGGCCACCGCACATGAAGAATGCCTGCTCTGGGATGTGGTCATAATCGCCATTTGCCAGCGCATCGAATGCTGCAATGGTCTCCGAGAGCGGAACGAATGAACCATCAAGGCCGGTGAAGACCTTAGCAACGAAGGTGTTCTGTGAGAGGAAGCGCTGAATACGGCGAGCGCGACCTACGAGGATGCGATCCTCTTCAGAGAGTTCATCGATACCAAGAATTGCAATGATGTCCTGGAGATCCTTGTAGCGCTGCAGAATCTGCTTGGTTCGGTTGGCTACGCGGAAGTGATTCTCACCGATGTAGCGAGGATCAAGGATGCGCGAGGTGGAATCGAGCGGATCCACTGCAGGATAAATACCCAACTCTGAGATGGGGCGAGAGAGAACTGTCGTCGCATCGAGGTGGGCGAACGTGGTGTGTGGTGCTGGGTCAGTGATGTCATCGGCAGGGACGTAGATCGCCTGCATTGATGTAATCGAGTGGCCACGAGTTGAGGTGATGCGCTCTTGGAGCTGGCCCATCTCATCAGCGAGCGTTGGCTGGTAACCCACCGCAGAAGGCATACGGCCAAGGAGCGTCGAAACTTCTGAACCTGCTTGGGTAAAGCGGAAGATGTTATCGATGAAGAGCAACACATCTTGCTTCTGTACATCGCGGAAGTACTCAGCCATGGTGAGCGCAGAGAGTGCAACGCGAAGACGCGTTCCTGGTGGCTCATCCATCTGTCCGAAGACCAATGCGGTCTTATTGATAACGCCAGTCTCAGTCATTTCGAGGAAGAGGTCGTTACCTTCACGGGTACGCTCTCCAACTCCTGCGAATACCGAAACGCCACCGAAGTTTTCTGCAACGCGGTAGATCATCTCTTGGATAAGAACTGTCTTACCCACACCTGCGCCACCGAAGAGACCGATCTTGCCACCCTTTACATAAGGGGTGAGTAGGTCGATAACTTTGATACCAGTTTCAAACATCTCAGTCTTGGATTCGAGTTGATCAAAATCAGGAGCTTTGCGGTGAATTGGCCAACGCTCTTTGATATCTAGCGACGAGGTCGGAACATCCAGCGACTCACCAAGGGTGTTAAACACATGTCCTTTGGTGACATCACCAACGGGCACTGAGATCGCCGCGCCGGTATCGCGCACAGCGCTACCGCGGACCATGCCATCTGTCGGCTGCATCGAGATAGCACGCACGAGTGAATCACCGATGTGCTGCGCGACCTCAAGAGTGAGGGTGCGCGCCTGGCCACCAAGTGTCACATCAACGTGGAGCGCATTGAAAATCTCGGGCATCGATCCAGTGGGGAACTCTACGTCCACAACTGGTCCGATAACTCGGGCTACGCGTCCGGTTACTGTTTGGGTATCTGTTGCCATCTCTTACTCGCTTCCTGCCATCGCAGAGGCAAGCGCATCTGCGCCACCTACAATTTCGCTGATTTCTTGGGTGATTTCTGCCTGACGAGCCGCGTTCGCCTTTCGGGTGAACGACTTGATGAGCTCATCAGCATTATCCGTTGCTGACTTCATTGCACGACGGCGCGCAGCATGTTCTGATGCCGCCGACTGAAGTAATGCGTTATAGATACGCGCTTCAATGTACTTCGGAAGTAGCGCGTCAAGAACCGAATCTGCACTCGGCTCAAACTCATACATGGGGAGAATTCCTACCGGGCCAGTGCTCTCGACAACCTCGAGTGGCAACATACGTTTTGCCATCGCCTCCTGAGTGACCATCGAGCGGAATTCGGTATAGACCACATGGAGTTCTGCTACCCCATCTGGATCAGTCGCTGAGTCAGCGATAAATGCCTTGATGAGCTCTTTTCCGATCTCGCTAGCCGCCGCATATGTTGGGTTATCACTGATGCCGGTCCAGGAGTTAGCAATCGGACGATCGCGGAACTTGTAATACGAGAGCCCCTTACGACCGACGATATACACCTTGGCATCAAGACCGCGTTGCCGTAACGCCGCGATGAGTTGATCGCCCTCTTTGATTGCGCTGCTCGAGTAGGCACCAGCCATACCGCGATCTGCAGTAATCAACAGAACCGCTGCACGCTTTGGATTTGGCTCGAACGAGGTTAGCGGATGATCAACCGATGCAAACGATGCAACCGCAGTCACTGCACGCGTGAGCTCGTTGGCATAAGGCGTAGAAGCATTGACGCGTTGTTGCGCCTTCACGATACGGGAAGCAGAAATAAGCTCCATCGCTTTCGTGATCTTCTTTGTCGCCTTAACCGAACGAATTCGGCGTCGATAGATGCGGAGTTGTGCGCCCATTGTTTACTTTCGCACCGGAACCACTCGAGTGATTTGCTCATTACCTTCACCCTCGAGCGCCTCTGCAGGAGCCTCATTGACTGGCTTGCTCACTGTTGAGACAAATCGAGATTTGAAAGCAGTAATCGCCTCTTTCAGTGATGCGACTGTGTCGTCACTGAGATCTCTTGTCTCTGCGATGACATCAAAAATTGCCTTGCGCTCAGTTCCAATGAAATCAAGGAATTCGCTTTCGAAGCGGCGAATATCTTGAACTGGAATGTCATCGAGTTGTCCGGTGGTGCCTGCCCAAATAGATGCAGCTTGGCGCTCGACCGAGTAGGGCGAGTACTGACCTTGTTTTAGCAACTCAACCATACGTGCACCACGCTCGAGCTGTGCCTTTGATGCAGCATCAAGATCCGAACCGAATGCAGCGAAAGCTTCAAGCTCGCGGAACTGCGCTAGATCTAGTCGAAGACGTCCAGCAATCTTCTTGATTGCCTTTGTCTGAGCCGAACCACCCACACGTGAGACCGAGATACCAACGTTAATTGCCGGACGAACGCCCGCGTTGAAGAGGTCAGTCTCAAGGAAGCACTGTCCATCGGTGATGGAGATGACGTTAGTAGGAATAAAGGCAGAGACGTCGTTACCTTTTGTCTCAATGATTGGAAGGCCAGTCATCGAACCGCCACCCATATCGTCGGAGAGTTTTGCGCAACGCTCGAGGAGACGGGAGTGTAAGTAGAAGACATCTCCTGGGTACGCCTCGCGACCTGGTGGGCGTCGAAGCAGGAGCGAGACTGAACGATAAGCCTCAGCTTGCTTGGAGAGATCATCAAAGATGATGAGGACATGCTCGCCCTTGTACATCCAATGCTGTCCGATTGCTGAACCGGTATACGGAGCAAGGTATTTAAAACCCGCTGGATCTGAAGCTGGTGATGCCACGATTGTCGTGTACTCAAGTGCGCCAGCCTCTTCGAGCGCTGCACGTACCGACGCAATCGTCGAACCCTTTTGACCAATCGCAACATAGATACATTTAACTTGCTTCTTTGGATCGCCAGATTTCCAGTTTTCGCGCTGGTTAATGATGGTGTCGATTGCGATTGCAGTCTTACCAGTCTGGCGGTCGCCAATGATGAGCTGACGCTGACCACGCCCGATCGCGGTCATTGCATCGATGGCTTTAATTCCAGTTTGCATTGGCTCTTTCACCGGTTGACGTTGCACGACCGATGGCGCCTGAAGTTCTAACGCACGACGGCCTTCTTCGGCGATTGGACCTTTGCCATCGATTGGGCGACCGAGTGGATCCACTACCCGTCCAAGGAAGCCATTTCCGACCGGAACAGAGAGAATCTCGCCGGTGCGACGGACTGTTGTTCCCTCTTCAATACCGGTGTACTCACCAAGAATAACGACGCCGATCTCTCGAACATCAAGGTTGAGCGCAAGTCCCAAAGTGCCATTCTCAAACTGCAGCAACTCATTGGTCATTGTCGAAGGTAGACCTTCGATTCGAGCGATTCCATCACCTGCTTCGACAACAACACCAGTCTCTTCGCGGGTAGCGCCACCTGGTTCGAAACTCTTGACGAATTTCGCCAGGGCATCACGAATCTCCTCGGGGCGGATCGTGAGTTCGGCCATCTTCTTCTCCTTCTTCTGGTTCTTCTGGTTCTTCTGGTTCTTCTGGAACTTCTGGTTTTTCTGGA
>CAYQLC010000005.1:23741-58690 GCA_964418325.1 uncultured Bifidobacterium sp.
TTCTTCTGGTTCTTCTGGTTCTTCTGGTTCTTCTGGAACTTCTGGTTTTTCTGGAACTAGCTAGCGAGTCTTCTTCCTACTTCAGCAAGGCGTCGGGCGATGGTGCCGTCAACCATGTCATCATCAAATTTCACTTCGATACCACCAATAACCGAGGCATCGACTGTGAGGTCGAGTGAGACTTCTCGTCCCAACTCTTTTCCGAGCGTTGCTCGGAGCCGCTCGCTTTGCGCTGGAGTAAGGGAAACTGCGCTACGAACGTGTACAACTGTTTTCTTGCGTCGTGCGCCAGCAACATTTGCACTCTCCTCGAGCGCAGTGATGAAGTGACGACCACGAAGATTTCGAGCAATCGCCAGAGCAATTCGAAGAGTCGCTTCCGAAACTTTTTGGGAGAAGAGATCTGAGACGAGGGAATCGATTGCCCGTCCACCCATAAGCGCGCTCGATAATTCTTTCGCGCCACTTAATGCGTGGGTAATTCCCATCAACTCGACATCAACTCCATCTACTGCACCGGCTTCGACTTCGATTGCGATGATTTCAAGCGCCGCTGGAAGATCCGACGGGCTTGACCATCGCTCACTGGCACCACTTTTAATGATGGTCAGCGATTGTGGCGAAGTGCTCTTAGCAAATAAATCTTCGACCAAAGCGCTCTTGCTAGCGCTCTCCCGGGTTGGATCAGTAAGGGCGCGGCGAAGCGGCAGCGAGGAATCAAGAACTTGAATTGCTACGAACAAGTCCTGCGAAATTCTCCCTGCATCCTGCGCCGAAGGGCTGCCAGCAACTCCCCGAAGCGCTGATAGCGCTTGGCGACTTGCCCCCTTCATATCTACTGCCATCTCAATTCACTCCCGGGTTCTGTAGTGCTTCGTTATTTCTTCTGGCTCTCGAGCTCGTCAAGGAAACGATCGACGATTCGCGATTGTCGCGCGTGATCATCAAGGGATTCTCCGACGATTCGATTAGCTAATTCGATGGCCAAGGCACCCACTTCATTGCGAAGGGATGCGACAGCGGCGGTGCGCTCAGCTTCGATTGCAGCAGAGGCGGCAGAGGTAATTCGCGCTGCTTCCTCTTGAGCTTTAGCGCGCATTTGCTCCAAAAGAGCCGCGCCCTCCACTCGTGCACTCTCACGGATAGCTTGCGCCTCACCACGTGCGGAGCTCAACTGTGTTTGATACTCCTGAAGTGCGGCTTGGGCCTCGCGTTGCGCACGCTCTGCCTTCTCAATGCCGCCTTGGATAGCCTCGGTGCGAGCAGCAAAGCCGCGCTCGAACATCGGGACTACCTTGGAACGAAGCACTAAGAAGAGGAGCAAGAACGCAATAGAGCCCGCAATGAGTTCCGCGGTATGCGGAACTAATGGGTTGACTTCCCCACCAGCGGTCAAAGTAATCATGAGTTCTGAACTCTCTCTCTCGAATTAATCTCTTGTTGTCGCCACATTAGAGAACGAACGCAAGGACCAGACCGAAGAGCGCAAGAGCTTCAGCAAGTGCGAAGCCAAGGAACGCAATCGGCTGGAGGACGCTACGCGCCTCAGGTTGACGTGCTACACCATTGATGTAAGCAGCGAAGATAAGTCCGGTTGCGATACCAGGACCGATAGCTGCAAGGCCGAAACCGACCAGGTTGAGTGTGCCTTCCATGTTGTTACCTTTTCTACCTTTCGTTCTTTTCGATAAGACGGGCGCCTTATCGGTGGTGCAAAAGTGCGTTAATGCTCGTCGGCGAGCGCCCCAGCGATGTAGAGAGCTGCCAGCAGAGTGAAGATGTAAGCCTGCAGGCACTGAACCATGAACTCGAAGAAAGTCAGGGCGATGCCAATCAGGAAAGCGAATGGGCTGATCAGCTTCAATCCGATGACTCCTTGAAGAAGGTGTTCTCCTCCTAAGAAGAAGACCATGAGCAACAAGTGACCAGCGAACATATTTGCAAAGAGACGAAGAGAGAGCGTCAACGGACGTACGAGGAAAAAGGTAAGCAATTCGAGCGGGGTGATAAGTATGTATGCAGCCTTAGGCACACCCGGCATGAACATGATTTCTTTGATGTATTTGAAAGCGCCATGCTTTCGAACGCCCACGTAGTGGAAAACCAAGAAGGTAATGATGGCAAGAACGTACGGGAAACTTACGCGAGACATCGGAGGGAACTGCAGCATTGGAACAATGCCAAAAATGTTGTTTACCAAAATAAATGTGAAGAGCGTAAAGAGATAGGGAACAAAACGCATGAATTCGTGACCGATAACCTCTTTGCCGAGGTTGTCACGCACGAATCCGTAGACGCTCTCCCCTGCATATTGCAACTTCGATGGCACGACTGCTGATTTGCGTGAGGCAAGAATGAAAAATGACGAGATAAGAATTACCGAGAGAAAAACTAAGAAGATTGGTTTAGTGGTAAATGGATTGTCACCAAAGATTGGTGGAAGAACGAAGTCTTTTGCGCTAGGTGGCTTGAAGCCCTCACCTTCAGCAGCTAACCGAATCACTCGCTACCCCTCTTGCTCTTACCTGATTGCTTCCACAACTATCTGAATTTTCCCTGCCGGACTCACAGTGCTTCGCGCCAAACCCTATGCGGAAATCGCCATTTGCGCGAAATCATGACCCTTCGATTCGAGGATGCTAAAACCGCTAGCGCCGCCCGTATCGGAGCCAGACTAGATATATAGAGGAGCCCATTCCCACCAAGAGGCCCACAAGTACCAGGAAGGAGGTCCCTAGCCACCGATCTACGAGCCAGCCGATGCCGCCCCAAACAATTTGTCCCGAGATGAGATAGCCCAGAATTGACCAAAGAGCGCTCTCTTCGCCTCGGCTACTGCGACCCTGATTAGCGGGTTTATCCGAATCCTCAGCCATGGCGACACTGTAGTGGAGGGTTGGCGAAGCCCGCTTCCCTCGGCTATCAATCAGTGGGGACGGACTAACCGGCGATAAGCGAGCATCTCGCCTATCAGCCACCCCGTTGCTGTGGCGAAGGCAACACCCGCAAACCACGGTCGATCGATCGATGTTCGTGAGAGCGCAATCATAAAGCCGGCCATACCAATCAACTTAGTCAGGAAGCTCAATGCAACAAATGCGAAGGTCAACCGCGGATCAAGGGTGCGCGTTGTTGCAGCGATGATCAGGTGAATTATGAAGAATAGAAGCACGACAACAAGCGCAGCCAAACCAGCGAAGAGCCCTCGTGCGCCCACTGCGATAGCAGCGAGGATGGTGCCACCAATTCCGATAACGAGCGCAGGAATAATCGCACCTTTAAGAAATAGAGCCGGGTAATTAATCATCGATGTACGGAGTCTGTCTGCTTAGTCGGGCGCGCACCGATGGGCCGCAAGGTGAGTATGAGAATCGGGACGAGAAGAGCAAGAGAGAGCAGGAGATTGATGCGCCATGAGATAAATGCTGATGCGGAAACGGGAGCTGCAACGAGCAATGTCCATAGATACATCATGAATGTTGCGCTTCGTTGCGAATGGCCTTTTGCTAAAAGACGATGGTGCAGGTGTCCCATATCTGGTGCGAAGGGTGAACGGCCAGCGCGAGTGCGTCGAATAATTGCGAGCAGTAAGTCAATTAGCGGTATGGCTAGAACTGCAAATGGCAGCAAGAGTGGAACAAGGGTTGGTGCAAGATTCTGAGATGCAATCGCATTGGCATCAATTTGACCTGTAAGGGTTATCGCTGCAACTCCGAGCAAAAGTCCAAGGAGCATTGAACCTGAATCACCCATAAAAATACGTGCCGGATAAGCATTATGTGGCAAGAAACCTAGACAAGCACCCAACATGATTGCAGTCACTAGTGATGGTGCACCTGCGCGATCAAAGTTATAAACGACTGAGAGTAAATAAGCGAAAGCAAAGAAAGACCCCGCTGCAATTGCCACGATTCCGGCGGCAAGACCATCTAATCCATCAATGAAATTCACTGCATTGATTGTCACAAGAATAATAAGAATTGTGACAAGTTGTCCTAAAGATGTGGGCAGCATCGTCACACCATTGAGCGGAAGCCAGAGTAATTGCACTCCAAAGTTGACCAAAATTGCAGCAGCCAAAGTTTGACCTGCAAGTTTGGTGATTGCATCCAACCCCCATTTGTCATCGATAACACCTAGAATGCAAATGACCGTTGCTGCGATGCAAATGCCGCGAATCTGCTGATCTTGGAGAAAAGCCTTACTCAACAACTTAAGTTGGGATGCAATCAAAAGTCCCAACATGATGGCAAGCCAGATAGCAACTCCGCCCCAGCGAGGCGTGACCTCTTTATGGACATCTCTGGAGCGAACTTCCGCCACCGCACCAAATTTAATCGCGGCAATGCGCGCAAAAGGAGTGAGTAGATAGACAAATATTCCGGTGATTAATAAGACTAAAAGGTGCTCACGCATTAGTTTTCAGGGTAAACGGGAAAGCGCCTGCACAATTCCTTTACCTCGCCAGATATCTTTGCCGCCGCCGCTGGCTCTTTTATCGCTTTAGCGATGAGAGCAGCGATAGTTCTCATCTCGCCAACGCCCATGCCCTGAGTCGTTACCGAGGGACTACCAACGCGAATTCCGCTGGTAATTGATGGTGGTTGCGGATCAAAAGGAATCGAATTCTTATTGAGCGTAATGCCAGCAAGACCACAACGCTCGTCTGCCTCTTTTCCAGTGACTCCTAAAGCCTGGACATCGATAAGCGCCAAGTGAGTTTGAGTGCCACCGGAGACCGCTCGCATTCCCTCATCAACCAATCCAGCCGCGAGCGCCTGCGCATTGATAATCACATCTTTTGCGTATTTCCGATAACTAGGTTGTAAACACTCTTTGAGAGCAACCGCTTTGGCAGCAACCGCACTCATGATGGGACCGCCCTGCATTCCAGGAAAGACCGCTTTATCGATAGCTGCGCCATGCTCTGCTTTTGCCAGAATCATTCCACCTCGAGGACCACGCAAAACTTTATGCGTGGTAAAGGAGACGACATCTGCATAAGGCACCGGCGATGGAATTGCTTTACCAGCGACTAGACCGATGAAATGCGCAGCATCAACCCACATAATTGCGCCCACTTCATCGCAAATCTCACGCACCCGTTTGAAATCAATAAGACTTGGATAAGCGGTCGCACCGCTACAAATCATCTTCGGCTTATGCTTGATCGCAAGATCGCGCAATTCGTCGTAATCAATTAATTCAGTATCTTGTCGGACACCGTATGACTCGACGTTAAACCATTTCCCAGAGAAATTCACTTTCGAGCCATGAGTTAAATGGCCGCCGTGTGGCAATGACATCGCTAAGACGGTATCGCCCGGCTTGGTAAACGCTTGATAAACAGCGACGTTCGCACTTGCCCCGGAGTGCGGTTGTAAGTTTGCATGATCTGCCCCGAATAACTCTTTGGCGCGAGCAATAGCTATCTCTTCGACTTTGTCGACCTCTTCGCATCCACCGTAATATCGCTTGCCTGGGTAACCTTCGGCATATTTATTTGAGAGCGTTGAACCGAGAGCGGCAAGGACAGCTGGCGAAGTGAAGTTCTCGCTTGCGATTAGCTGCAAGCCATTTCGTTCACGCTCAAGCTCAGAAATGAGAATCGCTGCGACCTCTGGATCTTGCGACTCCAGCGCTTCGTAGCTCGCTCCGTAATACTTGGCGCTCAACGTAACCTCCATGCCCCTGTCAAAGAAGAGTGACGAGAATCTATCCCACATCCTGACTTATCTCAGGCCATGCTTGGCGAAGGCTCGCGATATCGATAGCTCCTTGGCGAATCACCCTAGGTGGCTTAGCTGTGCAATCCACCACAGTGCTCAAAGCCTGGGCTGGAATCTCGCCTCCATCAAAGATCAAGTCGAGATGCGAACCAAAGACCTCATTAATAAGCATGGGTTGGGCAAAGGAGGCTCGACCTGCAAGCGCTGCACCAGCAACAGCAAGCGGTCCAGTTTCATTGAGCAGATTAATGGCGAATTCAGAGTTCGGCACTCGAACTGCCACTTGATCAAGCAGGCGTTCATCACCCAAGTCCCAGGTCAGAGCAGGGTGTGGAGCTAAGTAGAGGGTCAACAGCCCCGGCCAGAATGAATTCATCAATGCTTGGGCTGCTTCAGAGATATCCCGAGTAATTCCAACAATTCGATTCTTATCGCCAATCATTACTGACGCCGCCTGACCTGACGGATCATTACGGAGCAAATGGAGTGAGCTCACTGCCATGTGATTGAAAGCGTCTGTCGCAAACACATATCCACTATCAATTGGCAGCGCAATGACATTCCCAGATCTGATCTCGCGGAGAGCGCGATCTATTGCTGCAGGATTTGCAATATCTACTAACTCTGCCATTACTTACGTACTCCGCTACTAAATCGAGGTCGAATGTTCAAATCATAGTGAAGTTGTACTTCGGAGAAGGCATCTGAAAGATATTGACCGATACGTTCACCATGGCTTTCATGATGCTCTAAGGCGAGGAAGCCTCCATGTTTGAGCGCTCGAGCCGCGGCATCTATGAAGCGCTCTGGAATCTCCATCCCACTTGTTCCACCAAACAACGCCTCAGCTGGCTCGAATTTCTGCACTTCATCTACAAGAACCTGTGCATCAGGAATGTAGGGAGGATTGGCTATGACCGCATCAAAATACTCGTTGCGTTCAAAGTGAGAAACGTCAGATTGAATCAGCTCGATATTTGGACTTAGCTTTGTAACATTTTTCATTAACCAACTAAATGCAAGATCTGAGTTTTCTAACGCGGAGACTTGGGCGCCTGGAACTTCACTCGCGATAGCAATCGCTAGCGCGCCAGAGCCTGCACCAAGATCAAGAACGCGCGGGTTCGTGAGATTTTTGATTTTCTCCAGCACCACATCAACTAAAGATTCACTCTCCGGACGTGGAATTAAGACCCCTGGTCCTACTTCAAGGGTGAGATCGCGAAAGTAGGTCCGACCAATAATGTATTGAATTGGCTCGGCTGATTTTCGTCGCGCTATCCATGCTCGGAATTGGTTTATTTGCTCATTAGTGAATTCATCTTCAAGAACTACTCGTGTTCTTGATAAACCGGTTGCCTCTGCGAGTAAGAGTAGTGAGTCGAGCGCGGGGTCGATAGTCAGATCGCGTAACTCTGCCGTCGCCCAGTTCAATAACTCTCGAGCGTTAGACATTCCATCAACCAGCTGCAAGCCGGCTTGCCTTATCGGCATCTATAAGTGCTTGGATTACCGGATCTAATTCACCATCAAGCACTATATTGAGATTATTCGCTTTGAAATTCACCCGGTGATCACTCAGTCGATTTTCGGGGAAGTTGTAGGTACGAATCCGTTCACTTCGATCCACTGTTCGCACTTGGCTTTTGCGTTCTGCAGCGGCCGCTGCTTCCTGAGCCTCTACTGCAGCAGCAAGCAAACGTGCCCGCAAAATTCGTAGCGCTGACTCTTTGTTCTGGAGTTGGCTCTTCTCGTTCTGACAGGAAACCACGATTCCGGTAGGAACGTGCGTTAGGCGAACGGCGCTATCGGTGGTGTTAACGCTCTGGCCACCCGGACCGCTCGAACGGTAAACATCCACTCGAACATCGTTCATATTTAATTCAACATCAATTTCGTCTGCTTCGGGGAGGACTAGAACTCCTGCAGCAGATGTATGAATTCGTCCCTGGGATTCCGTCTCCGGTACCCGTTGTACTCGATGAACGCCACCTTCAAATTTCAATTTCGCATAAGGGGCGCGACCTGGTTCTGGGACCCCTTTACTCTTAATAGCGATAGAGACATCTTTATAGCCTCCTAAATCGCTCTCTGTTGCATCGATGATTTCTGCTTTCCACCCTTGAGTCTCGGCATACCGCAAATACATTCTCAGGAGATCTCCGGCAAAGAGCGCTGACTCTTCGCCACCTGCTCCCGCTTTAATCTCGACGATGACATCGCGATCATCATTAGGGTCTCGAGGCAGCAATAACTCTTCGAGCGCTTTGGCCGCAATTGACTCAGCCTCTTCGAGCGCCGGGATCTCTCCTGCGAACGAAGGATCTTCCTTAGCTAGGTCGCGGGCTGCAAGAAGATCATCATTTGCTGCGCGCCATCTTTTAAATCCGGCGACAATCGGACCCAGCTGGGCATATCGCTTACCTAATTGGCGAGCTTTTCCGCTATCCCCATGAATCGTTGGGTCGGCAAGTTGCGCTTCAATCGTTGCATGCTCAGCAACGAGATCATCTGCACTGGCAAATCGATCACTAGCTGATTGTGCTGCTGAACTCATCGCTTCCGCGCTCCTCCAATTAAAAAACCGCACCCGCCTGTGGAGACAGGCTTAGGTGCGGTCTTAGCAAAGTTACTTTTTGTTAGCTGATTTCTTCAAACGCTCTTCGAATCGGGCGACGCGTCCACCAGTATCGAGGATGCGCTGCTTTCCGGTGTAGAACGGATGGCATACCGAGCAGACATCAACGGAAATCGCACCATTCTTTGCGGTTGAGCGGGTGGTAAATGTTTCGCCACATGAGCACGAGACGGTGGTCTCGACATACTCTGGATGAATCTCAGCCTTCATAATTCATGCTCCATTTCATAGTCGCTGGGTCGAGTGGAGCTTTCGCTGCCAATCTCGGGAACCAGCAATCACGGACTTGCCTAGAGGAAAAGAGTACCGAGGAGTTCGCTATTGGGCTAATCCCCTTATTTATCGCCGTCAGTACCTGGACCAACGGTGGTCTTTTGAACCTGCATCAAGAATTCGACGTTGGACTTGGTGCCCTTCATCTTCTCAAGAAGAAGCTCTAGCGCTTGTTGTGGATCCAGCGCGTGTAGCACGCGACGAAGCTTCCACACGATATTCAATTCCTCAGCCCCCATGAGAATCTCTTCTTTACGGGTACCCGATGCATCAACATCAACTGCTGGGAAGATTCGCTTATCTGCCATACGGCGATCAAGCTTAAGTTCCATATTTCCAGTTCCCTTGAACTCTTCAAAGATCACTTCATCCATGCGGGAACCGGTATCGATAAGAGCAGTTGCAAGAATGGTCAATGAACCACCATCTTCAATATTACGGGCGGCACCAAAGAATTTCTTTGGTGGATAGAGGGCTGCTGAGTCAACACCGCCAGAGAGGATTCGGCCGCTGGCTGGAGCAGCAATGTTGTAGGCACGACCAAGACGAGTAATCGAGTCAAGAAGCACGACGACATCGTGGCCTAATTCGACCAAACGTTTTGCTCTCTCGATTGCCAACTCTGCAACCATCGTGTGATCTTCAGCGGGACGATCGAAAGTGGATGAGATGACCTCGCCCTTCACTGATCGCTGCATGTCGGTAACTTCTTCAGGACGTTCATCAACGAGCACCACCATTAAGTGACACTCTGGATTGTTGGTCGTAATTGCATTAGCAATCGACTGCAGGACCATTGTTTTACCGGCTTTAGGTGGCGAAACAATCAAACCGCGCTGACCTTTACCGATTGGTGCAATGAGATCGATAACCCGAGTGGTGAGCACATTGGGTTGGGTCTCAAGTCGAAGACGCTCTTGCGGATAGAGCGGAGTGAGCTTGTTAAATTCGACGCGGTCACGCGACTCCTCTGGATCCATTCCATTAATGGTGTCTAAACGAATGAGCGCATTGAATTTCTCACGTCGTTCGCCTTCGCGTGGCTCGCGAACTGCACCCGTGATGACATCCCCTTTACGGAGCGCATATCGACGAACCTGTTGCATAGAGACGTAGACATCGTTTGGACTTGGCAGGTAACCAGCGGTACGCACGAAGGCGTAGTTCTCCAAGATATCGAGTAAGCCACCAACGGGAATGAGCACATCATCTTCGCGGATTGTCATATCGCGCTCGCCGCGCTCGCCACGATCTCCGCGGTTGCGGTCGCGACCCCGGTCACGGTCACGGTCACGGTGACGATCTCGTCGACCGCCATCGCGGTCGCCCCGGTCGCCTCGGTCGTTACGAGCTCCACGATCATTGCGCTCTGACTGCTCAGAGCTGCTCTCTGAATCGCTCTCGCCAGACTCATCATCTTCCGAATCAGAGTTATCAGCCGTGTCGGAACTTTCAGAATTCTGATTGCGCCCCTGATTTCGCTCGCGACGGCGCTCCTCGCGTTCTTGTTGTCGCTCTAATTGACGCGCCTCTTTCTCTTTTGCTGCCGCCGCACGATTGGCAGCTTGGAGGTCGGCAATCGCCTGCACTAAGTCGCCTTTGGCGAGTTTTGCGGCGCCATCAATACCCAGTTGGGTGGCGACTTTGCGGAGCTCAGGCAGGAGCATGGCGGATAGATCTCCAGCTGGCTTTGCCTTACGAGTACTTACTTCACTCACTATGCCTCATTCATGTTGATTTCGTAACGCACATCGTGTGCGCCATTGATGTATCTCGCCTCTTGCCAACTCTGCAGCTATGTCACGTTGATTTCGCATTTCATAAAGTAATTGGGAAGGAAATCAATGAAGCGCTGTGTGGATGGTCGGGGATCAATCCCCTAGCGAGGCTCAAGAGTAACACCCTGGTCTGGGGCCTGTGCAAATCGAGGATGGCCCCTGTTCGCGGCAAATCAGGCGTTACCCGTTAAATACGTGGGCCCCTTGGGCGCTAACCCCGACTATTTGGCTGGTGAACGCCCCCTCGCCTGCGCGGGCGATCTCTTGTGCATCTGCCACTGTTCCGTAGTGGAGTGCGAGCACAGTTGGACCAGAACCTGAGATAAATGCAGCAACACCAGCTTCGCGCAAAGTGCTCATTAGTTCATAACTCTTAGGCATCTGACTTTGGCGATAGAACTGATGTATTCGATCTTCCGTTCCCGCAAAAAGCAACTCAGGCTTTCGCGAGAGCGCTTCAACCATCAAAGTGCTGCGCGAGATGTTCACTGCAGCATCAATATGCGGAACCGTCTCCGGTAATAGTGCGCGCGCTTTCTTCGTGGCAACTTCTCCAGATTTCTTAGGAATAAAAGTTATTGCCATGATTCGAAGATCGACCGGAATAGATATCGCTCTTCCAGAACCATCTTCCACCCATGCAATGGTCGCGCCACCTAAAAATGCCGCTGCAACATTATCGGGATGACCTTCAATTTCGGTTGCCAGTGCCAGCAGATCCTTATCGTTGAGTCGCTCTGTTCCTGAGATGACCAAGGAGCGCGCCAGGACTAATCCACCAATGATTGCGCTGGATGAAGATCCCAAACCTCTGCCATGAGGAATGGCATTGAGCGCACGTAGCGCCAATCCGCGAGGGCGGCCACCCATGTGATCAAATGCCGCATTCATCGAAGAAACAACAAGATTCTTCTCATCTTTACGTAACGTTTCAGCGCCTTCGCCGGCAATCTCTACATCTAAACCCGGCTCATCAAGAACTTGTGCGGCGTAACCATCATAAATTTCGAGCGCCAGACCCAAACAATCAAATCCAGCACCTAGGTTTGCACTTGTTGCAGGAACGCGAATTGTGACTGGCGTGGCGCGAAATGTTGGGCGAGAGACCATCAGGAGAGCTCCAAAACCTTTGCCGCCTCACTCAATGAGACTGGGATAACAATAGGGTCTGCTGAACCTTCCAGAGCCCATTGCACATCTTTTAAGCCATTGCCCGTTACGGTGATGACAATCTTCTGGCCCTTAGGCAGTTTGCCTGCCGCTTTCATCTTGAGTAGTCCAGCCAAGCCAGCAGCAGATGATGGTTCGCAGAAAATTCCCTCGCGCCCTGCAATCAATCGATAAGCACTTAATATCTCCTCGTCAGTGACAGAGTCGATACGTCCATGCGATTGATCTCGAGCCGCCTCTGCCTCTTTCCACGATGCTGGATTACCTATTCGAATCGCGGTGGCAATAGTCTCCGGTTTTTCAACGATTGCACCTCGAACAATCGGCGCAGCGCCTTCTGCTTGGAATCCCCACATTTGCGGTAGCGACTTCGCGATGCGATCGCGATGATATTCCTGGTATCCCATCCAATATGCGGTGATATTGCCAGCGTTACCTACCGGGAGTGCATGAATATCCGGTGCGAAACCAAGGGTGTCAACAATTTCGAAAGCTGCTGTTTTCTGACCTTGAAGACGGTAGGGATTTACCGAGTTAACAAGCGCTACCGGAAAGCTTTCAGCTAATTGTCGAGCAAGCGTGAGGCAATCATCAAAATTTCCATCAACTTGTAAAAGTTTGGCACCATGAATGACCGCTTGCGCCAACTTGCCCATTGCAATCTTTCCTTGCGGAACCAAGACTGCAGGAATCATTCCTGCTTTTGTAGCGTATGCAGCAGCGCTTGCACTGGTATTACCCGTGGATGCACAGACCACGACCTTAGCGCCATCTTCAGCTGCCTTACTCATCGCCATCGTCATTCCGCGATCTTTAAATGAGCCAGTGGGATTTGAACCCTCGACTTTTACCCACACCTCTCCCGCGAGCATTTCTGAGAGCACGCAAGCATAAACAAGTGGTGTACCACCTTCGTTGAGGGTGACGATTGGCGTCTTGGAGGTGATTGGCAGGCGATGGCGATACTCGTTAATCACTCCGCGCCAAGGTCGCGCTTGCTTCTTTCCAAACATCAGAAGTTGCCACCTTCTACTCGAATCACACTCTCGACTGAGCGCACTGTATCTAAATTGCGCAGCCCTGCCACTGTCTCCGCAAGCGCCGCGTCAGTTGCCGAATGGGTAACAACTATCAATTCAGCCTGTGCACCTCGCCCATCTTGACGAACGGTTTGAATTGAGACCGAGTGTGAGGAGAAAACATTTGCTACGGAAGCAAGAACTCCGGGACGATCGTTCACATTAAGGCGTATCAAATACCTCGTAAGAGTTTCGCCCATCGGAGCGATTTCGCGTTCAGCATAGGTGCTCTCCTTGGGGCCTAGCCCACCAATCACCTTATGACGAGCGACCGCTACGAGATCTCCAAGAACGGCAGATGCTGTCGGAGCACCTCCCGCACCGCGCCCATAAAACATTAATTCCCCTGCTGCTTCGGCTTCAACGAAGACTGCATTGAAAGAATCTCGAACTGCTGCGAGTGGATGCGAATTAGGAATCAATGCTGGATGGACTCGTACTGCAATTCTGCCATCGCGAGTAAGTTCTGCGATTGCAAGTAACTTCACAACATGTTCCATTTCGGTTGCAATTCGAACGATATCTGCAGTGATTTCAGAAATTCCCTCACGATAGACATCATTGCCACTAACCCGCGAATGAAATGCCAGACTTGCCAAGATTGATGCTTTAGCTGCTGCATCAAACCCTTCTACATCTGCCGTTGGATCTGCTTCCGCATAACCCAAAGATTGAGCCTCCTTCAAGGCTGCTTCAAAAGACATTCCATGGTTAGACATCTGACTGAGAATGAAATTAGTAGTGCCATTCACGATTCCCATTACTCGAGCGACGTGATCGCCAGCAAGTGAGTCGCGTAAAGGTCTAATAATTGGGATTGCACCTGCGACTGCTGCCTCAAAATAAAGATCGACATTATTCTTGGCAGCAGCCTCAAATAATTCTCCACCATGTTGCGCTAAGAGCGCTTTATTTGCGGTCACTACTGACTTTCCAGAATTGAGCGCATCGAGAATGAGGGAACGTGCTGGTTCGATGCCGCCGATAACCTCGATGACCACATCAATAGTTGGGTCGGACACAAGTGAACGGGCATCGGTCGTTACCCTGACGCCAGCTTTCTCAAGTTCGGGACGGGATTTCTTTCCATCATTGACCGCAACCGCAGCGAGTTTGAGTTGTGCGCCCGCGCGTGCGGCGAGATCATCGTGGCCAGCTACCAATTGAGCAGCGACATTGCTTCCCACCGAGCCCGCACCAAGCAGGGCAACGGAAATCGAGCGTGCTGTCCACTCTTGTGCTGGCTTGTTCTCCACTGTCTAACTCTCCCACACCAGGGTGCTACCTCGACGAATCCTGGCAATTACCCCTCTTCGAGGGCGAGCAAATCGCTTATTTTCTCGCGCCTAATAATGGTCTTCGCCAAGCCATCTCGAACGGCAATTACAGGCGGACGAAGAATGTGGTTGTAATTGCTAGCCATACTTCTGCCATATGCGCCCGTTGCTGGAATAGCGAGCACATCGCCGGGAACGATATCGCTGGGGAGAGCAATGTCTCGGATGATGATGTCTCCAGTCTCACAATGTTTCCCTACTAAACGAGATGATGTAAGCGGTGCCGTTGACATTCGATTAGCCAAAAGCGCCGAATATTCGGCGTTATAGAGAGATGGTCGGATGTTGTCACTCATCCCGCCATCTACAGAGATGTATGTACGAGTTTTTCCATCCTCTAGGACAACATCTTTGACAGTGCCTACTTGATACAACGTAACCATCGCCGGACCAACGATTGCTCGTCCCGGTTCGATAGCGATAGTGGGCATACCAATTTGATACTTGCTACACCCCTCAGTAATCGCACTATGGACTCGTTGTAGAACAACTTCAACATCAAGTGGGTCGTCGCTATCTACGTAAGCGATGCCAAATCCCCCGCCAATATTCATATGATGCAATTCAACTCCATGCAGGTTTTTAACCTCTGAAATAAATTTAATGAGCCGCTCTACTGCAAGAACGAATCCGTCTTGATCAAAAATCTGAGAACCAATGTGGCAATGCACTCCAGCGACAGAAATATTTGCCGAATTCAATGCTGTTGCCACAGCCAACATTGCAGCTCCGCTTGCGATAGAAAATCCAAACTTCACATCTTCGTGCGCAGTAGCAATCGATTCATGAGTGTGTGCAGAAACTCCTGGAGTCAATCGAATTAAAACTTCCTGCTTCTTGCCTATCCGTCCAGCAATAGAGTTAATTCGATCCAGTTCAATTAATGAGTCAGCGACGATATAGCGCACACCCACTTGGATGGCTTGTTCAATCTCATGCTGTGATTTGTTATTGCCATGAACTTCGATACGAGTGGGAGGAAAATCTGCAGCCAAGGCGACATCCAGCTCGCCACCGGTGCAGACATCCAGATCTATCCCTATTTCGGCTAGCCACTTACAAGTAGCAATTGAGGTGAAGGCTTTACTGGCATAGTAAACCTCTGCCTGATTACCAAAGAGATTATGCATTGCATCGACAAATCTTTGCGCTCGTGCACGAAAATCATTTTCATCCAAGATAAATGCTGGAGTACCAAACTCTGCAATCAACTGAGAAATCTTGATGCCACCAATAGAGAGTTCGCCAGATTTGTCATCACTTTTAGCAGAGGCAGGCCAAATCAAGTTATTCAAATTATTTTTTTCACGTTTATTCTCAGCCATTACATCCGCTCCGGTGCACTCACGCCAAGTAGCTCTAAACCATTGGCCAAAACCTGCCTCGTAGCGGTACAGAGTAACGCTCGAGAACTGTGGAGCGCGGCGGGTTTTTCTGCACCCATCGGTAATACTCGGCAATCGTTGTAAAAACGGTGGTAGAGACCGGCAATTTCCTCAAGGTACCGGGCAACTTTATGTGGACCTCGAACCTCCGCTGCAGCGAGAACGACCTGCGGAAATTGGGCGAGTGCACCTGCTAACTCATTTTCTCGTTCATGAATCAATAGATCTTCGTGAAAATCCTCAATGTCGAGTGATACCCCGAGCTCTTTGGCATTTCGCAAAAGCGCACTAATCCGAGCGTGTGCGTATTGCACATAGTAAACCGGATTGTCGTTGGAGTGTTTCTTCAGCAAGTCCACGTCAAGAGTTAGTGGAGTGTCGGTTGGATATCTGCTCAATGTATATCGAGCGGCATCAACGCCAACTTTCTCCACTAGTTCTTCGAGGGTAATGATTGTTCCTGCGCGTTTGGAGAGCTTGACTTCTTCGCCATTTTCGAAAATCTTCACCATCTGTCCGATGAGGACTTCGATATTCTTTTCCGGGTCATCTCCAGCGCAAGCAACTAGCGCCTTGAGGCGTCCAACATAACCATGGTGATCGGCACCTAGGAGATAAATGCATAGGTCAAAGCCGCGCGCTCGCTTATCAAGGTAGTAGGCAGTATCCGATGTGAAATAGGTGAGTTCACCATCGGCTTTAATCAAGACGCGATCTTTATCATCACCAAAGTCAGTAGTCCGCAGCCAAACGGCGCCATCGGCCTTGAAGATATGACCTTTATCTTCGAGGCGCTGCGCAACGCTAGATACTGCTCCCGAATCATGAAGTGATTTCTCTGAATACCAAACATCGAAATGTGTACCAAATTTATCAAGTACATCTTTTTGTTCCTGTAACTGCAAGATGTATCCAGCATCTTTGAAAGCTGCAATAGCTTCTGCACCACTTTTATCCATTATCGATGGATTGCTGCTCACGATTTCTTGAGCAAGGTCACTGATGTACCCGCCGTGATATCCATTATCTGGGGTCGGTAGTCCATGTGCTGCAGCATGTAGAGAGGCGGCAAAGAGTTCCATTTGCGTTCCGCGATCATTGATGTAGAACTCACGCGTCACGCGCGCGCCCGCAGCAATCAAAACTCGTGCGATGCAATCGCCAACAGCTGCCCAACGAGTATGACCAAGATGTAGTGGACCGGTGGGGTTTGCACTGATGAATTCCAGATTGATTGTTAAACCAGCGAGCGCATCACCGTGTCCATAACGCGCTCCTTGGTTAAGCACCTGGCGCACGATTGCGCCCTGTGCACCTTGCGCTAACGTGATGTTGATAAAACCAGGTCCAGCAACCTCCACTTTCGCGATCCCCGGAAGGGCAGTAATGATGGGGGCAAAGCTCGCCGCTAATTCGCGGGGGTTCTTTCTGGCAGCCTTAGCCAATTGCAGGGCAAGGGATGTTGCATAGTCGCCATGCTCCCGATTCTTCGGACGCTCGAGCGGAAGCTGCTCGGGGAGCGGGCCAAAATCCAGCCCCGAAGTGGCGCCAAAATCAGAGATTGCGGCCAATATGGCGCGGGCCAGCTCCTCCGGATTCACACCTCTAAGGGTATCGGCCTTACCCTTAGCCAGGTAACACGCCACTTATCTCAAGCGGGAGTGGTGAAATGGCAGACACGCAGGTCTTAGGAACCTGTGACTTCGGTCGTGTGGGTTCAAGTCCCACCTCCCGCACCAGATTGGATTGCCTCCGGTGAAGCTGCAAGAGTTAGTTAAAGCGAAATACGTGGGGCGTTTTTACTTCGCACGCTTTGTCTCCAACGTTGGAAATGGCATGGCTCCAGTTGCCCTTGCATTCGCAGTTCTAGATCTACCAAATGGCAGTGCAACATTGCTCGGCACGATTCTTGGAATCAACACAGTCGCGCTTTTAATCATGTTTCCATTCGGTGGTGTGATTGCAGACAGATACGGAAGAGCAAAATGGATTGCATATGGTGATGTCCTTACCGCGCTTCTACTCTTCTTCCAAGTCTCATTCTTCGCTACTGGAAATGTTCCGTTCTGGGTTTTCTTCATTGTCAACGTCGGGTGTGGCTTGCTTCTTGGAATCTGGTGGCCCGCATTCAATGGTGTCCTGCCTGCTTTGCTTCCCAATCAAGCGCTACAAAAAGCAAATGCGCTCAACAATATGTTTTCAAATACTGCATTGATCATTGGTGCAGCGCTCGCAGGAATCCTCGTCAGTACAGTAGGAAGCACCTTTGCTCTAGCAGTTGATGCAGGGACATTCTTGATTGCAGGAATTGTCGTCTACACCTTCAGGCACGTCACGCCACCGATGGAGATAGTTGAGAACACAGTCCTGCACGATTTGAAAGAAGGATGGCGGGTATTCACCTCATTTAGGTGGTTAGTTGTCATCGATATCTGCTTTGCATTTATCGTGATGTCCTGGGCTGCTGGAGAGAATGTCCTTGGCCCCCTGGTTGCCAAGGAGAAGTTTGATGGGGCGAAATCCTGGTCGATGGTTCTCACTGCAGTCTCTGTGGGGCTCATCGTCGGCTCACTTGTGGCCATGCGATTTCATCCCAAGTATCCAATGTTCACCATGATGTGTCTGACGGTATTCCTTGCTCTATATATATGGACCATTGCTAAACCGCAGCCACTGTGGGTGATTATCCTCGCCGCATTTGTCTGGGGCGTGGTCTTTGATCTTTGGAAAACAATCTGGGATACCGCCTTGCAAACGCGTATCCCGCGTGAGGCGTTATCTCGGGTCACTGCCTATGACGGCGTAATCGTCATGCTCTTTCGGCCAGTGGGTTTAGCGCTCGCCGGGCCGCTTGCCGATAAATACGGAGTGGAATTCACCCTCAATGGCGCAGCGCTTTTAGTTCTCTTTGCCATTCTCTTCTCGTTGCTCTTTCCTGAAGTCCGAAAATTCGAAAGGCTCTGACGAACTAGCACATTAGCGGTGCCACTCTCGCTGCTCTTGAGAGACCAAGTGCGCAAGAGCGCGCATCGCCTTACCTCGATGGCTAATTGAATCCTTTATCTCAGGATCCATCTCGCCAGAAGTTTGTAAATAGCCGGTAGGTACAAATATCGGGTCGTACCCAAAACCATTATCACCACGGGGCTCGGTGATTAAATCCCCCACCATCTCAGCGCGTAAAACTTGCCTGTACCCATTGGGTGCAACAAAAGCTGCAGCGCATACAAATTGTGCACGGCGATTTACCACACCTTCCATTTCCAGCAATACTTTCTGCAGATTAGCTTCATCATCACCATGTACTCCGCTGTAGCGAGCCGAGAAAATTCCGGGTGCACCACCAAGATGATCCACTGCTAATCCGCTGTCATCCGCAATAGCGGGTAAGCCTGTGAAATCCGATACCGCTTGGGCTTTTAAAAGAGCATTCCCTTCGAAGGAGTCTTCGGTCTCTTCTATATCTTCTAAATCAGGAAAGTTATCTGTTCCTAGAAGTTCAACTTCTGGTAGCTCTTGCGCAAAAATTCGCGCCAGCTCACGAATCTTACCTTTATTACGAGTTGCTAAAACAATCTGCACTTAAACAAGCGCCTTTTTCTGGAGCGTAGCCAATTGTTGGCAACCTTCAAGAGCCAAATCGAGCAGCTTATCCAGGAGCGCTCTATCAAATGGGTCACGCTCAGCGGTACCTTGCACCTCTACAAACTTACCTGATCCCGTGCAGACCACATTCATATCAGTCTCCGCCCTTACATCTTCTTCGTAACAAAGATCCAAGGTAGGAATGCCATCAATAATTCCAACCGAGATGGCGCCAATCGAATCTGTGATTGGTGACTTGGTGACAATGCCTTTTGCCATTGCCCAAGTAATCGCATCGGCGAGCGCGACGTAAGCCCCTGTGATTGCAGCGGTACGGGTACCGCCATCTGCTTGCAAAACATCGCAATCAATAATGATCGTATTTTCACCGAGTGCAGACATGTCGATTATCGATCGAAGTGAACGCCCTATGAGTCGTGAGATTTCCTGCGTACGTCCACCAAGTTTTCCTTTGACGCTCTCTCGATCGGAGCGGGTGTGTGTAGCCCTTGGGAGCATCGAATACTCCGCCGTAACCCAGCCCTTGCCCTGACCCTGCATCCATCGAGGAACGCCTTCGGTAAATGAGGCGGTGCAAAGCACTCGCGTCTTGCCGAACTCAACGAGCACCGAGCCCTCTGGGTGTTCAGACCATTCTCTAGTGAATCGAACATCCCGCAGTTGATTATTACTTCGATTATCGATTCGTGGTTTAGTCGCACTCATAAGCTCATCACAGGGTAAGAGTATCGACACTTCGCACCTCTGGACCGAGGAAGCGGCGCGCGAGTGCAGAGAAGGTTCGAGTATCTCCGGTAGCCAAGAATCTATGAACTGGCGGGGTCGAATGATCAGGTCGCTCTAATCCAGCATCAGCAAGGGTGCGATAGAGATCTTTTGCTGTCTCTTCAGCGCTCGATACCAAAGTGACCTTGTCACCAACTACATACGAGATAATTCCCGTTAACAAGGGGTAATGAGTGCACCCCAACACCAGGGTATCCACTTCAGCCTCGATAATTGGTTTGAGATATTCCTGGGCAATCTTCAAAATCTCGCGGCCAGAAGTCTCACCACGTTCAACGTAGGAGACAAAGAGCGGGCAAGCAACCGAAGTGATTTGTAATTGTGGCGCGGCGGCAAAGGCATCCACATACGCTCGTGAATCAATCGTGGTCTGCGTACCAATCACGCCGACCTTTCCATTGCGAGTCGCTGCTACCGCACGGCGCACTGCAGGTTGGATAACTTCGATGACTGGGATGCTGTATCGCTCTCTTGCATCGCGTAGCATTGCGGCGCTTGCAGTATTGCAGGCAATCACAATTGCTTTCACGCCTTGTGCAACAAGATTGTCCATAATCTCAAGTGCGAAAGAACGCACTTGCGCAAGTGGGCGTGGACCATACGGACCACGTGCGGTATCCCCTATATAAAGAATTGGTTCATTTGGTAATTGATCCAAAATCGCCCGCGCAACCGTGAGACCACCAACTCCGGAATCGAAAACTCCGATTGGAGCGCTCGGATCAACGATGGCAGAACTCATAGGACGAGCCTAAGCCCAGAGCTGCCCTTCAAGGCGCTCTTCGGCATGAGAAATATCCCCGTGGTACACGCCAGTGGAGAGGTACTTCCAACCAGCATCGCAGAGGATGAAGGCGATGTCAGCGCTCTTGCCTGCCTTAAGCACTTCATTACCGATTGCAATTGCTGCGTGCAGGATTGCCCCAGTAGATATACCAGCGAAGATTCCTTCTTCGTCGAGAAGTTGTCGCACTCGCTGCACTGAGTCATGTGCACCAACTGAGAAGCGGCGGGTGAGCACAGAGGGATCAAATAACTCTGGGATAAATCCCTCATCGATATTGCGCAGCCCATAGACCAATTCCCCATAACGAGGCTCCGCTGCAATCACTTCAACTTCTGGTTTCTTATCGCGAAAGAATCTTCCGGTTCCCATCAAGGTCCCAGTGGTGCCAAGCCCAGCAATGAAATGAGTGATTGTTGGCAGATCTTCGAGTAGCTCTGGACCAGTACTCTCATAGTGCGCTTGAGCGTTTGCTGGATTCCCATATTGGTATAGGAAAACCCAATCAGGATTCTCACTTGCTAATTCCTTGGCAACGCGGACGGCCTCATTCGAACCACCAGCTGCTGGTGAGGAAATGATTTTTGCGCCCCACATCTCCAAGAGTTGCCGACGCTCTACCGAAGTGTTCTCAGGCATGACACAAATCATTTGATAACCCCGAAGCTTGGCGATCATCGCGAGTGAGATTCCGGTATTACCTGAAGTTGGCTCCAGAATCGTCGCGCCCGGTTTCAACAAGCCATCGCGCTCTGCCTGTTCAATCATGTACAAGGCAGCGCGATCTTTCACTGAACCAGTGGGATTTCGATCTTCCATCTTCGCCCATAAGCGGACGTTTGGTGCCGGCGAGAGTTTTGGTAATCCGATTAAAGGAGTGCGGCCAACGGATTCAACAAGCGAATTAAATCGCGCCACAATTATTCGCACCACCGGCAACAGCAGGAAGAATTGTTACTTTATCTCCGGCGTTGAGGGTAAGGTCGAGGCCACCAATGAAGCGAACATCTTCATCGTTGACATAAACATTGATAAATTTCAGGAGCGCGCCATCGGTCATGATGCGCTCATCGAGTCCATTAAATTTCTTTCCTAAATCTGCGATGAGATCGCGCAATGTGGCGCCATTAGCCGAAACCACTTTTGCACCACCGGTATAGGGGCGCAAGATAGTCGGGATGCGAACCTCAATCGTGTCAGTGGTGTCGGTGCCGTTGGCGCTCATGCTCGTATTATTCCGCAGGGTTCGCGTTGACGCTAATCGCCAATGATTTCAACGGGCTCTTCCGAAACAACGCCATCAACGATGCGAAATGAACGAAATTCGCTTCTAGGTGCAATCTCTTCGCGAGTAGATAAGAGAACGTAATGCGCTCCAGGCTCGCCTGCATAGGCGATATCGGTACGCGATGGATATGCCTCGGTGGATGTATGTGAGTGATAAATGACTACAGGCATCTCATCTCGATCATCGAGCTCTTGATAAAGGTGTAGGAGCGCCTTTGACTCGAATTCATAAAAAGTAGGTGAGTACGCCGAGTTCTCCATGGGGATATGGCGGGTGGGCACCGGATCGCTGGCTGGACCAACAATCACGCCACAAGCCTCTATCGGATGCTCACGTTCAGCATGCGCCCAGAGGGCAGAAACGAGATCAGCGCCAATGCGTAGGGTCATGGCTCAAGGGTAGAGGGCCAGCGATAACGAGAGAGAACGGGAGAGAGAACCCGCCAATTAAGCCAAATGTCCGAATTTCGGAGGGATTATTTATAAAAAAAGTTTATGAAAAGGGCGATTTTAGGTTGCGTGAGCGTGGCTCAAGCCTCACTCTTAAGGTTAACAGGTGCTTAAAGAGCCAGACCGTTGATATCGGGGCCTGGCTTGGCCGGCGCCTCCTGGCGGGCAAAAAAGCTCCTGGGGCACTACAACAACGGAAGGCATCACCTCTATGTCAAATGCTGTCGCATTAACCGAGGGCCAATTTAACTGGATCTACAACACCCTCTCATTTGGCCTCATCAGCATGATCGCATGCACCGTGTACACATTGGTTTCCCAACCACGTGTACTCCCGAAGTACCGTAAAGCGCTCGTCCTCTCCTCGATGGTTACCTTCATTGCTGGTTACCACTACTGGAGAATCTTCAATTCATTCCACGAGGCAGCTGGCGACGGATACAGCATCACCGTCCGCGGCTCCAACAACGCCTTCAACGAGGGCTACCGTTACGTGGACTGGATTCTCACTGTGCCACTACTTCTTGTTGAAGCGATTGCAGTATTGGCTCTCGCCAAGGAAGTTGCTTCCTCACTAACCAACCGTCTCGTTATCGCATCTGCGTTGATGATTGGTCTTGGCTACCCAGGAGAAATCTCCATGGATAACAACACCAAGATCATCTGGGGCATTGCTTCAACGATTCCATTCCTCTATATCCTCTATGTACTCTTCCGCGAGCTTGGCGCATCACTAGAGCGTCAACCAGCGGGCGTAGCAGCGACTGTCGGTCGACTACGTCTTCTCCTTATTGGTACATGGGGCGTATACCCAATCTCCTACATGTTCCCACTCTTCGACATCGATGCAACCGATGCATTCGTATGGCGCCAGACTGGTTACACCATTGCAGATATCTTGGCGAAGTGCGTCTTCGGTCTAACGATCTACAAGATTGCACGCATGAAGTCTGCTGCGGAAGGAATGAAGGAAGATTAATATCTTCTCTTCCAACTAGTAAAAGACTAGTCGAGAACCGGGCGGGGAAACCTGCCCGGTTCTTTTTTATCTCTCGTTATTTACGGTAAGAACGTCGAGCAGTATTTCTTGTAACCAACCCAGCCAAGCAAATAAGTTATATATTCCTTTATCTGGACTATCTTCACTCATAGCAGCAAATCTCTCTTGAGCATCTGGAGTGACATTCAGACGCGTTCCTAGAGCAAGGCGCATATCGTTGATTCCCATCAACCACATCTGTGCCTTATCTTCGGGGAGAATAAAATGCAGCTCTTCTCGTTTATTCAAACCAGGTTCGGTGAGGTCTAGAGCATGATCGCCTAAATTCTCAATCAAGATATCTCGGATTGCATGGGCATGAGCACGTTTTTTCTCGCGAGCGCTATGTTCGGTATAGCGCCGAAACTCTGCCGCATCCCGCTCTTCTTCATAGGCGTCGGGGAGTAAGCGAGCCAGGACTGGATCTTCTGGGAGTGAATCGTTGCTTGAGATACCAACTACTGCAAGAAGCGGATCTGCCGGTGCATCGCCCTCTCCGAGAAGTTCAAGAATCTGCTCGGTAAGGCTCTTGAGGATTGCTCCTTCGTAATGGGAAAAGGTAGCGAGGATTTCACCATTACGTTTTCTGGAGAATCCACTCATCGCCTACTCCATCCTCTGCAACGTTGCCCAGAGACCATACTCATGGAGCATTGCTACATCGTGCTCCATCTCTTCTCGCGTTCCAGAGCTCACTACCGCTTTACCCTCGTTATGTACCTGAAGCATTAACTCATGAGCTTTCTCACGGGAGTAACCAAAAACCACCATAAAAACATGAGTCACATAGGACATGAGGTTAATCGGGTCATCCCACACGATCGTTACCCATGGCTTGTCATGAAGCGAGCGCAAGAACTCTTCAACAGAATCTGACGGTGTTACTTCAGTATCGGCAGTACTTACTCTCGGAGTCGAACTCATCGCGCCTCCATTCCTACATATCACTCCTGATGAAACAGCTCTCACCTGATCAACACTGAGAATGGCTCACCTTCGGAACTATTGTAATTTTCACTCGCCGCTACGGTAACTCTAAAGGTCATGAAACCTCTCTGCTTCGGATATACGAGGAATAAATATCCACCGTTGAGCTCAGATACCTGACCACTATCCAGATCTTCCCACGTTGAGCCGCGGCGTACTTGAAGATTTACCGAACCTTCGCGCGGAGTCAGCTGAGCAAGAATCTCCAACGCTTGCCCAACCCTGCCATGTGTTGGCGCTGAGATTGCTAACGAACGAGTCACCTTCACTGCCCCGATTTCGCTCTGACTGGCAAGGCGCTCCCAAGTTTCTTCACTAATGGCGCGGAACTTAAGTGCGCCACCCACGAGCAGATCCACCTCGGCCAAACCATCTCTTCCAGTCCGCACCTTCGTCAACTCGCTCCATGAGTCCTCTTCATTTCTGCGGAATTGGAAGATCACGTCTAGATTTTCAACGGGAGATTTATCTTTCAATGCAAAGAAAGCACCTAGACGTTTAGTCTCGCCATATGTTGACGTAACCTCTTTTGTAGAGATCGTCGCGATAACTTCGTCAGGACCAATAGTCCGCGCAAAATCCAAAAGGGCATTAATTGAGTCAGTACTTGCCTGACTCAACGTCCACTGCACTAGACCACCAATTCGATATTTGGTCACGAATTGAGCGCGTGCAAGGTATGCGCGTTTATCTTGAAACCAAGCCACACGACTTGCAGTGCACGAAGCTGGCTCCCCTGCCGCATCAACTCCGTTATAGGTTTTTTGATAGGTAAAGGTTGCTTCACCACGAACTGCGTCGTACACGGGCGTAGTTCCGTAGGCGAGTGCAAGTTCTGCGCCCTTAGCTGCATCGAACACCGCAGCCTTAGCTCCTGGCTTGATGAGCTTGGCGACATTCTTTGGGCAGGTGCCTTCGACTTTAGTTATCCAATCCCTGCCGTATCCGGGTATCCCCACCCAGACTTTTGATGCCGGCATCACTGAGATTGCATACTTCACTGAGCTCTCACTCCACTCAAGCGGCCCGATAGGTCCAGGGCGACCTACCGAGAAGTCGTACGTCATGATGCGTAATCTGTCGATATACGGAGCTATGCCAGCCCAGTTATAGACATGGTATGAACCTCTTCGCCCCGATGCGGGATCAAAGAGCACCGGTGTGGTAACCGATAACAATTTATTTTTTTCGCGCAGGCTTGCAGATAATTCCTTAATAAACTGCGTCCACAGCGGTTTGGTCTTATTCCATGAGGAAGAGCCGTCGACGAATGCAAATCCTTCAAGATCTAAATCGATTCCATCAAAGTTATTGTTCACCACAAGATTAGTTATTGTTGTAACGACTTCCTTACGCGTGCTCTCTTTACCAAGATAACCAGAGAGTACCAACTTCTTCGTTCCATCAGTAATTGCTGGCAGAATCTTAAATCCTTGCGAACGTAGGAGTTGCACCTGCTCAGCCATTTTGAGAGAGGGATTCGCCGAGGTGAATTGATTCTTGATTGTTTTTGAACTTGTTAATGAATACCAGAATGGTGAGACTTCGCCCATCATCTCTTTGTAAGCAATTGAACGGGCCACCGAAGCGCGCACGCTGTAATAGGGAATCCAGCCGGTATAAATCTTGCGTGCAGGTTTGCTAACACTTCCCGATGCTGATGGTGCCGCTGTTGAAGGTCGGGGAGAGATTGTCGAAGGAGCGCCTACTGACGTTGCAGGATTCGGGCTAGGTGTCGGCGAACTTGCTTGAGCATCTGCTGTTGAAGTCAGGGTAAGGAGGAGAGCAAAAACTAGGGCGGCGGCGAGGGCAGGCGAGAGGGCGCTCAATAAATACGATGAATTGGACGCACCCGATCTTCGCATCTGATTCATAGTATGAGCATTATTGCTTTAAGCGACTAAAAATCTCTTTACATGTAGGGCAGATGGGAAAGTTTTGCGGGTCACGGGTGGGAACCCACTTCTTGCCACAGAGCGCGCGAATGGCTTTTCCGGTTACCGCCGATTCGGTGATCTTGGATTTATCTGCATAGTGGGAGAAGCGCTCATGATCACCTTCATCAACGCCATTATTTTTCGGGCGGACCAGCGTCTCTATCCGCTCTCTGATGCTCATAAAACTCCCGTCGTTACGGTGCAGTGGCACCAGCCTAAAGGTTGTGGGCGTACCCTTCTCCTTATGACTCTCGCTAGCGGCCACCTCAAAGATGTGGTGAGTTCGGATGCGCTCAGCCGCGACGACCTCGAACTTCTTCTCGACACCGCCGCGCGATTTGCGGTGAAGCCACTCTCAGAATCCACCTTCATCGCAGGTGAGAGCGTCGTCATATATATGAATAAGGCATCCACGAGGACTCGTCTTGCCTCAGAAACAGCTGTGGCGCACCTGGGTGGCACGCCTATCTTTGTCCGAGGCGACGAGCTTCAGCTCGGACGTGGCGAGACGATCGCAGATACCGCTCGCATCATCAGTAACTTTGCTAAAGCCTTCGTCATTCGTACTTATGCGCAGAACGATGTCGTGGAATTTGCGAATGCAGCAAGCATTCCAGTAATCAATGCGCTCACGGACGATGATCATCCAACGCAACTTCTTGCGGATTGGGTGACGATTCGAGAAATATTTGGGAAGAAAGTTTCCGGGAGAAAATTTACCTACCTCGGTGATGGTAACAATATGGCTAATGCGTGGATGTTGATGGGTGCTCGACTTGGAGCGCACATCACGATCGCAACACCACCTGGTAAGTGGGCGCCGAATAACTCTGTCGTTGAGCGAGCACAAAATATCGCCAAAGAACATGGCGGAGTCATCGAGATCTCACATGATCCAGAGAACGCCGCGCGAGGTGCAAGTGTGTTGTATACCGATGTCTGGATGTCTATGGGCGATGCAGAGAGCGTGCGCGAAGAGAAACTACGCGACCTTGCCCCATTTGCGGTGACCCAAAAGATTCTTGACCTCACTACTCCAGATTCCATCTTTATGCATTGTTTGCCGGCACATCGCGGTGAAGAGGTGGCTGCTGAGGTCATCGATGGGTCGAAGTCAGTCGTGTGGCGCCAGGCCTTTCACCGTAGAACTACGATTCAAGCGCTCCTTTTCCACCTGATAAATAAGGATCTTCGCGGTACGGTATAGGGTCTTTGAAGGGGTGGTTATGCATATCTTTGTTCCACGCGAGTCAAAAGCGGGAGAACGACGTGTTGCGATCGTCCCGGATGTCGTTACTAAATATGTGCGTGCTGGTTTTACCGTCTCTGTAGAGGCTGGCGCAGGCATCTATGCCCAAGCCGATGATCAAACGCTGGTTGCAGCAGGGGCAAAGATTGCCGCGCCAACAGATATCAGCTCCGCAGATGTAATTCTCTCTGTTAATCCACTCACGGTAGATCAATTTGCAAAGGTGAAGAAAGGTGCCATCACCATCTCCTTTCTCGCACCTAACCAATCGCTCGATGCGATTGGCGCTTCGATGAGAGCAGGAGCAACGTCCTTCTCCCTCGAGTTAGTCCCTCGTATCTCGCGGGCACAATCAATGGATGCCCTTACCTCTCAGGCGCTATGTGCCGGATATCGCGCGGCATTGGTTGCTGCAGAGTTATCACCGCGCTTCTTCCCACTTCTTATGACTGCAGCAGGAACTGTTACTCCTGCCAATGTCGTAGTGCTTGGCGCAGGCGTTGCTGGGCTTCAGGCGATTGCTACTGCACGTCGATTAGGCGCAGTGGTCTCTGCCTATGATGTGCGCCCATCTTCTGCCGATGAAGTTCGTTCAATGGGTGCGACATTTATAGATTTGAAATTAGAGGCGCTCGAAGGTGCCGGCGGATATGCGCGTGAGATGAGCGAAGAGCGCGCTGCCAAACAACGCGAACTTCTTACGCCATTTCTTGCCAACGCCGACGTGGTCATTACTACGGCAGCAGTGCCTGGTCGTCCTGCACCGAGATTGGTCACAGAGGAGATGGTCGCTGCCATGAAAGAGGGCTCGGTCATTGTCGATCTAGCTGCCGAGAGTGGCGGGAATGTTGCCGGATCACAACCCGGTGAGATTATCGAACGAAATGGAGTTCGGATTTGGGGCGGCAAAGATGTGCCCAGCCAACTGCCGTTCCATGCCTCTGCGCTCTTTGCAAAGAACTGTATGAATCTCTTGATGTTGATGGTTAAGAGCGAGGAAGGTAAGAGTTCACTTCATCTTGATTTCGATGATGAGATCATCGCAGCAAGTGCCGTCACTCATCAGGGTGAGGTCCGCCATGAAGGCGCGAAATCTGCTCTTGCTGGAGCAAGTGGAGGTTCACGATGAGTAGCGGTCTAGCGTTAATTTCAATCTTTGTGCTGGCAGTTTTCGTTGGCTTCGAAGTAGTTTCAAAGGTCTCTTCAACGCTCCACACTCCATTGATGAGCGGAGCGAACGCTATTCATGGTGTGATCTTGGTTGGTGCCATCATTGTTGCCTCGCACAGCGATAACAACTTGCAACTTACCCTCTCACTTCTGGCAATCGTGTTAGCAACCATAAATATGGTCGGTGGATTTGTGGTTACCGATCGGATGCTCGAAATGTTCAAGCCAAAGAAATCTCCTGCGAATAAACCGGATGAGGTGAAGTAGGTGAGTCGCGATCTCTATGACCTCATAGGCCTAGTTGCCGCCATCTGTTTCATTCTTGCCCTTAAAGGCTTGTCGCACCCGAAGAGCGCTCGACGTGGAAATCTAATTGGCGCTGCCGGCGCCACTATCGCAACCGTAATCGTCTTTTTCTATGGCGATGAATTGCCGCTGAAGAATCTCCCGCTGATTCTCGGCGCGATTGTTGTTGGTTTGATTATTGGAGTACCTGCTGCGCGCAGGGTGCAGCTTACGCAAATGCCACAGTTAGTAGCGCTCTTTAATGGCGTTGGTGGTGGCGCCGCTGCGCTGGTGGCAATAGTTGAGTATTTGAAGCTTGGTGAGGATGCAGCCGCTAGCGGCAAAGCGATAGGAGCAGCTGTTCTCATCGCAACCATTTTCACGGTTGTGGTTGGTACTACTTCGTTTACAGGATCAATCGTTACTTTCTTAAAACTGCAAGAGTTAATGACTACTCGACCGGTGATCTTCCCTGGTGGTCGATTCATCATCGCAGCGAATCTTGTCGCGATACTGGTCTGCAGTGGTTGGGTCTACTCTGCGGGCGATACGACATCAGTCATGGTTTTGATGGTGCTTTCGGCAATCTTCGGAGTGCTCTTTGTGCTACCCGTGGGTGGAGCAGATGTTCCGATTGTCATCTCACTCCTCAATGCATTCACTGGTCTGACCGTCGCTGCTAGTGGTTATGTCTTAGAGGCGACCTTATTGATTGTTGCTGGAACGCTTGTTGGCGCATCGGGAACTATCTTGACCCGTTTGATGGCAGAGGCGATGGGGCGCTCACTCTTTGGAACGCTTTTCGGTGCTTTCACTGCCACTGCAACCTCTGCAGGAGAGGCAGATACGCGTCCTGTTAAATCTGGCTCTGCCGAAGATGTAGCAATTTTGCTCAACTATGCGCGCCGCGTCGTGATTGTTCCCGGATTTGGTCTTGCTGTTGCTCAGGCTCAACATACTGTTCGCGAATTAGCTGACTTATTAACAGCTAAAGGCATCGATGTTGCCTACGGCATTCATCCTGTAGCCGGCCGCATGCCTGGACATATGAATGTGCTCCTCGCAGAGGCAAATGTTCCCTACGACCAACTGGTTGAGATGGACGAGATCAATCCGACCTTCCCACAGACCGATGTCTCAATAGTTATCGGAGCAAACGACGTAGTGAATCCAGCGGCAAAGACCACGCCTGGATGTCCCATCTATGGCATGCCGATTCTTGATGTTCAACAATCAGGAAATATCATCTTCTTGAAACGTTCTATGCGCCCAGGTTTTGCTGGAATCGAGAATGAACTTCTTTACGACCCCAAGACCACGCTGCTCTTTGGTGATGCAAAAGCATCATTAACAAAGGTGGTAAGCGCACTTAAGGCGCTTTGATAACTCGCAGCGCGAACGCGATATTGGGTTACATCAAATCCTAAGACTCTTGGAGTTCCTCTGGAGTTCCATGAATCTTGTGAATATCGCTCGAGTTCATTTCACTGGGCCGTTTGATTGTAGGAATCCGCCCTAACTTTCCCTTTTGGAAGTCATCGAACGCTTGGAGAACTTCGCTCTTTGTATTCATAACAAATGGACCCATCCATGCCACCGGTTCTTTGATTGGTTCGCCGCCGAGGATAAACACATCCATCTGAGGCATCCGTGACTCTTGTTTATCGTCAGCAGAGATCACGATTGAATCACCCTCGCCATAACCGGGTCCGAATACGGTCATCTGCCCGGACTTCACAGGACGACGTTCTAGCCCCATCGTTCCAAAACCATTGAGCGTGTAGGCGAGTGCGTTGAAATCCTGACGCCATGGCAAACGCAATTGTGCACCGGGTGAAAGCGTTGCGTGAATAAGTGTGATCGGTGTGCGTGTACGCCCTGGACCTTTATGGCCGGCAACTTCACCAGCAATCACTCGAAGAAGAGCACCGCCATCGTGTGAGGCAAGGAGTGCAACATCGTTGGCGCGAACATCTTGATAGGCAGGAGGCGCCCACTTCTGCGCTTTAGGAAGATTTACCCAGAGTTGGAAACCATGGAAAAGGCCACCACTAACGACTAAGTGCTCAGGTGGAGTTTCGATATGAAGAATTCCGGCTCCCGCAGTCATCCATTGAGTGTCGCCATTGGTGATGGTTCCGCCACCGCCATTACTATCCATGTGATCAAAGATCCCATCGATAATGTAGGTGACTGTCTCAAAACCTCGATGCGGATGCCACGGCGTTCCTTTTGGTTCACCGGGTGCATAGTCAACTTCGCCCATTTGATCGAGGTGAATGAACGGGTCGAGCTCGGCAAGATCGATGCCAGCAAAAGCGCGTCGAACTGGAAAGCCCTCACCCTCGAAACCTTGGGGGGCAGTAGTCACTTGCTTGACGGTGCGTGGACGGCTCTTCTCTGATGTTGGATTTACATCTACACGCGGGAGGATTGTGATGTCGGGAACGGTTACCGCTGGCATCTAAACCTCCTGTTGTTATCGCGTTCTAGCTGTTCTAGCCGTTCTGGAGAGATTACTTCAGGGAACTCTCCACTTCCCACACTATATAACCATCAATCATCGCTGCGCATTCCCAAGTGATATGCCGTAGATAAAGCACCTAGCCTTCTCAACAACTATCCACCCCCACCTTCACTCTTGTCAGTGCGATAAAGAAATATCTCGCACATGAACTTCCTCGACCAACGCGTCTGCGATATCAAGAAATCGCGTCCTAGCGCCGAAAATCTCGTCGAACTTACCTCGCTCTCTCGATACGAACTCACCCCTGACGGTCGGGTAGAACTTCTTGCCGCGCTCGAGAAACATCTCTCTTGGCTCAATTCACATATCCATGAAGTGACTTACTTGATCTCACTCGACCAACCTGGCGCCCAATCTGGCGGAGCATTTGAAGGATTTGGCGCAAATGGTGCGGCTATAACCTCTGAAATTAATGACCAAGAGCGGGAAGAGATTGCCGCTGCCCTCCGTATTAGTCCAAATACTGCTCAGCATCGCATTGATACAGCGACGTTACTCGTCCATCACCTACCAGAAACTACTCGAGCGCTTGCTGATGGATCGATTTCTTCCGCACACGCTACAACCATCGCTCGCGAGAGTGCGCCCCTAATTTATAGCGGAATTGATAAATCTATCATCGCCAAAATAGAGGCTAAGGCTCTAGCAAGTGCTGAATTCGCAACTCCTAATCAAATAGCGGTAGCAATGCGTAAAGCAGTTGCTCAAGCAAGACCTGAGGAATTAGAAGAGAGATTTGCCAGCGCTCGAGAAGAGCGGAAGGTGGTCTGTTATCCAGAGCGCGACGGTATGGCAACTATTTCAGCTCTCCTCACTGCCCCAGATGCTCGCTTAATAATGCGATCTCTTGAGTTGCGAATTCGAGATGTTAGATTGACGAAGAGTAATGAACTCAATGTAAAGAAAGGATCAGGTAAAGAAAGTTTCGGTAGCGCTGATCAACGTCGCGCTGATGCCTTTGTCGAATTCTTCACTCAAAGCGAAGAAACTTCTCAATCTACTGATGCAGCTTATTACGCCTACTCTGTGAGCTCCGGGAATCTCTCTAGCGCACTCGATTCATCAGGTACTTCAGGTACTTCAGGTACTTCAGAAGATCGCTCTAGCGATATCAATCCGAACGTATTCACCTCATCACATTCACCACTGAAGAAGAACCAAGAGAGAAACTCAGCTATGAGTATCAATGTCATAGTCGATCTACCCACATTGCTGGGCCTTGCAGATAATCCTGCTGAACTCAGCGGTTACGGTCCGATTCCAGCAACTCTCGCTCGCGAGTTAGCATCGTCGAATCAATGGCGACGATTTATCACAGATCCCATATCCGGAGAGCTCCTTGATTTGGGGCGGGAGAAATACCAACCTCCTGCGGCATTGGCAGAATTTGTCGCTGCACGCGACAAAACTTGTCGATTCCCTGGTTGCCGAAGAGCGGCAGAATTAAGCGATATAGACCATGCAATCCCCTGGGATGAGGGCGGTCTCACTAACCCAGAAAATCTGGGAGTCCTTTGTCGCCGGCACCATCGCCTCAAAACTCATGGCGGCTGGAAAATCGCGAGTAATAAAGATGGCTCATGTACCTGGACATCTCCATACGGAAAAAATTACTTCGTTCCCGCACGTCCAATCACCGAGGTTGCATAAAGCAGGCGCTACTTCTCCAACTTTTTTGATACCTGCTTATATCCCTTTGGACACTTAGGGTTTACGCCGCGTGCAACCCAAGTTTTCCCACCCTTTGCACTGCACTTCACGACATAAGTCTTAACGCCGGCGCCGTTGGCCTGCTTGCCTGCACTTTGGTTTGACGGACTTCCAGAGCTATTTCCAGTAGAGGAGGAACTTCCACCGGATTGCACTAACTTCACTCGCAACTTAGGAGAGGAGAAGGTGAAATTTTCGGCTCGTAGGAAGAACCAGCCATCTTTCTCACCTACCTGCTCTTGGGCCGCAATTTCTTGGCCGTTCTCCGAAACTATGGAGACTGTCGCCTTCACCGGCACATTCTTGGCGAAACCATAAATAGCCCTAGCTGCATCAGCCCTGATAGTTAAATCGTATGTACCACGGAATTTCTCAGATCCAGATGGCTTGTAATGTGGCGCACCTACCTGATATTCCAACGATTGAGTCTGCTGATTGAAGGTAGGAGGCCCGGGTACGTAAGCAGTGGCGTTACTGGTGACAATTCCATCGACTTGATCGTCGCGGGATGCAAAACGGGGATCTGAACCTTCATTTGATGCTTTGAAATACCATTGCGTTGTCAGTGCAGCAGCAGTGTCTTTGACAATCGGAATCCATGCCTTCAGTACATCAAAATCTCTACTACTAGCAAGGTGAGCCACATCCCACTGATTAGGATCGGAAACGCCATACATCTTGCCCACGCTGGGGAATCCACCTCGATAGTAACGCTGCAATTCAGGTGAGAGGTTTGCCCAAGAACTCTTTCCATAAAGGACCGGAACAGCAACCGGCTCACCAGAGACATCCAAAACTATGGCGCTTCCCGACGTGGATTTGTTAAGAGTGAAAGAGGGCTTACTCAAGCGACCATAGAACCAATTAGAGGGCGCCTTTGGAAAACGAATGGAGACGCCAAATGACGTTCCATCCATAGGGAATGATTCTCGCAGCGCACATTTGCTCTGACTGTTCGTGGCACAGCCTCCACCAACAATCGCATCAAGGCCGTTGCCATCAGCTGTGACCAATTGATAATTACCACTCTTCATGGACGTTGCATAGAGCGCAACGGTGTACTCATTAAATTGAAATGTTGGTGTGGATGAAGCTGAGCTGCGCTGACCTTTTCCTCGAGTGGAAACAAAGAGCGTGTAGCTATCGCCTCCCGAAGAATTTTTAATCCCTGGTATCTGCCAAAGCGATGGTGGGCCACCACTTGGCAATCCCAGCGCGCTATCGCCCACGAAGTCTGTCGGACCAGCAGCAGGAATACTCTCAATATATTTTCCGGAAACTTTTCCAGTTGGTGTTTTTGCGTAAACCTCTTGTATGCAATACAGATCGCTCTCTGATTTACATGGCTGCAGGATTGCAAAAACGCTGAAATTCTTCGTGTTCGTGCAGGCTGGATCTTGGAGATTCTTACAGTAAAGCTTGGCGCCAGAGGCTTGTGTTCCATCAGGGTTTGAATTGACGTTGGTATCACCTAGACCAGATGCATAGCTAAGTGCGGCTTGTGAATCATCGAAAATTACCCCTACGCCGTTAGCGCCATTTTCGCCATTAAATGCGGGGAGTAAGAAAGTCTTCGGATCATCAGAGGTAGCAGCGCCGGCAAAATGAGCTGAGGTAGCGGGAAGTGAGATGGCGAGCAAAAGCGCGAGCAATTTTTGACAAATAGAAATGAAAGCCCGTGAGCGCTCCATACCTACACTGTAGAACTGGAGTCAGGACAATTCCAGAGACAACTCAGGCAAA
>CAYQLC010000005.1:58790-61605 GCA_964418325.1 uncultured Bifidobacterium sp.
AGCTTGCTCTATTCATTACGATTCTTTGCCGATAACGCTCGTGCAATATCTCGCCCAGCTTCGCGCTCTTTAAGCGCCTCGCGCTTGTCGTGCGCTTTCTTGCCGCGGGCGAGCGCTAACTCAACTTTTACTTTGCCATTAGAAAAATAAATAGACAGTGGCACCAATGTGGTACCCCCCTCTTTTACCTTTCCCATCAGACGGCTGAGTTCGCGCTTGTGCATGAGAAGTTTTCTATTCCGTCGCGGTGGGTGGTTATTCCAACTGCCCTCAAAGTACTCAGGAATGTGAACGCCTTGCAGCCAGAGTTCACCATCATCGAACATTGCAAAGCCATCAACTAGAGAGGCTCGACCAGCCCGAAGCGACTTCACCTCAGTTCCCGAGAGCACAATCCCACACTCAAAGACATCATCAATGATGTAGTCATGACGCGCCTTTTTGTTTTGGGCGATTAACTTCTTGCCTGCCTCTTTCATGATCAACTCCCCTTAACTGGGTCGCTGATTGCATTCAACGCTTTGAGAATCTCAAGACTACGTTCAACTGATTCACGTTCAGAGGCGCTGATATCAGGGGTAATTCCGCGCTTATCGATAAAGCGGCCCGAAGGTGTTCGAAACTTGCCTACTGTCGTCTCCAGACTAGCTCCATTACTTAACGTGACACTCTCTTGCACCGAGCCTTTACCGAAAGTGCGCGTTCCTATCACTACGCCACGATTTCTATCCTGGAATGCACCCGCTACAACTTCAGCGGAGCTAGCAGTGTTCTCATTAACAATCACAGTTAGTGGCACGTTTATTGGTTTTGCATTAGCTGCTTCAATGGCAATTCGCTTTCCGCTACCTCGATCGTATGAAACTAATAGACCTGAACGAATAAATAGTTGAACAAAATCAGTAGCAGCAGATAAAACACCGCCCGGATTATCTCGAAGATCAATTACAATTCCTTTTTTATATTGAACTTTCGATAATCCTTCGAGAGCATCATCAGCGACTTGTTCGCTAAATGCCTCCACTTTTATCAGCGCAACTCCCTCTGCTAATTCTGTAACACGGACATCAGGTATCGCAATGTTCTCTCGTACCAACGTAAAGTCATTATCTAATCCATTGCGAAGTACCTTGATATCAAATTTTGAACCTGATTTGCCACGTAACGCAGCAACTGTTGTTGGAAGATCGGCTGACGAGAAATCTTTGCCATCAATCAGTGCGATGACATCGCCAACCTTGAGCCCTGCTTGATCAGCAATCGAACCAGCTTTCACGCCGGCAATCTCGGTACCGCCGCCATTTCCCGGACGCAGCCATATGCCAATACCGCTGTAGCGCCCATCGAGCTCGTCTTCTTGCGCAGCAACTTGGTTAGCATCTCGATAGTTCGACCAACGATCGCCAGAGGCTCGCAGCATTCCTTCAATCGCTGCCCGTTCTAATTCACTCGGTGAAATCTTCTGCTCAGCCGCGATCTGCTCGAGCGCTTGGTCCACAGAGGAACCTTGAGAATTGGTGAAAAAGCCCATGCCAAAGGAGGCAATCATCAACGCTAGGACGATTGCCATCGCTTGGAGTTGCGACTTGTTCATGAACCAATTCTACGGGCTCTCCAACCGCCCTAAATGTTTGATAAATCGGTGAAATTAGCGGTTCTTATCGAGATGGTCTCTTTTATAGACGTCTAAAAAGGTTTTAGAAGGAGGTGCGATTTCTGGTTCGAGCAGGAGCTGTGTACTTGCTTGAAGAGGAGCTGTGTACTTGCTTGAAGAGGAGCTGTGTACTTGCTTGAAGAGGAGCTGTGTACTTGCTTGAAGAGGAGCTCTGAATTGATTTGTTGCAGGTACATATTCTGCACTGTCAGTACTTCAGATTAAACCTTTACGAAGCGACGCAGGGTGATAAGGGATGCCAGCGAAGCAACAAAGAGTCCGACGGCGAGAAGTTGAAGTGAAGCTATCCAAACTGCATCCCACCCGAAGAATCGGGTGAAGGTAAGAAGTGGCGCGACTCGTTGATCGATAAGTACTTTGAATCCCGAGAGCAAGCCCAGTGCAACAGCCCAGCCGAAAATTGCCGAGAAGATACTTTCTAATAGGAACGGAAGTTGGATTGAGAAACTAGATGCACCAACAAGTTTCATTACTCCAGTCTCGCGTCGTCGATTGAACGCGGCGATCCTAATGGTATTAGAAATCAAAAGCGCTGCAGTTAGTACCGAGATTAATCCGATAAATAGCGCACCATTTCTCAGAACATTTAGTAACCTGAAGAATTTCTCGAGAATTGCTCGTTGATCCTGAACTACATCTACTCCCGGCCTTCCCGAGAAAGCGCTTTGGATGACGGCGAATTGGGTGGGGTCTTTTAGCTTGACCCGAAATGATTCAGGGAGTTGATCTGGCGTCACGTTCTGAGCGATGGCTGAATCTTTAAATCTCTCCTGGAATCTTTTAAAGGCATCGGCTTGAGATTCGTAATAGACATTTTGTACAACAGGGATGGCTTTAAGATCTTGTTCGATCTGCTCTTTTTGGGGAATAGTAATCTTTCCCGCAGAGCATGATGGCGATTCCGACAGATCTCCACAGAGATATATTGATACCTCGATCTTGTCATACCAATAATCTTTCATCACGCTCACTTGAGCATTTGAAAGTAATCCGAATCCAAGAAGAGAAAGCGATGTCGCTACGGTGACGATGACAGCAAATGTCATGGTGAGGTTTCTGCGCAGGCCGATACCGACCTCCGACATAACAAACCTTGCTCTCATCTCCTGCTCCTAACTAACTGCCTTGCTCTGCTCTGCT
>CAYQLC010000005.1:61705-65085 GCA_964418325.1 uncultured Bifidobacterium sp.
TGCTCTGCTCTGCTGCTTATCCGCTATAGCCATAAACGCCACGAACTTGATCACGGATAACCAGACCACCTTCTAGTTCGATCACTCGTTTACGCATTTGATCAACGATTCCGCTGTCGTGAGTAGCCATAACCACTGTTGTCCCAGTTCTATTAATCCGGTCGAGCAATTTCATAATTCCAACGCTCATAGTGGGATCAAGATTTCCGGTTGGCTCGTCTGCAATCAGGATGGCCGGGTGGCTGACGAAGGCACGAGCGATCGCTACTCGTTGTTGCTCACCGCCAGAAAGCTGTGATGGGCGACGGTCGCCATACCCTTCGAGGCCAACGAGTTCGAGAACCTCAGGGACTTCGCGATTGATCTCCTTCTTTGAATAGCCAAGGACGTGGAGGGTGAAGGCGACATTCTCAAAAACTGTCTTATTTGGCAGGAGCCGGAAATCTTGGAAGACAGTTCCCACTTGGCGGCGGAGTTCGGGGACTTTCCAACCCGAAAGTTTGCTCAAGTCCTTGCCCGCTACAAAAATCTTGCCTGAGGTCGGGTTCTCTTCTTTGAGAACAAGGCGGAGGAAAGTGGACTTACCAGAGCCCGAAAGGCCCACCAAGAAGACGAACTCGCCTTTTGCCACTTCGAGGTTCACACCATCGAGGGCTGGCCGTTCTTGGTTTGGGTAGGTTTTGCTTACATTCTCAAACTTGATCAACTCGTCGCCACCTCTTCTCCAGGGGATGATTCTAGAGAGAGATGTCGATTTCGGCGGGCTTAAACGCTCTGATCTAATGAAAAATCTGAGGAAAACAGCGGGCTATAGCGAAAAAATGTTATGAGATTCGCAGTTAATAAGTTGGTGCAGGGTTATTCGTGCAGGGTTATTCGTGCGGCGTTATTCACTCTGACGTCGCCAACGAATTCCCGCTTCGATGAAATCATCAATCTCACCATCAAGCACCGCGCCGGTATTTCCCACTTCATAGTCATTACGTAAATCTTTGACCAATTGATACGGATGCAACACATAGGAACGCATTTGATTACCCCACGAGCCAGAATTATCTCCCTTGAGAGCATCGATTTTTGCTTGTTCTTCCTGACGACGTCGATCTAATAACTTCGATTGTAGAACTGCCATTGCTGTTGCTTTATTTTGAATCTGTGAACGCTCGTTCTGGCACGAGACCACTATTCCTGTGGGAATGTGCGTAATTCGCACAGCTGAATCTGTTGTGTTTACTCCTTGACCACCAGGGCCACTCGAGCGATAAACGTCAATACGTAACTCTTTCTCATCGATATCGATATGGTCGCTCTGATCAACAACTGGGACGACTTCAACTCCAGCGAAAGAGGTGTGGCGCCTGGCGTTGCTATCGAAGGGCGAAATGCGAACTAAACGATGTGTTCCTTGCTCAACCGATAATGTTCCGTAGGCGTATGGTGCACTCACTCGAAAGGTAACTGACTTAATTCCGGCCTCCTCAGCATACGAGGTATCCAAGACATCAAATTTGTGCGAATGGCGCTCACACCATCGGGTGTACATTCGAAAGAGCATTTGCGCCCAATCCGCTGCCTCAACACCTCCAGCTTGTGACCGGATCGTTACAAGGGCATCGCGAGCGTCATACTCACCGTTGAGAAGTGTTCGAACTTCTAATTCTCCAATTGCTTTCGACAGAGCATCCAGTTCGCTCTCGGCTTCTCTCAACGAATTCAAGTCTTTTTCCGTTTGAGCAAGATCAATGAGTATGGGTAGATCGGTAAGACGATTTTCAAGTTTAGAGAAATGATTAATTTCGTTCTGGAGACGTGAAAGCTTACTTGTTACGCGAGTTGCATTTTCTGGGTCATCCCAAAGATTTGGGTTTGCTGCCTCTTGCTCAAGGGCTACCACTTGCTTTGCCATAGAATCCAAATTCAGCACACTCTTAATTGTCGAGAGTTTCTGGGCAAGTGAATCAATCTCTTGCTCATATTCACGCTCGGCCATGAGCGCAATCATACTTGTACGGCAGACTTTTAAATCTCACCCATTTGTTCTCACCCGCTGGAGTCCTGCCTCGACATGTGCAACAACTTTCGGACGAAAATTGACAAATCCCTGTGGGATGAAGGGAAGTTGGACTTCCTTCGAAAGGACAAGTTTGACACGCCCCAAATTACAACTTGCAGATTCAACACTTTTGGCAGGTGGAAAAGTTCGACTCTTTTCTCGCATATCTAACAACAATTTGCTGCAATCAACTTCAACATAATTCCTTAATTCCTTACTACTAGGTTCGTAGGCAGTGAAGTAATACTCTTCATAAGCTATTTCCTGATATAAATCGGTGATAAAAATCTCTCCCCATCTCTCTAATTTCATTTTTTCCACGTTAAGAAAATAAATGTTGGTAGCTACCATGTAAGCAGACAAAGCCATCAACAAAGTACCAATGAGCATGGGCAAAGCAGAGCCGCGCTCCAATGAGGTAGCCCGTTGGTAGTAACCCGATGACAACTCTGCGGGTGGTGACACATGGGGTCTACGATCAACTAGACAATAAATGCCCCACTCTTCAATCAACTCCACTTACCACCTTTTACGACGGTTTCCATCTTTGTTTCTCCTCCGATGATTATGACCTTCATTAAACTGCCTCGTCGAGGACATGTGCCCAGCACACAAAGAACATCGAGTGAGGCAGATGAGTTTTGTAGTGCTAGGTACCGCCTCGCCGTACTCACTGATTGAGTCAACTCATCACCCGAAATTATTATCTGAATCACCTCCCGGAACATCTCTTCATTCCGAAGTCTTACATTTGAATCTGATGTGACTAGGGTGAAGAAAGCAATAAGAGGTAATAGAAAAAGCGAGAGAAAGGCGACAAATTCAACTATCGCACTTCCTTGCTCACCCTTGGAACTCTTTGCTCGCAATCCCATCCAGAGTCACCACTTATCTTGAAGGGTCAAACTTCTCGCTGAAGGAGTGACTGAAAAAAATCCAACTCGCAAATCCTTCCCGACTAAAACCAACTGAAGAAATACTCGCTCCCCTATCGGAAAGTGCATCACATGAAAATCTTTGATATCTAAATCATGACTATTAATCAAGGACTGTGTCCGATCTAGAGAATGCGAAATTCCCGAATCTCTTGCTAGTTCTCGCCCAATCAATATTGCGCTTGAATTTAACTTATTTACAGTCAGCGCAAATTGAAAGAGAGATAGAATCGCAATCATTAGGAAAATTGTTGGTACGATAAAAATCAAGGAATCAATGCTTCCTTCTTCTTTGGGTGCACGGACTATCGATCCTCTTCCCGTCCCGACTCTTCGAGCGCATCCGGGCGGGGACTTCTCAGGTATCAAGAGGGACTTCTCAGGTATCAAGA
>CAYQLC010000005.1:65185-69222 GCA_964418325.1 uncultured Bifidobacterium sp.
GGGACTTCTCAGGTATCAAGAGGGACTTCTCAGGTATCAAGAAGGTGTTACCGGATTGCATTCATCGAATCGAGTGAATTTCGAAGAATTTGGTTGAGGCGAGGTGCGGCAACTGTCCAAATTCCAGTCACTAGTCCAGCGGTCATTAAAACGACTAGCACCCAGCCAGGAACATCGCCTCGCTCGTTGGAGATCTCTCCTATTTCCCCCTTTTTCCCTCGCAAGGTTCTAGATAAATCGCTGATAGATTGAAAAGCGATATCTTGGAACATAAAGAATCGACGTGCGATGCACACAATCAAATACTCGATACGAAACATGACGTCTTTTATGTTATCGACGTGAGTAAGAAAAAAAATACTTAAGGTATGAAAATCTAATTCTTGAGAGACTTTCTTCATGCCACTCCTCCAAAAAATACGGATCGATTTTGGTAATCATTCCTTAGTAGAACTTCTGTATAGATGAACACCAAAAAGTTCAAGGACTAATGACTAACTGTTGCAACTGTTGAAAACTCGGCCACAAGGCAAAGAGAACTGATATCGGCAACAAAAGGAAGACCACAGGAACCATCATTTTTACCTCTGCCCGACCAGCTCGTTCCATTAAGGATCTTCGTTGACTCTCCCGGATACTCAAGGAGTATTCATTTAACTGTGAAGATAACGGCGTACCACGAGCAAGGCTTATTGTGATGACATCCACGAAATTAGCTACCGAAGATGAGCGGATGCGCCTAGAAACTCCATCAAATGCATACTGCGTTGATTCCCCAGAGCTAATTTGTGATTGCAATATAGCCAGTTCCCGCATTAATGGACTTGAACGTGATCTTTGCTGGTTATTTGATAATGCTCCAGCCAAAATCCATTTTCGACTACGTGCAGTGGGAATTGATGTTTGACCATCAGAACTCTCAAGACCCTCAAATTCCCTAATTACTCGTGATACCGCACCAAGAAATGGTAAGCCTGAGTTAAGTGCAAGCGATAATGATTCCACAAAATCGGGAAATTCTAGATCGAAATCATCGCGGTATTGCCGAACTACCCGCTTTCGATAGCCAATAAGCCAATACGAGAAGGAAATTGATAGAACAAGAATTAATACCAATGTTTGGAATTGGCTCAATCCAATAACCTGCGAAATAAAGAGTGGCAAAAGTGCTATTAATGTGGACTTCGCAAAAAGTTCACGAATTATTTCTAACCGAGTGATACCTGTTAGTTCAAAAATATCATCTATATTTCTCAAAAAATTCATTTTGGTTTTTGTCGTTAATGAATTACTTACGTTAGACGGTAAATTACGCTTCGAAAATGTATTAAATTCACGGGTGCAGCCGACTATATACTTATAAACCAGAGCAATTCCTAGTATTAGTAGTGCAACGTAAGTACAAAAAAAGAGGTAATTGAGATTCATGAATAGCATAGTCATTCGACTGAAAAAGAGTCTGAGATTTTGGTGATCCATTTATACGCGACTATAGTTATTGCAAGTCCGATAAAGAGCACGATTCGTCCTGCACTAGAGTTGTAAGCAGCCACAGTTTGTGAATGTAGCGAGAGCACTAGAAGTAATAACCATGGAGTTAAGGATGCTAACGCTGCACCATTTTTAATCCAATTCTGCCTAATTGCTATTTCATCGAGCGCGCGCTCTCGATTTCTTAAATGCATGCTTAGGTTCCTTAAAATAGGACCAATCTCTTGCCCTCCATAGTCCCGGGCTATCAGGATTGTAGATTTTAGTTGCGCTGCCATGCGTGTATGAGATTTTGTTCCACGATTTCTCGCTGCTTTCACAAAATCATTTAAAGCTGCCGCCAAACTTCCCGATTCTTTAAAGGACTTCTCAAAACTATTGAACTCTTCATGAAGTGATTGGGGACCTCGGGTAGCCATCTCAATTACTGCCATATGTAGTGAAACTCCCGAGGCAGTGGCTGTAGAGAGTTGATCGATTACAAGGGGCCAGGATTTCCGACGGTTTTCCGCCTCTTTTCTTATTTTCTGCCTCCTATAAATAATTGGAAAGTAACTTACGATAAGTGAAATTGGGAGAGAAATATTGGTACTTCGTGTAATTAAGTACATCATCGAGAAAGTAAATACAAATACTGACAAGAATTTAGTCAATCCAATTAAGTGAGCTTTCGTTCTTCGTGATTTGTGAAATTCTTTAAACCGCGCGCCTCGGGCAAAAAGTAAAATAGTTCCACAGCAAAATAGGAGAGAGGAAATAAATCTCATTGCCCTTGCTTTCGATTTCCAAAACTCTTGTTAGATTCATGAAGGTTTAGGGAATCTTCGCTTCGTTTCAGTATTTGCTCTCGAAGAGTCTCAAACTTGGGATACAAATCAAAATCTATTTGACCCCATCTATATTTTCCTGATTCCCATTTAATCAAGTGTTCGACTTTGAGCGAGTTTCTCTCTCCTTGTTTGCATACAACTGAAACTCGAGAGATTCTCCGGGTTCCACCTCGATCTTTTTCACAGTGAATAACGATGTCGATATTTTCTTTAACTGCTTCAAGAGTAAAGTCTCGATTAATATTTGTACCAGCTAAAAGTGGTAAAGCAGCTATCTTGCGTAGAGCGTCAACTGGAGAGTTGGCATGTATGCTCGCTAAACCCGGAATTCCGGAATTCAGCGCTAGAAGTAGATCGAGAGCCTCAGCTCCCCGAATTTCTCCTATCACCAGGTGCGTGGGACGCATTCGAAGCGCTTCGCGCACCAATGTGCGTAGTGTGACTTCTCCCTGGCCCTCGAGATTAGCCTGACGAGTCTGTAATGCCACATGATCCGCGACTCTCGGCACAAGTTCGAAGACCTCTTCAATCGAAATAAGCCTGCTGGAAAGAGGTAATTCACCGAGGAGAGAGTTGAGAACGGTGGTTTTACCAGCTTGGGTAGCACCACTAATCAGAATATTTGCCTGCGACAACACTACATCGCGAAGCAGTTCCGCAACTATTAAGTTGATTGATTGAACTTCCACTAAATCTTCAAGCCCAAAAGCCCTCAGAGCCCTTTTTCGTATATTCAACGTCCAATATTCAGCGGTGATATCTGGAATAACTACATGTAAACGAGCACCATTTGGAAGTCGGGCATCAACAAAAGGTTGAGATAGATCCACCCTTCTGCCGCTCCATGCCAACATACGTTCAATGCAGTCTCTTATCTCCTGCCCCGACATAAATATTGGGATGAGTTCGGTTTTCCCATTACGTGCGATGAAAATCCGATTTGGTGAATTAATCCAAATCTCCTCTATTGAATCATCTTCTAAGAATGGTCGTAGTGGACCATCCTGTGGAGTAATTTCGCTTGTTTGACTGACATTCACTACGAAACACTCTCGTGACTCTCGCTTTTACTTATCTACTAATCCCTAGCTATTGAAGAATTATCTTCTATGGGTATAGGAGCAGTTACATCGGGTAAAGCGCTACCCCATATTCTGATCGAGTTTCTTCTATTCTGATCGAGTTTCTTCGCCAACAGTTGTGAGCAAAAGCTGCTCGAGCTTAGAAATTGCTTCAACCAAGAATTGTGGCGAAGAGTGGGAACTTATTGAGTAAGAGGTTCTCAGCTTCATGCCAACGACGGCAACTCCTAATGGCTCAACACGGCTTATTAATTTTTCACTAACTTCATCATAACTTCCAGAGGTCATTATCAGGATATCTGCAAAAGTGTACCGGGCTACTAAATCGTTTGTTCGAAAAATTTGGGTAATAGAATTGCTAAGCAATAACACTCTTGCTGCTAATTCGTATAACTCCTGCTCATTTCTATCGCTGATTTCTCGATCAGGTCTGACTGCCAGTGAATTCTGGTTTCTCTCCTCATTTTCTAAAAGAGAGAGCAAAAACAGATTGATGTCATCTCCGGATCTTTCTGCAGATTTGATCTCTCTCCATGCACTCTCTAAGAAAGCGGGAAAAGCAAGCAACCCAGTTAGTAAGTCTTTTAGACCATCGTGTTTTGTAAACTGGCGAGCGTCAATTTTGTCTCTCATT